>JAGVGH010000038.1 GCA_020057225.1 Desulfobacterales bacterium | reverse complement strand
GTATGTCCTCTACAACGACATGTTGTGGAGGATCATATGCCCGAAGCACAAATGAGGTGTCTATGTACGGCAGAATACCGGACATAGACCCTCATTTAAAATGTAGTTTTAGAGCGTAAGATGGGTGGTTCCGGGCCGCGAGGCCCGGGTTCACCCAACATTTCTAACACCTGCTGAAAGCTTCCGCTCAATCTCCCTCTCCCTGTGGGAGAGGGCCGGGGTGAGGGCATTGCTTGTCGGATGGCGCCTTGTATAAAGACTTTCAAGCGCTCTTCACAATCCGCTCTTGCCACCGGCTCCCCGGCAATGCTACATAAACAGCCGCGCGGCTGCGCGCTCTTCTCAAGAATCATTCCCGATATGAAATTATGTCAATTGTTAAGCGCGAAAGCGTCGGAGCGGCGTGCCGTTCGGGGCTTTTTATAAGCCTTTGGACTCTCGTGCTTGTTTGTCTCGCTCTGCCTCCTTCCGCCCGCGCCGGCGAAACCGAAGACTGGCTGTTGGTCTCCTCCTGGAAAATCAATGTCCGCCTCATCGAGCGCCTGCGCGACTCCGGCCTCCGCACAGACCCGGCCACAGGCTGCGTCACAGAATACACAGTCACGGTCTCCCATTCCTTCGACGCCTCCGGCGCGCCCGAAAAGCTCAGTCTCGGCCAGTGGGAAGGCGCGCCGCGCGGCAAGGAAACCGTGGACAACCTGTATAAAACCGTGCGGCGGGAGACGCAAACCTGCGCGCCGGATTTTCATACCGTGACGGAACAGGGCGACGGCCAGACCTCCTCCCAGCCCCTTCTTTTCGCAATCCACGCGGAAACCGGAACATGGTCCCTGGATTTCCCCAACGCGGGCCTTTCCTCTGTCCGGGAAATCCACCGCCCAAACGGAAACGAGTCAGGCGCCATCGTTTCCAGGATAAACACAAGCCCCCTCATGAATCTGCCCGCCTCTTTGTACGGAGACCCGCCTGTTCAGGATTTTGTTCCCTCCATCGAGAGGCCGCTTCCGTCCGGGGGACCGAAAACCATTCACGGGACTGTGACCTTTCCCAATGTGTACTGTCCGCGCGTTTCCGTGTACTGGGAGTGGGAAATCATTCCGAACCCCGGAGAGACCGCGGCTCCCGCGCCAGGACTTGGCCTTCCGGACAGCATTGAAGGGGCGGGCGCGACAGGTCTGGAGGCTCTTGGCGCGCCGGAGTGGCGCGTCAACATGACAAACCTGAACCTTCATGTCGCCATGACCCCTTTGTGGCACCGCCCGGCTTTTGGGCCTCCTGTCTTGGTAAGCGCTGTCCGGGACTCGTTGGCGCGGCCCGCCCGGTTTGGCTGCCTTGGCGGACTGTGGCGCTTAAATTTTGAACAGTTTTTGGATTTCGACCCGGCCAGCGGCGCTGTTATCGTCACGGAGCCTGACGGAAGGCGGGACATCTATACTCCCGGGCCAGGGGCGGGGGAATGGACGCCGCAGCCGGGAGTCCACGGCAAACTGAGGCTTGCCGGGCCCAACCATTACACGCTGGAGTTTCCGGACGGATCCCGGCGCGTTTACAAGGTGCCAGAGGGGAGTTACATCACCCCGTTTCTTGTGGAGGAGCGGGATAAATGCGGCAACACCCTCAGCCTGGAGTGGGAGGGGCTTTTTCCGGCGGGCGCGCGGCTAACGCGGATTACGGACGCGGCAGGGAAGGCCACTATTTTTGAACACAACGCGGAGGGACGGCTCATCCGCGCCGCCAACCCCTATGGGCTGACCGCGGAATTCCAGTACGACGCTTCAGGAGACCTCTTGGCAATCGTCAACCAGGGCGGACACCGCGCGTCCTTCACCTACGATGGCAGCCGCCTTTCCGGCATCTCCCAGGGCATCCACCACTGGGGTTTCCAAACCACCGGGGATTCAATACGTGTATCGGGCAACCGGGGAGAAGAACAGTTTTTGCTTAACCCGGCAACAGGCACAGCCTCGTATCAAGGCCCGCGGGCCCTGGCCGCCGGGGAGGAGGGGCCTTCCGGCTCCTGGGACTATTCCCTGTGCGCGGCTCCGGACTCCGGACGCTTGCGCGTCTCCGCGGTCAAAAGCCCCGAAGGCGCGCTCCGGAGATTTTCCCATGACGCCGATGGAAACCTTGTGCGGGACGCGCTTCTGCTTCCGGGTGAAAGCGGAACCGAATCCGCGTTTCTCTACAGTTTAAACGCCCAGGGCAGCCTGACCTCTGTTCAGGACCCTTCCGGGACCGCCACGCTGTTCACCCGCGCGACCAACGGCGCGGACCTCCTCCGGATATCCGACGGTCTTGGTTCGATGGATGCCGCCTATAACCCTTCCGGGAGTCTTTGTTCCCTCGCCGACAGGCTGGGCAGGGTTGCTTCGGCCACGTGGAATTCCCACGGGCAGGCGGAGACCGCAACGGACCCCACAGGGATGACAAGCGTTTTCAGCCGGGACGGGCACGGACGCCTTGTGACGGTTCTCCGGGGAGGAACCGCCGTTGCCTCGCCGGAACACGACAGCATGGGCAGGGCGGCGGCCCTGCGC
>JAGVGH010000118.1 GCA_020057225.1 Desulfobacterales bacterium | reverse complement strand
CGGGTTCACCCAACATTTCTAAATGATTCATATTTGTTGGGTGAACCTGCCCTTCGGGCGGAACCACCCGGCCTACCTCAAATTTGTCGTTTCTTAGAGTTTCGCAATTACTTCTGATATCATATAGATAAGTGCCGTGCAATCGCCTTCTCCAAAATCCTGGGATACTGTCCGCTTGTAACAAAACTGTCAGAAACATGTCCCGCATAGCATAGCCCAATGGTTCCGTCGCGACCGCTATCGCACACTGAAAAACGGGAACCGGCGCGTCCCGGTTCCCTTGCCGCCCAAACCATGCTATTCCCTTTGCGCCGGACAACCGCGGAACGGTGTGGCCAGTTGAAAGCGCTTCTGATAGGGCCCCCGCTGGCACCCTGTGGACCGCCCCGCGGGATGGCGCCTTGAGACATCCTGACACACCTTTTCATACGGCTGACGGGAAAAGGGAAAAACACCCTGATCAACGGCGGGAACACCCACAGACGCGGGAACAGGCCGGAATCGTTCCCGTGGACAAGCTGACACCATGCACCAGTTCCGCCATATCGCCATCCTCACCATCGGCGTGAGCGCCGTTCTCATCACGGGGACATGCGGCTACATGCTCATCGAGGGATGGCCCTTCATGGACGCCTTCTATATGACGGTCATCACCCTCGCCACAGTCGGATACGGGGAAACCCGTCCGCTGGGCCAGGCCGGCCGCCTTTTCACCATCATCCTCATTTTTTCCGGGGTCGGAACCTTTTTTTACGTGGCGGGCCTTGCCATGCAGTTCATGGTGGAAGGCCGGATACGCCAGATCATGGGGAGGAGACGCTTGGACCGGAGCATCGCAAAGCGGAAGGGGCACACCATTGTGTGCGGCTACGGAAGGATTGGCCGGGTGCTGTGCCGCCACCTGGCCGCCGACGGCCTGGAGACCGTGGTGATTGACAGGAGTGAAACCGCCATACGGGCGCTGGACGAGGACGGCCTGTTATACGTGAACGGCGAGGCCACGGACGAGGCCAACCTGGTAAAGGCGGGCATCGAGCGGGCGGCGGGACTGGTGGCGGCCCTGGGAACCGACACGGACAACGTGTTTCTGGTGCTCTCGGCCCGGCAGATGCGGCCGGACCTGTACATCATGGCCCGGGCCAACGCCAACACTTCTTTAAGCAAGCTCACGGCCGCGGGCGCCAACAAGGTCATCAGCCCCTATGACATCGCGGCCAAACGCATGGCAGAGAGCATTTTGAGACCCACAGTCACGGACTTCATCGAACTCACCATGGGAGGCTCCGGAAAGGAAATCCGGATGGAGGAAATCCCCATCTCCGCGGAATCGCGCCTTGCCAGCGCGACCCTGGCCGGGAGCCGGATACGCCAGGAGCTCAATCTTATCGTGGTGGCCATCAAGAAGCATGACGGAAAGATGCTCTTCAACCCTTCCTTTGACGCGACCCTTGAGCCGGGCGAAACCGTGATTGTGGTGGGCGAATGGGAAAATCTGGACAAGCTGGAGGAGATTTTAAATCCTAAAGCGTGAGAAAGCCGCTAAAAAAAGTCCGGTCCGGTCTGTTGGCGTCCTGACCCGTTGACACGCTTTTCCGCATTCGGGTACAGTTCCCACCATCAGCTGTTACCGCCAAACCCGCCACACCTTCTCCGCCTTCGGGCGCAAGCTCCGCGAGGACCCATGGAAACCAAGATTCCTGAAAAAGCGCGTCTGCTCCGGCTGTTGACCGAGGGCGGCTTCCACGTCCCCCCCTTTTTGTATCTTTCCGCGGAAACCTTCCACTCCGGGGATTTCGAGGAGCTTGGCCGCTTTCTCGCGGAGCACTGCGAAAGTTTCAAGGTCATCGCCCGGAGCGCCCATCCCCAGGAGGAGTTTTTCAAAGGAGGAACCTTTGATTCCCTGGAGACCTACGCCGACCCGGGAGGCATCAAGTACGCGCGCTCCAAGATCATTCAGCTTTCCAACACGGCCAAGCGCCTTTCCATTTTGCGCCAGCAGAAATTCATGGGGGCGCCTGAAATAGACACCGGCCAAATGGGCCTGATTGTCATGCCCTTTGTGCCGGGCGTGAAGATCATGGCTAAAAAGCTCAAGAACACCTGGGAGTTCGGGTATCTGGCCGACTCGTCCCAGAAAGTCCAAAGGGATCCCTACGTCACCGGGACACCCCATGACACCCGGCTTTTGGATATTTCCCAGGACATCGAGCGTTTTTTAGGGTTCCGCTGCGAAATCGAATACATCATGACCCATGATGGGGACATCTGGACCGTGCAGGCCAAGGACATATCGAGCGTGGAGTCCGCGGAGTTCGCCGGGGACGAGCGCTCGGTGCGGCTGGACGGAGTGCGGCGCATCCGCAGGCGGAAGAATTTCCGGGAGCGTCCGGTGTTTGTAATGGACAACCGGGAGTTTTACGTGCAGGTGGTAGGCATGTGCGAGGACATTGTGAACGGATGCGAAGGCCCGTTGCCGACCATTGAGGACGCGCTGAGGATGGTGGAGGAGCGGGAGCGGGCGATGGAGGATTTCGCGCTCAAGCACCAGAGGTTCGCGGTTTTGGGGCTTTCGATTCACGACCAGGATGATTTGTATCAGGTTGTGAACAATTATTTGAATGAGAGTCCGGAGCTTCAAAAGCGGCTTTCCCAGGCGCTGCATGAGAACCTGTACAGGATGGACTATTTTTTGGCGGAGGCGGACACGCTCATCGCCAAGGACAGTTTTCGGGTGAACCTCTGCACCCACGAGGCGTATGGGATAGACTCCATCCGGAACCCGCTATGGACGGTGTTTTGGCGGCGGGACAGGCATGACGATGTGGTTCGGGATTTTCGGAGGCTCAATGTCAAGACCGGGGATATGGCGCACATTGACATAGACGCGGAGGGGAAGCCGACGGCGCATTTTCTGTGACGGGCGGCTCCGGGTTGTTTTTCCGGGAATTCGCAGGCTTTGGCGGTGTTTGTCAACCTGTATAATTTATTTGAAAAATGAAATGTTTGATGGTATATTCCGTCCGGCTTGTGGGAATGAACGTTCGTTTTAAGCTTCCGGCGCGGACACCCTCATCGCCTCAAACCCCAACACCAGGAACCCCCTCTCCATGGACGCAACACAACTCGGCGCATTCGAAGCCTGGTTCAACGCCCACGCCCGCTCCCACGCCTGCCAGGACCCCGCCGGCCAGGCCAACCTGGACCTCAAAACCCTCCACACCTTAAAAGTAATGGAGGAAATCACCGCCCTGGCCAAGGTCCTCGGGCTTCCCGAATCCGAAATCCCCCTCGCCAAGGCCGCGGCCCTCTTCCACGACGTGGGACGCTACACCCAGTACACGCGCTACCGCACCTTCTCAGACCTTAAAAGCCAAAACCACGCCAGGCTCTCCCTCAACGTCCTCGCAAGGGAGCATGTGCTCAAAGGAATGGAAAGGGAAGAAAAGAGCGTTCTCGTATATGCAATCGCCTGGCACAACCGCCCCTTCTCGCCTAAAAAAGGAAATCCCCGCAAACTCCTTTTCGCCAAGATGCTGCGGGACGCCGACAAGCTCGACATCTACCGCGTCGTCTCCGTGTACTACCGGGAAACCGGGAAAAAAAGAAACGGCGCTGTGGAGCACGGACTGCCCGACCTTCCCGCCATCAGTCCCGAGGTGGAGGCGGATATTCTCGCAAGGCGTCCGGTTCAGGTCCGTAACATGCGTACTTTGAACGATTTCAAACTCTTTCAGGTCGGATGGGTGTTTGATGTCAACTTCCGGCACACGTTTTCAGCCATTCTGAAACGCGGCTATCTGGACATGCTCCAAAGCGTGCTTCCGGACACCCGGCAGGTGGAGACAATTTTTGAGGCCGCGCGGAAGCATGTGGACGGGCAACTGGCCGGGACAAACCGGAAGCCGGAATCACGCGGATAAGTTTTTACCCCCAGAGGTAATTGCAAAACTCATGGAAACGACAAATTTGAGGTAGGCCGGGTGGTTCCGCCCGAAGGGCAGGTTCACCCAACAGATATGAATCATTTAGAAATGTTGGGTACACCCGGGCCTCGCGGCCCGGACCCCCCCAACCTCCGCCCAATTGCATTAGCCTCACACAGATCCTAAGTTTTCCAGTTTTACAGCGCAACCTTGTTGTTTATGTGCAACTTATAGCGGTTGGAGTTTTAACCAACCACAATATATTGTGTCAAGAGGGAACATCTTGCGTTGTAGGGTTATGGTTTCAAAGGGTTTGCCCGGATTCAGCCTTGCGTGAAAAGACTGCGGATGGTGTTTTTAGCGGTCTCATACTCCTCCGGCGCGCAGGAAAGATACGAGACGGCGCTGTCCCTGGAAATGAGGTTTTGCTCTTCAGCCTGCACAACAAACAAGGAAAAACGTCCTCTTTTGTGGTCTGGTATGGATTTGGGTTCAAAATTCTCCGTTCCCAAGAATTCTTTGTCAACCCATTCTGTTGTGGCTTGTGTTGGAACGCCCTGGATATTTCCGAGAGATATCCTCTTTTTTTCAAGATTGAAAAAGGAGTTTTCTATATGATGGACCGCTGAAGTAAAACCTATACCGAAATATTCCATAATTCCACGGAGTGCATCTTTTTCATCTGAGTTTGATTTAAACATATCTATAACGGTTTGTTGAGGCGCTAATAATTCTACAGCAAAAGCACTTGCTCTTTTTTCAATATCTTCACTCTTATGTTCCGTATTTATTTCAAGATTTCCATAATTATCAACTTTAATTGCTTGCGATTCCCATGCAGGATCCCAAAGTATATGCCCTAGCTCGTGGGCAATAGTCATCCTTTGAATCCATACATTGTAATTTTGTTCCTGCGTGTTTACAACTATTCCCTTTGTCCCGTAATTGTAAATAGTCGCCCCTGAAATATCTTTGGGGAGTTTTGCCTGAACCAAAGGGATATCAAGGATATTTCCGCAAATCTCCCGCATCGTAACCGGGACGCCATCCGGGCAGCCCAACAGCCTCCGCGTTTCTTTCGCCAACTGGTATCCCACCATCCACGCATGGCGCCGGGCGTCCCCGTAATCGGGAGATGGCTTGAACGCCGCCAGTTTACTCTGAAAATTTTCCCCGTAAAGCCACCTCCCAAGTTCTGTCTGCTTGCGGATGACCCAGGCGGCCTGGGCCAGCAGCATGACATGCATGGGCTGAAACACTGTCGTCTGGTTGCCTATCTCCCGCAGACGCGCGCCCAGGCTGGCGTCCCTTCCGGCCCCTGCCACAAAGGTCAGCGCGTTCTCATCCAGGGCAAGCGCTCTCGCCAGCTTCTCCAGGATGCGGAACCTGGTGCGAAAACGCGGATCCTCAGCCTGCGTTATGATTTCCCGCGGCACGCTTGAAAACCCGGAGAGCTGCTCAACGCTCAGACCCAGCTCCTTGCGCCTTTCCCTCAGTGTCCGCGCCGGCTCTTCCCTGTCGCAGACAATGATGGCCGTCATCTCGTCAAAAGCCTCGGCAAGAACACCGGGACCAAAAGCCTTATAGGCTTCCCAGGCGGAAAATTTACGCCCTGTGGCCCCCTCCACTTCTATCGAGAGGTGGTCCTGGTCTCTGGTAAACTTTTGCCCCCAATGTTTAAGGTAGTCTTCAAGTGATTGATTCGCCGGGCATTCTATTAGTTTCCGAAGCCGTTCCTCACTCATGGCTCAGGCGCCTCCCCGTAAAGATATCCTGCGTCTTGAGTCAATCTACACCAAATCGTTCCGCCAGCGAATAGGAAGATTTCTTTCCTCATCCCAGCCCAAAGAAAGAACATGGTATCCGCCCGCGTTACAAATGGCTATAACACCCAAAAGCTGGGCCTCGCTTTGGGGCATATACCTGCCTGAATGGCCCGAGAGCCAAAACCCGGTTTCCGACTTAAACCAAATCTCCCCGCCGCGGTACGCGGGCCCGCCTCCCGTGAGGTTGGTGTGGGTCAGCCTCTCCAGGCCATGGCTGTCCTTCCTTGGGTCGTTTTCCAGGATATGGGGAATCCCTTCCCCGGTAATGACCCATAGATAGGTGTTTTCACCAAAAGGCGGAGGAGGATTCACGGGCGGATTTCCAAACCGGGCGTCCTCGCGCGGCGCGGGGGACAGGTTGTCCTCCCCTACAGCCACGGGAAGGATTTGATTGGGGTGCTCAGGGAACTTTCTGGGAGGCTGTGGCGTGTAGCTCGCTTGGAATTCTGTCAGCGCCTCTTCCATGGACATGGCGTTTCTCCCGGGTTGCGTTGCAAAACGCGTAATACAATTACCTTGCCATAAACATCAGGAGGCGGTCAATCCCTAAAACAGATGCGCCCCCCCGGACGGCCTGCGCCGCCCGGGGGGAATATCCAAACAACTACCCGTTGTTTTTCTCAAAATCATTCATGAAGGAAACCAGCGCCTCCACAGCGTCCAGGCCCGTGGCGTTGTAAATGGACGCGCGGCATCCGCCCACCGAGCGGTGCCCCTTAAGCCCGCCAAGCCCGGCCTTCTCCGCCTCGGCCACAAACTTCTTCTCCAAATCCTCGCTCCCCAGGCGGAAGGTCACGTTCATCCACGAACGGTCTTCCTTGTCCGCCGTGCCCTTGTAAAACCCTGTCTTGTCAATGGCCTTGTAGAGCAGCTCCGCCTTGGCGCGGTTCTGCGCCTCCATCTTGTCAAGCCCGCCCACTGTCTCTTCCAGCCACTTCAAAACCAGCCCCACAATATAAATGGACCAGCACGGCGGCGTGTTGTAAAGCGAATTCTTCTCCGCGTGGGTCGTGTACCGGAACATGGTGGGAATGGTTTTCGGCACCCGCTCCAGCATGTCCTTCCGGAGGACCGCGATGCATACCCCGGCGGGACCCAGGTTCTTCTGCGCCCCGGCATATACCAGTCCGCATTTGCTGATGTCCACAGGACGGCACAGCATGTCCGACGACATGTCCGTCACGATGGGAGCGTCCCCTGTGTCCGGAAACCCGTTGTACTGGGTTCCCTCGATGGTGTTGTTGGACGTAAGATGCACATACGCCGCGCCCGGGGTGTAGCTGACGTTCTTCGGAATGTAGGCGAAGTTCCTGTCCTGGCTTGTGGCCGGAACATTGGCCTTTTTCCCAAGAATCTGGGCCTCCTGAATGGCCTTCTTGGCCCAGGTCCCGGTGTTCACGTAATCTGCGGCCTGCCCGTCCGGCAAAAGGTTCATGGGCGCCATGGCGAACTGCGTGCTGGCGCCGCCCTGAAGAAAGAGCACCTGGTAGTTGTCGCCCGCGCCCAGAAGCCGTTTCATACGGACGACGGCGTCTTCCAGAATGCCGTCAAACCACTTGGAACGGTGGGAGATTTCCATCACGGACATCCCGGAGCCTTTGAAGTTCAAAAGCTCCTCTTGCGCGGTGGCAAGGACGGGCAGGGGCAGGGCTGCGGGTCCGGCATTGAAGTTGTGAATGCGTTGTTCCATGGTGTCTCGTCTTTCTTAAGGTGGATGGGTTTTCCGGCGGCGGGGCGCTGAAAAAGACCCTCCCCGCGCGGGTATTTCTACGCGCTAGACTCCCTACGGTTTTGATCCCGGGGTGTCAAGGGGAAAATGAGAATATGCCCATTGGCGTTGACGGCCCGGGCAAATGTTGAATAAAGCCTTTCCATGCGCGGCCTCGGTTACAAAACACAAGCCTTCATGCGGCGGCAGATTTCCGCGAACACGTCGGTAAGCCGCAGGATGCCCACAATGCGCTCTTGCCGCGTGACAAGAAGCGACTGGTGATGCCCGATAATCATCTGATGCGCGGCCTCGTTGAGTCCCAGATCCTCGTCCACAATCTCGTCCTCGGCAGGGACATGCATGACATCCCGCGCCTTTTTCTCCGCGGCCTTCCGGCACAAATCATCCAGGGGCTTCTCCCACAGCCCGTAGTCCCGCACCGCGCGCATGAGATAGTCCATGCTGAACCCCAGCCGAATGGGGGCCGAGGGATCCCGCAATATCCTGTCGTACTTGGGCTCCAGGGAGCGCAGGACATCGGTCTGGCTGATTTTACCAACCACCTTGCCCTGCGGGTCCGTGACAAGCACGGCGCGGTAGGGATATTCCATGCGGGATCCCGGCGCATCCTCGGATTCGCCGCTGGTTTGCGCTTTTTTGAGAAAGTTCCCGATCATTAGCACCACCTCGTGAAGGGTCGCGTTTTCGCCGACTGTGGCGTATTCGGCCACCGGCACCATCAGATCTTTCACCCGTGTTGTATCCATAGGGCGCCTCCGGACGGATAAACATGTGAGGGTTTTCATTCAAGAGGACTTGACCGGAGAAGTGAACCGGCTATAATACTATACAGGATGTTCCGCCCGCGCCGCAAGACATGGCGCGAACAAGGCTTTTCTCCAACACAGCCCCCCGGGAAAGCCATGCAGGCCATTGTCATCCCTTTGCCCGCCACCGGATGCGAACATTATTGCGGACGCGGGTGTCTCTTGCGGGCCACCATGGACCCCTGTTTGCACGAGCAGTGGCGCTGCGCGGTTGTGCGGGAATGGGAGCGCGCCTTTGACGAATACCTTGACCAGGTGGACCAGTTTGATATTCAGGCGGAGACAGCGACCCGCATCTGGTGCCGGAGACTTGCCCGCCTTGTCCGCGCCTCCGCGTGCGGTGAGCGGAAACCGGGCGGCGACAGCGCGGTGAGCTGCCAGAACCTCTATTACGGCCTGTGCCTGTTGAGGCTCCCCAAATGCGAGGGCCGGTGTGAAAATTTTAAAGGATAAAAATTGAGAAGCCTGGAGGTAATTGCAAAATGAGGCGTAGTGGTCTTGCAATTACCTCCACCGTGTTTTGATGGGTTCCATTCACCTCTGTCCCGCCCTGGACCGCGAAACCCATGCTCCCCCTAAGCCTTGAGAAAAACCTCGAAGCCATTTACGCCCGGCACGCCCAAACTCTGGAGGAATACGCCAGAGAGGCCCTCTGCCGCCCGGGCTGCGCGTTTTGCTGCACAGACGTGGGCGCGGTGGACGCCTCAACCCTGGAGGCGGCCCGTATCCGCCACCGGCTTCTTTCGATGCCGGGCAAAGAACAAAAACATGTGGCCAGGGCGCTTGCGGAAAACCGAAAAACCCTGATGCAAAAGGGCATTGCGCGCTGCGCGTTTTTAAACGCCGAAAACCTGTGCCATATCTACGACATCCGCCCCTTTTCCTGCCGCGGTCTCTACTCGGAGCGGGAATGCAAGGGCAACGGCGCGGCCATGCGCCGGGGGGCGCGGGACCTTGCCGGGCAAACCTTCCGTCAAATCCAGGCCCTGGACAGCCCGGGGTATTCCGGGCACATCGCCCATCTGTTGCTGCTTTTGGATGACGCGGATTTCCGCAAAACCTATCTCTCCGGCGCGTTTCATCCGGAGCGGATTCATGTTTTCGGCAAAGCCCACGGCCTTGTCATCAACCGGGTTGTTTCCCCGTCCGCGCCGGTGACGCCATGACACAGGCCCCCCCTGTCGGCCCGCCTCCCTGCGCGCGCGTCGCAATCCCCGCGCGGGCGCTGGTCGTCCTGTGCGGCCCCTCGGGCTCCGGCAAATCCACCTTTGCGGCCAAACACTTCAGCCCTGACGAGATTGTCTCCTCGGACGCCTGCCGGGAAATGGTGTGCGGGGACCCTTCGGACCAAAGCGTCACGCCCCAGGCGTTTTTTCTGGCGCACACGGTTTTGCGGCTGCGTATGGGGGCCGGAAAACTGGCGGTCATGGATTCCACCGCGGTGGAGCCGTTCGCGCGCAGACAGCTTGTGGCCATGGCCCGGCTGTTTGGCGCGCCCGCCGTGGCGGTGGTGTTTACGGTTTCCGGGGAGGAGTGCGTGGCGCGGCAGGCCGGGCGGGGAACCCGGCGGGTTCCGGAGGAGGTCGTGCTGCGGCAGGCCCGGGCGCTGGAAGAGTCCTTGCCCCGGCTTTCCCGGGAAGGGTTTCACGCCGTGTTCATGCTGGGGCCTTGGGAAGCGGCCAACGCGGAGGTGGCGCGGATTGGGAGGTGACATCGTTCTGTGCTTATCTATAAGCAAAGTCAAAGACCACCGGCATAGCCGGTGGCTTGAAAAGATCGTGAACCGCTCAAAGCGGTTAAAAACCATGAGCCACCTGAAGGTGGCTATTCGAACAACTTCCGTTG
>JAGVGH010000140.1 GCA_020057225.1 Desulfobacterales bacterium | reverse complement strand
GTTCACCCAACACAAAGGAATCATTTAGAAATGTTGGGTGAACCCGGGCCTTGCGGCCCGGAACCACCCAACCTACGCCTCATTTTGCAATTACCTCAAAAGTTAAAAAATAGTGTGGCTGCCCTGAAAAGTCAAAACAAATTTTGAGTCCGGATTCGGCCCTCCAGGACGGCGGGCGTCCGGCGCATCCCCGGAAGGTCCCGCCGGCCTTTCCGCAATGGCTCTTGGCATTGGCCAGGGCCGGCCACAGGCGCCTTGACAGAAGGGAGGCAAATTGGCCATACCAATAAATGGTTAAATCCGTCTTCCACACCATTGACCCCGGAGGTATCCCATGCCCGGCCCCGACTCCCTGGATTCCCTCTCCCGCGAAGACAGGGCGCGCCTGCTCCTTGACCTCTTCCACCGCACAGCCATGCATTATGGAATGTGGTACGCCGAGGCATGCCACCAGCTCGGCCAGGAGCGCGCCCTTGCGGCCATGGAAAAAGCCTACTCCCAGTCCAGCGCCATCCAGACCCGGCGCCTCTCAAAAACCCTGGGCTTTGCCCTCGATGACGGCCTGCCCAAAGCCCTTCTCGACATGCCCCCCGACCGCCAAAAGGCCCTGGCCGAAACCCTCTCCGTCAACTGGCTCGCCAACGACGGCCTATGGTTCCAGGCCATCGAGTTCGCCCACGGCATGTTTGACGCCAAACGGACCAACGACACCTGCTGGACCCGCTTCTCTCCGTTCGAGGCCCGCCGTATCAAAACCCTCCTCCGTCTTCCGGAAAATCCGGGGCTTGACGGCGTAAAAACCGCCCTCAGGTTCCGCCTCTACGCCTTTATCAATGTCCAGGACATTCTGGACGAGGGACCGGAGAGCTTTGTCTTTTACATGCGGGACTGCCGCGTCCAGTCCGCGAGGAAACGCAAAGGCATGGAGGATTATCCCTGCAAATCCGGCGGAATGGCCGAATATCCAAGTTTCGCCCGCGCCATTGATCCCACGGTGGCCTGTGAATGCGTGGGCTGTCCGCCGGACCCCCATCCCGGGGACTGGTACTGCGCCTGGCGTTTTTCGGTGAAACAGGAATAATACCAAAATGCGTTGAAATCCATACCACCTGCTGAAAGCTCACTCTCAATCTCCCTGGGGTGAGGCCGTTCCTTTTTTATAGATGCAATTCCCCACACAATGCCATCAACTTAAGGCTGGCTTGGCTCCATATTAAAAAATTGAATCATGGCAATGAGTTAATCCCCCCTCACCCTGCCCCTCTCCCCCCGAAAAGAACCGGGGGGCGAGGGAACCCCGCGCGGCGCGTGTGGATAAAACGGCTTCCGTGCCAGGCGGATACATCAAAGAAATGGGCAACACTCCTTTTGCCATGCCGCTGTCCAGCCATCATGAGCATTCCTGCCAAATAATCCGGCGGGAATTTCCCTCGCCCCTGGGGGAGAGGGCCAGGGTGAGGGGGAATCCTAAAGTTGATGACATTGATTCCAGACAAACGCTCTGACACTCCTCTCTCCAGCAAGATGCCGAAGCCGCGCAACCCCTTCCGCCGGCGCGGAATTCGGACGGATGCTCCTCAAACCGCTTACAGGAGTTTTAACCGGTAGTTGAAAATGCCGGAACGGGAGGGACGCGGAACCTTGGCGGGCCAAGGCTCCTCCAGGCGGACAAACACCGAGTACCCCGCCTCCCGCAACTCCGCGCGGAATTCTTCCAGGTCCAGGGTCCAGCCGGGATACACCCAGTAATTCTCCCCATGCCTCCGGACCCATAAAACCTCGCCCCTGGGGCTGGCAAGGGCGGTCTCCAGGGGCGCGCCCTCCGCAAGGGTCCGGGAAACCGTGAGGGGCCACACGCCGGACAGCACAACGCCAAGAGGAAGGGGGCTTTTGCCGGGAAGGGAGAGAAAATCCTCCCGGCAAAGCTCCGGACTGACAATGGCGCCCGCAAACCCCAAAAGCCGCAGGGTCTCCAAGGAATAGGCGTTGGCCGTGTTCATAAACGGCCCGGCCCAGAGCGCGGCCGCGCCTTCCTTAAAAAACGCGGCCTGCCAGGGCGCGTTCAGCACAAACCTCCGCGCGCCCTCCGAAAGCAGCCTCTCCACACCCCGCGACAACTCCGCTTCCCCCTCCGGCCACACCACGGGCGGCAGCCACCACCAGACCTTGGACGCGGCTCCCTTGGGAGCGCGCTCAACGGTTTCCGGCAAAAGCCAAATCCCCGCGCCCTCCCGAGGCTTCCCGTCCGGCCAGCTCCAGCGCGCGTCAAAGTCCATGGTTTTGCGTTCCGGCCTGTGGGTATGCGGCTGACGGGGGACGAAACGGGAGGGCCCTGCCGGTTGCGAGGGAAGGGCGTCCAGAAGGGTTTGAAGCTCCCGGATTTTCGCCGAAGGCTCTGGCAGGCGTCTGTCCACCAAAAAAACCGGGGTTCCCGGGGAGGGTGCCGGGCCGTCTTCCACGGAAAGAGGAACCACGCTTCCCCTGGACAGGGCGCGGCGCACCGGAAGGGTGCGGTGGCCCGGGCAGTCCTCGTATCCCACCCGCAGGAGGTCGCCGGGGAGAACGGCCCTGGAAAGAACCGCCACGGCGTTGTCCCCTTCTCCCCGCGTGGCGCCCGCCGGCGCGCCGGAAGCGGTAGGGCCTTCCGGAATAACAGGAACCTGGGGCCGCTGGGGAAGAAACCGGTAATGGGTCCAGGGCCTTCCCAGGGCGCCTTCCAACAGCGCCAAAGCCTCCTTTTTCACAGCGGGATCATTGCCCTCGTCCCTTAAAAGCCGGTAGGCCCGGGCCACATGGTACACATAATGCGGGCCTTTTTTCCGCCCCTCGATTTTCCACGCGGCGACCCGGGGTTCTTTCAACAGCGCCTTCACCAGCACATCCAGGCGCAAATCCCGGCAGGAGAACAAGGGCAACGCCCCGGCCATTCCGCTGTACAGCCGGCGGCAGGGCTGGACACAGCGCCCGCGCAGTCCGCTTTTCCCCCCCAGAAAGCTGCTCCAGTAGCAGCGGCCTGAAATCCCGTAGCACAGGGCGCCATGGACGAACACCTCGAGGTCCAGGCCCTCCGGGCACGCGGCGGCGCAGTGGCGGATCCCGTCAATGTCAAGCTCCCTGGGCAGGATGACCCGGGACACTCCCAGGTGTTTCCGCACAAAAGGCATGGCCGCGGGATGGGTTACATTGGCGATGGTGGAAAGATGGATTCCGCCCCGCCATCCGGCCTGGCGGGCGATGGAGCAAAGGCCAAGGTCGGAGATGATGAGGGCGGCGGGTTTGACATCACGGGCGAGTTTTTCCACAAGGCGGCCCGCGTCCACAGCCTCGGACGGGCGCATGAGGACATTCATGGCCACATAGACCTTGGCGTTCTTTTCAGCGGCAAGCCGCGCCATGCGGGCAAGTTCGGAAAGGGAGAAGTTTTTGGCGGCCATGCGGGCGTTGAACGCCTTGAGACCCAGATATACCGCGTCCGCCCCGGCGGCGAGAGCCGCGAGAAAGGAGGGGGTATCTCCGGCGGGGGCGAGAATTTCCGGCCTGTGCTGGTCCATGGCCCTGTTTCAATGCCACGTGATGTTGGAAATCATGAGTCTTAGGGCGCCGCGCTCCTTCTTTTCCAGGGCGATGGCCCGGACGGAGTCCCCGGCTTTTTCCGGGCTTGTCCGTCCAGCCCGGATATCCTGATCGCTCCCCGATAAGCGTTCCGCCTTTTTCCTCCGGGGGGGGTTCCTTTGTCAAGGTTTTCCGCGGCGCGCCGGCGGGAAGGTTTCGGGAGAGCGCGCGTCCGCCCCGGAGTTTCCGGACCCGCGGCCATGCGCCATTCCAACACCCAAATACTGGTGTGGCCCATGGGGATTGTTTGCCCGGCCCCGGTAAGGACCGCGTGCAGGGACATGCAGGGGAAGAGCGGGGAATACCGGCCCCTTCCGGTGACATAGAGGAAGGAGAGGCATTCCTCCGCCGGGGCCTGTCCCGGGTCAAAGGGGGGGCGCCGCGCGTCCTGGCCCGGGGAAAACCTGGGAATCAAGGACAGCATGGACCCTCCAGGTTTGGAAAATCCCGCCCTATTTGTCCAACAGCGCGAGAATGCCGGTGGCAAGCTCCTGACGCAGGTAGTATATGCGCAGGAGGTTAAACCGGGCCTCCGCGTAGGTCAGGCTGAACTCCCCAAGCTGGGTGAGGGTGATGGTTCCCGCCCGGTACTGCCCCCGGGCGTCCTCGTAGTTTTTTTCCGCCAGGGTCACCGCCTCTTTTTGCAGGGCGGTGCGCTCCGCAAGTGTTTTCGCGTCCACCCGGTATGCCTCGGCCTGGGCCGCAAGCTCTTCCCTGGTCTTGCGCACTCCCTCCTCCGCCTGCCGAAGCCGCGCCCCTGCCTCCCGAACCTTGGACCGCGTAAGATTGCCCTCAAAAATGTTCCAGGCGGCGTTGACACCCAAGGACCACGTCTCATCCCTGTGGTTATAATCGGCGCCTTCCGTCTCTATGCCGGACACAAGGGCAAGCTCGGGAAAATACCCGCCCGTGGCGATTTTTTTCTCGAGGAGCGCGCCATCCCTGCGCGTCTCGCTGGTCCGGGCATCCAAAAGCTCATTCTTGCCAAGCGCGCCTTCCAGTTCGGCCAGGAGTTTTTCCGCGTCCGGAACCTTGTCAATCTCGCCTTCGGGCGCAAGGAGTTTCCCCCCGGCCTTGGCGCCGATGGTGCGGTTCAGCCGGATGAGGGCCTGTTCAGCCAGCGCCTCTCCCTCTTTGAGGGCGTCCAGGCCAAAGTTGAGATTGAGATTCGCCTGCCGCGCGTCCAGAGGGGTCACCACTCCCGCGTCCCGGAGATCCTGGGCGTCTTTCAGTTCCGCCCTGCGCTGCTGGACCCTGTCTTTTAGAACCTCCACTGTGGCGTTTTGAAAAAGCGCCCCGTAAAAGGCGCGCCGGGTTGCGGCCCGCACGTTCCGAAGCCCGCCTTTTTCCGCCTGCCCGGCCTGGCCCAGAAGGTTTTTCCGTAACTCGATGCTCCGCCAAATCCGTCCTCCGGCAAAGAGAACCTGGGAGCCTTGCACTCCCGCGCTCATGGTTTTGTCGGGGGTGTTCAGAAACGGGAAGTATTTGTTTTCCTCCGCGTTGCTGTCCAAGTCCGTGTAGGCGCCTGTGGCCTTCACCTGGGGCCAGATAAAGGCCACCGCCTGGCCGCCCTTTGCCATGGTCTCTTTCGCCTGTTCCCGGCTTATCTCCGCGTCCTCGGAATGCTTGAGGGCGTAGGCAATCGCCTCGTCCAGCGTCAGGGCCATCGCGGCCCCGGGCAGCAAAAGCGCCGCCACAAGGGCCAGGGCCAAAAGTCCCGCGAGAGTCAGCCTCATGTCACACCTCGGTGTTTTCCTGTCCGTCAGAATGTTCCGCGTCCCTCTCCAGGGAATCCCCGCTTTTCCGGAAGCGTCCGGCCACCTTGGGCCACCACTTCTCCTGAACGCTCCGCTGGAATTTGTCAAACAATTCGTACTCGACCGGCACAATCAGCAGGGCCAGGACTGTCGAAGTCGCGAGTCCCGCCACAAAGGCCATGGCCATGGGCGCCCAGGAAAGGGATTTTCTGGGAAAGCCCACCGCCGTGGGCAAAAGACCCAAAATAGTCGTCACAGTGGTGATGAGAATGGGCCTGAGCCGCGCGGCGCAGGCCTCGACAATGGCGTCCCGCACCCCTTTGCCCGCGGCCCTGCGGATGTTGGCAAAGTCAATGATGAGGATGGAGTTGTTGACCGCGACCCCGGCCAGTCCCACCACGGCCATGAAGCTGCCGATGGTGAAGGTGGTGCGGGTGACAAACAGGCCGAATACCACGCCGATGAGGGCGAACGGCACGGCGGAGATGATGATGAAGGGCTGGGAGTAGTTGTTGAACTGGGAGGCCAGCACCATGTAAATCCCCAAAAGCGCAATGAAAAACGCGTAGGCGAGGGATCGGTAGGAGCGGCTGGTCGTGTCGAATTCCCCGCCAAAGGTGACAGCCGCGCCGGTGAAGCCGCCCGCCGCCACATGGTCTTGGACCAGCTTGGCCACCCGGGCGGACGAGAGCCTGGACCCTTCCCTGATATCCGCCTTGATGGTCACGGTGGGCTGCCCCTTGTACCGGGCAAGCACGTTAGGCTCCTCGACATAGCGCACGTCCACCAGGTCCCGCACATAAACCGGCGCGGCGCTGTGCTCGACCACCGGAACATCCAAAACCTCCGCGGGATGCGCAAGCCCTGTGGCCCCGGCGTTGACGGCGTCGTCTTTGCGCGCCACCCGGACCATAAGATCCACCTCCTCGTAGGGAGTCCTGTACTTCCCGGCAGGATATCCGTTCAAGGCCCCCGCCACAATGCCTGTCACCATGGCCGGACTAAGCCCGTACTCCGCCGCCTTTTCCTCCTTGGGCACAAAAATGGCCGCCTTCTGTTTCTCGGGCCGGTTGTCCTCGATCTCCCTCAAATCCAGAAGCTCCGGATCCTGCCGCATATAAGCGAGTATCCTGTCTGTCGCCTGAATGCAGCCTTCGAGAGTATTGGCCGCCACCTGGATGTTCACGTCCTTTCCGGTCGGCGGCCCGGTGCTTTCCTCGAACACCTTGACCTGGGGCCGGTATTTGGCGTCCGCGTATTTTTCCGCGATGTGGGCGCGGAGTTTTTTGCGGATGAAGTCCAGATGCAGCATGGGATCGTTGGCCGGGTTTTCCGGGAATTTGCGGATGTCGTCCTCGGGAAGCGTGACCACCATTTCCCCGTAATGCCCGCCGGATTGGCGCCGATAGTCCTCGTTCTCGTAATATCCCGCGGCGCCGGCCACGGAATCCGCCTGCTCCGGCCCAAAGGAAAGAATGACCTGGGTGAGGTCCCGCACCGCCTTGTCGGTTTCCTCGATGGGGGTGCCCACGGGCATAAGAACCGCCACATGGTAGCGGAAGTAGCTTCCAGGGAAGAACTTCACAGGAATGAGCGGATAAATTCCCGCGATGGACACCGCGAGAATCACCACCACCGCCACAAAAAGTCCTATGATGCTGGTCATCACAAGACCCTTGTTCCGGAGGAAGATGCTCAGAACCGCGTGGTACACCTTCCAGACCGGCGTAAAGACGTTTCCTTTGAGATGCACGTAGGGATCGTCCAGCTCGTCCGTCATTTCCCGGGCGGCGATTTTTTGCGGTCCCCAGTCATAGACATGCACAGGCAATATAAACAGGGCCTCGAACAGGGAGCCCGCAAGGGCGATGGTGACCGTCCAGGGCACATAGGAGAAAAACTCTCCGGTGCTGCCGGTCATGATAAGCATGGGCAGAAAAGCCAGAATGGTGGTGAGCGCGGAGTTGACAACCGGCCACCAGACCTCCGCAACCCCGTCCACAATGGCCTCGGCCTTGCGCTTGCCCATGAGCATGTGCCGGTGGATGTTTTCCACAATGACTGTGGCGTCATCCACGATGATGCCCGAGAGGAGCACAAAGGCGAACAGCGTGACGGTGTTGAGGGTCAGCCCTGACGCGTACATGATGATGAGGGCGCACAGGAAGGAAAAGGGAATGCCAATGGCGGTAAGGACCGCGTTTTTAAGGCCCAGCGTGAGCCACAGGACTACGATGACCAGAAAACCGCCCAAGAGCAGATTGCCGCCCAGGGTCCGCACGGACTCGTTGATCTCGATTTTCGAGTCCTGGGTAAAGACCACCCGGACCCCCTCGGCCTTGTGCCGCTCCTCGAACGCGCGGGCCGCCGCCTGCACCTGGTTCGACAGGCTGATGGCGCTGCCCGCCTTTTCTTTAATGACCCAGAGCCTAAGCGTGTCCACGCCGTTGACACTGGGGATGGTGTGGGGGTCCCTGTGGGAGAGGAGCGCGCTGGACACGAGATCCCGCACACGGAGGAAGTTGCCGTCGCCGTCCCGCCGCGCCACCACAGAGAGAACCTCCTCCTGGGAGGAGAGGCGGTTGCCGGTGTCGAGCAGATACGCGCCGGATTCCGTGCGGAAGCGCCCGGTGGGCACTTTGGTGTTGGCCTCCTGGATGGCCTGGGAGACCTGGGCAAAGGTTATCCCGTGTTTGCGGAGTTTCGCGGGATCCAGGGAAACATGAAACTCCCGGTCATGCTCCCCACGGATGTTGACGTTCCGGATGTACTTGATGCCCAGAAGCTCTATTTTTAGCTCCTCGGCCAAAAGTTTGAGGCTTTGCTGGGGCATGTCGCCGGAAAGGTTGACCACGATGAGGGGCTGCCAGGCGTCGGTGTCTATGAACACAAAGGTGGGTTCCTCGGCGCCCGGAGGAAGCTTGTTTTTGGCGTTGAGCGCCCGGAACCTAAGCTCGTCGTAGAGGTCGCGGTAATCGGTGTCATCCAGGAATTTAACCTCCACCGAGGAGAAATTCCGGTAGGAATGGGACTGGATGTAATCCACGTCTTCGAGGTCGTCCAGGGCGTCCTCGATTTCCTGGGTGACAAGCTGCTCCACATCCTCGGAGGAGGCTCCATAGTAGTTGGTGTGGATGAAGACCTTGCCTATGTCCACCACGGGCCAGTTTTCAACAGGTATGAGGACTAGGCACAGGCCGCCCGCGATGAACAGGAGAATGAACAGCACGTTGAGGAAGACCGACTGGCTGAGGATGAAGCGCACAAGAGCTTTCATGGCGCGGCCTTTCCCGCCTGCCCGGAGGCGGGCGTTTCAGGAGCGTCCGCGGGCAAAAGCTCCGTGCCCGCCCCGATTTTGGGATTGGGCGCCACGGAAATCCACCCGTCGGTTCCGCCGGTCACGATGACAGGCACGGTCTCCCCGGCCTTGGTCCGCACCTTGGGGTTCTCGTACTGGTTCAACACGGCGGCCGCGGGCACTGCCAGGCCTTCCCCGGTGATATTGAGGGCAAGGGAGAATTTCAGTCCGCCCCTGCGCTCCCCGGCGTAGTCCGTAAGCGCCAGTTCCACAGCCAGCTTGCGCGTCTGCTCGTTGAACTCGGGATTGACCCAGTGTACCCGCGCCTTGACCGGAGCGCCCTCCAGGCGCGCCTCGAAAACCTTCGGGAACGCCTTGAGGGCCTTGTATTCCGCGCTGGAAACAGACAGGGGAACCACCAGCTCCTGGTAGTCCCCGACCCGGGCCACAGGGTTCCCGGGAGCCGCCAGCTCGCCCGGTTCCACATGCCGGCCCACCAGCACGTAGCCTTGGGGCGCCTGTATCTTGTGGCGTTTTTTGCGCTCCGCCAGTTCTTTCAGCGTCACGGCCAAAGCCTCCCGGTCGGCCATAAGGGCCTCCCGCTCCAGCACCGCCTGTCGGAAGCTGTGCTCCGCCGCGTCCCGGTTCACCTCGGTGGCCTGTTCGTTTTTATGGAGCTTTTCCATGCGGGCGTACTCTTTTTCCAGGTAGGCCATGGAGGCCGTGACCCTTGAAATGGCCGCGTCCAGCTTTTTAAGGGATTTTTGGGTCGCCTCGATGGAAAAATCCACAAAGGTGGTGTCAATCTCGACCACCGGCGCTTCCCCGATGGTGTCGCCCTCCTGGTAATTCACCTTGAGCACGCGGCCCGTGACCTCGGGGACAAGGACCACGGTGGTGCCGCTCCGGGTGTATCCGGAAAGCTCCACCCGCTCGGTGGCGGGTTTGACGAAAAGCCCTTCGCCTGCCAGGGTGCCCCCTGCGGCCAAGGGCGCAAGGAGGAGAAAAACCGCCCAGGCCGGAATAATTCCCGTCCGCATGTTCCACCTTCCCGTGTTGTGTTCTGTTCATGGAAACCCCCGGGGGGCGGGGGATGGAAACTCCGGCGCCCCTATTCAGGGCGGACCGCGTTTCCCAGCTCGTCCAGGGCAACCGGCGCGGTCACAGCCTTGCCGATGCCGGATAAAAGAACGTAATCGAGCGTGTCTTTATGGCGTTTTTTGTCCTTGGCCATGGCTTCGAGAACCTGGTTCCTGTCCGCGGGAACCTCCACAGGCAGCCCGAGCCGGACAAGGAGACGCGCGAGTCTTTCCGCGTCCTCCGGATGCAAGAGGCCGCGCCGGACCGAGAGCCGGGCCGCCGCCGCCATGCCCGCGGCAACGGCCTCGCCGTGGGAGACTCCCGCCACTTTCTCCAGGGCGTGGCCGTAGGTGTGGCCGAAATTGAGCAGCTTCCGCTCTCCGCTTTCCCGGGCGTCCCGGCCCACCACTCCGGCCTTGATTTCCACGGAGCGCAAAACCAGATGCGTTATGACCTCCGGGTCCAGGGCAAGGGCGCGCTCCGCGTGCTGTTCAAGATAGGCGAACATGCCGTTGTCGGCGATGGCCGCGTGCTTGACGATTTCCGCGAGACCGCAGGCGGTTTCTTTGGGGGGGAGGGTTTTGAGGAGGCTTGTGTCGCACAGGACGAAAGCAGGCTGGCAGAAGGTGCCGACGATGTTTTTGTAGCCGTCGAGGTTGACGCCGTTTTTGCCGCCGACGCTGGCGTCCACCTGGGCGAGGAGCGTTGTGGGGACAAAGGCAAAGGGGATGCCGCGCATGTAGGTGGCGGCGGTGAATCCGGCGAGGTCGGTGACGATGCCGCCGCCGACTCCGACGAGAAAGGAGGAGCGGTCCGCGCCCAGGTCGAGGAGGCCCTTGTAAAGGGCGCGGGCGGACCCGGGGGTTTTGGAGGATTCGCCCTGGCCGGTGACAAGGACAGGGCAGGGGGGAAAGAGGCGGCCGTAGAGGTTGAGGACGTTTTGGTCTGTGACAAGGACGGTGAGTGTGTCCGGGAGAAGAGACGGGAGATCCTTGAGGGAGGCGCCCACGAGGACGCGGGAAGGGCCGAGGGAGCCGGGGACGGATATGGTGCGCATGGGTTGCCCGGGGGGGAGGTTTTGAGGCCCCGGGGGCCGGGGCGGGCTGTTTTGACCGACCATTCGGTCATTTTAATTAGGCAAACCCGCGCCCCTTGTCAAGCATTTTTTCCAACGCCCGCGCGCAAAAACCGCTTACCTAAACCGAAGGAGCCGGAAAAAAGGAGTTAGGAGTTAGGAGTTAGGAGTTAGGAGTTAGAATAAAAAATCATCTTTTATTGTGTTTTTTAGTTATAAAATGGGCATTCCTCCTCATAGCGGCCGCGGTGCCGC
>JAGVGH010000218.1 GCA_020057225.1 Desulfobacterales bacterium | reverse complement strand
GCGGGCGCCCACCGTCCGCGGAAACGCGCGTCCGCCGTAGGCGCGCGCGGGTGCCACGGAATTCCGTGGAAGGTCAGGGGGAAAAAGAGGCAGGACCGATAGGGGAAGAGTCGGGGTGTTTCTTGCAGGGTTTGCCTGGCGGCTGTGAGGATTCAGGACGGTCTGGGCTGTGGCTGTTAGCGGCGCTCTTCAACGTTCAACGGGCCGCAGGCGCGTTGTGGGGCTCCCGGTGGTGAGCCGGGAGAATGCCCCCGCGCTGTGCCGTGTCGACAAAGTCCTTGAACCTGGTTTAACAGGTGGGCGCCCTGCTGCTCCTTCGGGCGCGCCCTAAAAGGGCGCAGCGCGCCGGAACCGGTAAAGGCTCCCGTTGTTCAAGGTGTTGGGCCAAGGAACGTGTGTCCATCACGTGCACGGCAGGGGCACATCCCTGTCTTCAGAGGCGCCCCGGTCCCCTCCGGCTCTCGTCCCGCCGTCAGGGGCCGTCTTCGAGGTCCATTTTGTCCAAGCTGCCGCTCAAACGCTGTTGATGGCCAATAACCTTTTCCTTGAATGCCCTGTGGGCCGCCTTGACGCCCAGGTAATCACTGGCCATGCGCAGGGCGGCCAAACTCAGTACCGCCGTCCCGCTCACTCCGGCCGCGCCCCGAAGGGCCCTGTCGGCGTCCCGCACCTGACGTTCAACATACTCCGCGACTTCCTGGGCCCGTTTGGCGTCACCTTGCACTTCAAAGGTAAACGACTCATCCAGAACCCGTATGGTGACACGTCTCCCCACAGGCACATTCCACAAGCCACTCGATGTGGCTGACTGTTATTCGTCGCCCGGCGCGCCGGCCGGCTCGGACAGCTTGGCCAACAGGCTGTCAATGCGCGAACGCACCAGTTCCCGTTCCTCGAGGAACCGCCGCTCCCTGGCGGTCTTGCCATCCAAGTCCGCCAACAGCGCGGAAACGCGGTCTTTAAGCTCCGCGTTCTCGCCCTTGAGAACCGTAACAGCGGCCACCAGAGTCTCGATCCGCTCCTCGAGACGGCTGAATTCCTGCAATATGCTCTCTTCGTCCAATGTGTTTGCCCCTTTTGCTGGTCGTTTTAACTATACAAACCGCAAGGACAAAAAGTCAAGCCGTTTTTGCCGCGCGTTTTTCCGCCGGCCTCCCCCCCAAAAAACAGGGGCGGCCCGCCGGCCCGCGGTCCACCCCTGTCTGTTTTTCAAGCCTGAAGCGGATTCGCGCCGCTCCCTCCACCCTTTACTGCATCGCCGATCTGGCGCGCGACTCGGCAAGGCTTAACCGGGTCTGGGCGCGCAGCAGCGAATCATGCACACGCTCATAATCCAGGTCATCCCCCTTGGTCTCCAGCCGCTTCTTCGCGCGCTCCAACGCGGCTTTCGCGCGCGTAAGATCAATGTCCCGCCTGCGCTCCGCGCTTTCCGCGAGGACCGTTACCTTGCGGGGCAACACCTCGGCGAAGCCGCCGTTGATGAACACGCACCGGTCCGCCCCGCCTTTGTCTTTGTACCGTAAAGAGCCGATTTTCAACGTCGTGAGAAAGGGGGTATGGCCTGTCAAAACTCCGAATTCACCCTCGGAGCCAGGCCCGACCACCGTTTGCACGTCCTCGCTCACCACGGTTTTTTCCGGCGTCACCACTTCCAGGTGAATTAAGTCCGTCTTATCCGCCATATGCACCTCTCGGAGTCGTTACCTGTGGGACGCCAAAAGACGCCCCTTCGTTGTTAGGCCTCGCCCCGGATTTCCTTGGCCTTCTCGATCGCTTCCTCGATTCCGCCCACCATGTAGAAGGCCCGTTCCGGCACATCGTCATGCTTGCCGTCCACGATTTCCTTGAATCCGCGGATCGTGTCCTCGAGCTTGACATACTTGCCCGGCTTGCCCGTGAAGTTTTCGGCCACGTGGAAGGGCTGGGACAAAAAGCGCTGAATCTTCCGCGCCCTGGACACGGTGATTTTGTCCTCTTCCGAAAGCTCCTCGATGCCAAGGATGGCGATGATGTCCTGGAGCTCTTTGTACTTCTGGAGAATCCTCTGCACCGTGCGGGCCACCATGTAGTGCTCCTCCCCCAAAACCTGCGGGTCGAGGATGCGCGAGGACGAGTCGAGCGGATCCACCGCCGGATAAATGCCAAGCTCGACGATCTGCCGGGAAAGAACCACGGTGCCGTCCAGGTGGGCAAAGGTGGTGGCGGGCGCCGGGTCGGTCAAGTCGTCCGCGGGCACGTACACGCACTGGACAGCGGTGATGGAACCCTTGGTGGTGGAGGTGATGCGCTCCTGAAGCTCGCCAAGGTCAACAGCCAGGGTCGGCTGGTATCCCACCGCGCTGGGCATGCGTCCCAGAAGGGCCGAAACCTCGGAGCCCGCCTGGGTGAACCGGAAGATGTTGTCAATAAAGATGAGCACGTCCTGGCCTTCCACATCGCGGAAATACTCCGCCGAGGCCAGGGCGGAAAGGGCGACGCGGGCGCGCGCCCCGGGCGGCTCTGTCATCTGGCCATAGACCAGGGAACACTTGGGAAGAACCCCGCCCTCTTTCATTTCATGGTACAGGTCGTTGCCCTCGCGGGTCCGCTCGCCAACGCCCGCGAACACCGAGATGCCGCCGTGCTGCATGGCGATGTTATGCACCATCTCCATCATGATGACGGTCTTGCCGACTCCCGCGCCGCCAAACATGCCCATCTTGCCGCCGCGCGGAAAGGGCACGAGAAGGTCAATAACCTTGACGCCTGTTTCAAGCACGTGGACCGTGGTGTCCTGCTCGGTGAAGGCGGGCGCCGGGCGGTGAATCGGCATGAGCTTTTCCTGGCTCACAGGGCCAAGGCCGTCCACCGGGCGGCCCACCACGTTCAGCACGCGCCCGAGAACCGCGGGGCCCACAGGCATCATGATGTTTTTCCCCGTGTTCCTGACTTCCATCCCGCGCACCAGGCCATCGGTAACGTCCATGGCGATGCAGCGCACCACGTTGTCGCCCAGGTGCTGCGCGACCTCGATGACCAGGTTGTCCGCCTCATCGTTAATCGCCGGGTTGGTGATTAAAAGCGCCGTATAAATGGTGGGCAGGTTCCCGAGGGGGAACTCCACGTCCACGACGGGCCCCGTGACCTGAGTTATTTTTCCAATGCTTCCACCCGTTTGAGACATTCCGTCCTCCTTGTGCGCCGCCGTGGCGCAATCGGTTTTCTATCCCTTAAGGGCTTCGGCGCCCCCGACGATGTCCATAAGCTCCTTGGTGATTGCCGCCTGCCGCGCCTTGTTGTAGGCCAGCGTGAGCTCGTCCAGCATGTCGTTGCAAGCCTTGGTGGCGTTGTCCATGGCTGTCATCCGCGCCGCGTGCTCGCTGGCGGATGTTTCAAGGAGCGCCTTGTATATCTGCACAAACACGTTTTTAGGCAACAACGACCCCAACAGCGCGCTTGCGGACGGCTCGCATAGATGCTCCGCCATAAACCCGGCTTTTTCCTCCGTCCCTTCCTTGGGAATGGGCGGTATCGGCAAGACCTTCTGCACCACCGGCACTTGGCGCGACATGCTCCGGAACTCGGCGTACACCACATAGACCTCGTCCACCGAGCCCGACAGGAACGCGGATATCAGCTCCTGCCCGGCCTTGGACGCCACCGCAAAAGGAAAGCGCCCGCCGACAACTCCCAGATGCCGGGCCGCGATTTCCTTCTTCTCCTTGCGCGCCCAGTCCCGGCCCTTCTTGCCAAAGCAGACGAAGGACACCTCTTTGCCGGCCAGCTCCCCTTCCAGCAGATCTTCCACGGCTCCTGTGAGATTGGCGTTGAAACCGCCGCACAGTCCCCGGTCCGATGTGCAAATCACCACCCGCGCCTTTTGGACCTCTTCCCTTGGCGCCAAAAGCGGACTTGAACCCTCTCCGGCCCTCTCCGCCAGGCTCCCTAACACCTCGCCAAACTTTTTGGCGTAGGGACGAAAGGCCTCGCTCCGGAGCTGGCAACCCCGAAGCCTTGACGCGGCCACCATGTTCATCGCCTTGGTGATTTGCCGCGTCTTCTTGATGCCTCCGATTTTTCTTTTAACATCCTTTAAACTTGGCATCTGTCCTCACCTTACGCTCAGGGCGGACACGTTCGCGCCCGCCGGGTTGGCTACCGGATGGTGTCCTTGAACTCCTCGTTGTACTCGGGGAGCGCCTTCTTGAGCAACCCTTCAATATCCTCGGTGATGACGCGCTTTTCACGGATGCCGTCCAGAATCTGGGGATAGCGGGTCTCAAGGAAGGTGTAAAGGCCCGCCTCGTACTTGGCCAGCACATTCACAGGCAGCTTGTCCAGATGCCCCTTGGCGCCGGCGTACAAAATCGCGATCTGCTTCTCCAGAGGCAGCGGCTGGTACTGGGGCTGCTTCAAAATCTCAACCAGCCTCTGGCCGCGGGTAAGCTGGGCCTGGGTCGCGGCGTCCAAATCCGATCCGAACGCGGCAAAAGCCTCCAGCTCGCGGAACTGGGCCAGGTCCATACGCAGAGAACCCGCCACCTGCTTCATGGCCTTCTCCTGCGCGGCGCCTCCCACGCGGGACACCGAAAGGCCCACGTTGATGGCGGGACGCACGCCCGCGAAGAACAAGCCCGGCTCAAGGTAAATCTGCCCGTCGGTGATCGAGATGACGTTCGTGGGAATGTAGGCCGAAACGTCGCCCGCCTGGGTCTCGATGATGGGCAGGGCCGTAAGGGAACCCGCGCCAAGATCGTCGCTCAGCTTGGCCGAGCGCTCGAGAAGCCGGGAGTGGTTGTAGAAGATGTCGCCCGGGAAAGCCTCGCGTCCCGGAGGACGGCGGAGAAGCAGCGAAACCTGGCGGTACGCGGCGGCCTGCTTGGAAAGGTCGTCGTAAATGATGAGCGCGTGCTGGCCTTTGTCGCGGAAATACTCGCCCATGGCGCAGCCCGCGTAAGGGGCGATGAACTGGAGCGTGGCCGGGTCCGAGGCGCAGGCAGAAACCACCGTGGTGTACTCCATGGCGCCGTGCTTCTCGAGCACCGCCACCACCTGGGCCACTGTGGATTGCTTTTGTCCGCACGCCACGTAAATGCAGTAGATGCCGGTGTTCTTCTGGTTCAAAATCGCGTCAATGGCCACCGCGGTCTTGCCGATCTGGCGGTCGCCAATGATGAGTTCGCGCTGGCCGCGGCCCACCGGCGTCATGGCGTCAATGGCCTTGAGACCGGTGTACATGGGCTCATGGACCGACTTCCTCTGGATGACGCCCGGCGCCACGCGCTCGACCCGGCGGAACTCCTTGGCGTCAATGGGACCCTTGCCGTCAATGGGGCGGCCTGTGGCGTCCACAACGCGGCCAAGAACCGCCTCGCCCACGGGAACCTCGGCGATGCGCTTGGTGCGCTTCACCAGGTCGCCCTCCTGGATGTGAATGTCCTCGCCCATGATGGCGACACCCACGTTGTCCTCTTCCAGGTTCAGGACAAGTCCGAGAATTCCCCCGGGGAACTCCACCAGCTCAAGGGCCATGACGTTTTGCAGACCATAGACGCGCGCGATGCCGTCACCCACCGACAATACGGTGCCCGTTTCCGAAAGGTCCACCTTCTTGTCGTAGTCCTTGATCTGCTCCTTGAGAATCCGGCTTATTTCTTCCGCTTTTATTTCCATCAGACCGCCTCACTCCTTTTTAAAGATTCCTTGAGATTGAGCAGCTGTGTGCGAATGCTTCCGTCCAGGACCAGGTCGCCTATCCTGGTCACAACTCCCCCAATGAGTGAGGGATCCCTGCGCACGTCCACGAGGACCTCCTTGCCGGTCAGCCGCGACAGCCCGGAACGGATCTTCTCCACCGTTTCGACCGTAAGCTCGGTCGCCGCTGTCACCTCGGCCCGGGCCACTCCCTTGGCCTCGTCCACCAGCCTCTGATACACCTCGCTTATGGCCGCCGTGTCCCGTATCCTGCCCTTGTCAAACAACAGCAGCAAAAAGGACCGCATAACCTTTGACAGCTTCATGGCCTCCGCAACGCCACTCAGCACCCTCCTGCGCGCGGCGGAGTCATATACCGGATTGACGATGGCGGAAAAAAGCTCCTTTTCCCTCTCAAGCATATCCGCAAACCCGGAAAGCTCGTCCCGGTAGGACTCGGCCATCCCTTCCTCCCGCCCAATCAGCAGAAGGGCCTTCGCATACCGCCTTGCCAGCTTGAAATTCTTTTTCACTGTGCCACCGCCTTCTCCAGAAATTCATTCGCCAAGCGGTTCTGGTCCTCGTCCGTGATGTTCTTCCGGATGAGGTCCTCGCCCATGGCGATAGCCTCCGCGAGAATATCCGCGCGCAGGGATTCCCGGGCCGCCTTGATCTCGTGCTCGAGATGGCGCTTGGCCTGCTCTTTGAGCTTTTCGGCGGAACGCTCCGCCTCGGCGAGGATTTTCTCCCTGGCCCGCTCACCCAGCGCCTTCTGCTCCCGGACTATTTTGTCCGCCTCATCCTTAAGGGTGGCAAGACGCTCCGTGTACGCCACAAGCTCCTTTTCAGCCGCCAGCTTTTTGGCCTCCAGATCCTCGAGCTGCCGGCGGATATCCTCAATGCGCCCGGCAAGCGCCGCGGCAGCGGGCTTCCTTAAAATAAGGAACAGGCCGCCGGCCAGCACAATGAAATTGATGACGCGGAACGTGTCCGTATTGGCCCATCCCCCGCCATGCCCGCCGCCATGGGAATCCTCCCCGTGGGCGGCCTCTCCCTGGGCGGGTTCGCCGTGGGCTGCTTCCCCATGGCCTTCCGCGGGCGCCTGGGACGCTTCCTCAGCCGCCCAGGCCGCGCCCCCCAGCACCAACACCAGTACGCAGGCCGCCATTGCGGCGCGGGCTGTCCAGCGCCTTCCTCTCAATTGACTCATTGAACCGCCCTCCCCAAAATTTTCTCTGTAATCAACGACGCATACGCCCCCACATCTGCGGAAAGGGCCTTCCGGGCGCCCTCCACCTCCCGGGCGATCTGACCGCGAAGCTCCTCCAAATCCTTTTGGGCCTTGGCGTTGATTTCCGCCAACGCCCGCTTTTGCTCCTCCTCGGCCGCCTGAATCAGGGCCTCACGCGCCTTTGCTCCCTCGGCCCGCGCCTGGGCTATCCCCGCCTCCAGCGCCTTCTCCTTGGCCGCCGCCTCCGCCCGCGCTTTCTGGGCGTCCATGCCAAGGCCCCCGAACTTTTCCTTGCGCTCTTTGAGTATCCCCCGAATGGGTTTGTACAAAAAAACATGCAAGGCAAAGATGATAAGGAGAAAATTCACAATCTGAACCAGGGTGGACCAGTCGGGTATCACAGAAATACTCATTCCCCGCTCCTTCCCACCAGGCAGCCCGCCGCGTCTGCCCGGCCCATGGGCGGACACGCCGCGGAAACCGCGGCGCTCCCCCCGAAAATCTTGTTGATTGGAAGCCTTACGCCGGTTCTCTCCCGGCGTCTTTCCTCATGGGTCGCGGTTTCATACCACCCCCCGGTTAAAATTGTCAAAACCTTTTTTGACGCGCCATGACGCGCCCTAATCCCCCTCCGGGGAAGTCTTTTGCCGCACCAGCTCGATTCCGCCGCCCCCAGGCGGACCGGGAAGCGCCTTTTGCGGAAGCCCCGGCTTCCCGTCCATGGAACAGCTTCCGTGGAACACCGCCCCTGAGTCAATGGTCACCGAGGGCGCCACAATATCACCCACAACCTGCCCTGTCTTTTGTATCTGCACCGACTCCGAGGCGCGTATCAGCCCATGCACTTTTCCCGCGACAATGACCCGCCCCGCGGTAACCTCCCCCTCCACAAGGGCGCGCTCCCCCACAACAAACATCCCGCCCTTGCTGTCCAGAATTCCCTTGAACCTCCCGTCCACACGGACCGTCCCCTCAAAACGCATCTCCCCCTCGAAGCTCACATCCGGCCCAAGGAACGTCGCAATCCCTTCCTTCTTTTTACCCAACACACGCCCTCCATCCGCCCGTAGCGACGGGACCGCTCCCAAGGGGTTAATGTTCATTCAAACAGGTAACGCCGCATGCTGACGTTGAGCAAAATGCCAAGACCTATCAGCGTGGCAAGCACGGAAGAGCCGCCATAGCTCACCAAAGGCAAGGGAACACCCACCACCGGCATAAGACCCATCACCATGCCCGTGTTGATGAACGCCTGCCAAAAAATCATCGAAACCACGCCCACGGACAAAACCGCCCCAAACGGATCCTTGCTCCTGTACGCCACCTTCAGCCCGCCCAAAAGCAAGAGCAACAACAACAACAAAAGCACGGCGCACCCCAAAAGCCCCCACTCCTCCGCGAACACGCTGAATATAAAATCCGTGTGCTGCTCCGGCAAAAACGAAAGCGCCTTTTGCGACCCGTTCATGTACCCCTTTCCATAAAGCATTCCCGACCCTATGGCAATCTTGGACTGTATGATGTGGTAGCCCGCGCCCAAAGGATCCTTTTCAGGATCCAGAAACGTGTATATCCGCTCCCGCTGGTAATCTTTAAGATGAAACCACACCGCCGGAATCCCGGCCGCCCCCGCCCCCAGCAAAAACAAAAACGTTCCCCTTCGGATTTTCATAAAAAGGGTCATGCTGCCCGCCACAAGGCACACCAGAATCGCCGTTCCCAAATCCGGCTGCTTGAGGATAAGCGCGCAGGGAATCCCCGCCCACAGGGCCGGTTTTATAAGGTCCACCAGCCGCAGGCCCTTCTCGTCGGCCACCGTCGCGTAGTGCCTGGCCAAAACAAGAATCACCGCCAGCTTGGCGAACTCCGAAGGCTGGATGGAGAAAGGCCCGAAAAACAGCCAGCGCTTGGACCCGGAAACAACCCTGCCAAAAATCAAAACCCACAGGAGAAGAAACACCACTCCCGCCCATATCAGCGCCCCGTGCCGGTCCAGGGCGTTGTAATGGAACATGCAGATGACAAGGGCGGCAATAAGGCCTCCGCCCATCCAGACAATCTGTTTAATAAAAAGCCCCTCCTCAAGCCCGGCGCCGCCCGCGGCCACCGCGCTCCGCAGGGTAAGAGCCCCCGCCGCGGCCAAGGCAAGACCCGTCAGCAACAGCCCCCAGTCAAAATGCAAAAGCAGCCTGCGGTCAAACATCCCCCTGGGCCCCTTGCCCCTGGGGAACAGGCCCGTGCCGCTTTCCGGCGGGAAAACCTGAAGCCCGGTGTCCGGCGCCCGTCCTGTCCGCGGACGGCCCTCCGGCGCCGGGGCGTCACTCTTCGACATTTCCCTCCTCCTCTTCCACGCCCTCCTCCCGGCCCTCTTCTCCGGGTGTCAGCCCCGCCGCCCCGGCCCCCGCGGTCCGGGTAGTCCCTTCCGCCCCGGCTCCCGCGTTAAGCGTCACCCCGTTCAAGTACAGGTTTGTCATGTCCCTGGCAATGGGCGAGGCGCTGCTGGAGCCGTGCTCCCCGTGCTCCACAAGAACCGCGCAGGCGATTTTGGGGTGTCCGGCGGGCGCGTAGGAGATGAACCATGCGTGATCTTTGAACTTCCGCTCCTTGTTCGTCTGGTTCAAAAACTTGTCCCGCCCTCCCCGGCCCACCACCTGGGCCGTGCCTGTTTTCCCGCATATCCCGATGTCCGGCAGCTTGGCAACCCGCGCTGTCCCCCTGGCCCCGTTCACCACCTCCCACATTCCGCGCCTCACCAGTTCCAGGTTCTTGCGTGAAACAGGCAGCCTTCCCGCCGGTCTGGGGTCCAGGGCCAAGACCGGTTCTCCCTCGGGGGATTCCACCCGCAAAACAACCTGGGGCTTGTACAGCGTGCCGCCGTTCCCGATGGCCGCTGTCATCAGGGCCATCTGCAAGGGGGTCGCCAGCATGAACCCCTGGCCAATGGAGATGGAAAGCGTCTCCCCTTTCATCCACGGCACGCCCCGGGTTTGCCTTTTCCATTCGCTGGTGGGCACAAGCCCGGGGTTCTCCTCCCCAAGCTCGATGCCCGACACCTGGCCAAGTCCCGCCGCGCGGGCGTAAAACGCGAGCCGGTCAACCCCCAGCGCCTCCCCCGTTTTATAGAAATACACGTCGCAGGACTGGGCAACGGCCTGGATGACCTCCATGCCGCCGTGTCCTCCCTTTTTCCAGCACCGGTAATCCCGCCCCGCAAACCAGTAATGCCCCGGGCAGTAGTGGACGGTTCCCGCGGAGATCACACCCTCCTCCAGACCGGCGAGCGCCACCAGGGGCTTGTAGGTGGAACCCGGCGGATACCGCGCGGTGATGGCCTTGTTCCGCAAAGGGCGCTCCGGGTTCTTGATAAGAGCGCCCCAGTCCTCATGACGCATCCGCGCGGCAAAGAGATTGGGGTCGAACGCCGGGCTTGAAGCCATTGCCAGCACCCTGCCTGTGTCCGGCTCCACCGCCACGACGGCTCCTGTCTGCCCTGTTAAAAGCTCCTCGGCCTTTTTTTGGAGCTTTGTGTCCAGTGTGAGAATAACATTGTTGCCGGGCGCGGGCGGCACGGTGCTGATAATGGAGACGAGCCGCCCCCGGGCGTCCACCTCCACCTGGCGCCCGCCGTACCTTCCCGCAAGGTGGTCCTCGTAGCTTTTCTCAACCCCGTATTTCCCGATGAAGGCGCCGGGTTTCCGGTTGGGGTACGCGCCGCTCTCCATCTCGTCTTTGTTGATCTCGCTCAAGTATCCGATGAGATGGCAGGCCATGGTTCCAAAGGGATAATGCCGCACGGCCTTGACCTGGACAACCACCCCGGGCATCTCAAAGCGGCGGGCCTCGATTACCGCCAGGGTGTCCCGGTCCACGTCCAGCGCCACAGGCACGGGCTTGAACGGCGGGCTTTCCTTGACCTTGCGCGCAAGGGCGGACCTTTTCTCCGCGTCCCAGCCCAAAATGCCGCACAGCATCTCCGTCACCTGGTCCAGAGGGCGCGCGTCCCGGGGCATGATTTGGATGTCGAAAGAGGGTCTGTCGTCGGCAACCACCGTGCCGTCCCGGTCCATGATGAGTCCCCGGGAGGGATCCAGCGTTTCCAGGCGGATGCTGTTGTTGTCGGAGAGGCGCCGGTATTGGGTGCCCGAAAGCACCTGGAGCTGGTACAGCCTTGCTGTGAGAAGGCCAAAGGCGGCGAGAATGATGATGATGGCGCCGGTAATCCGAACGCGGTACCAGTCGCCGGATACCGTCTTCATGGTGTCATACCAAGGTGCAATCAGACAAGGTATGCCCTCGCCCCGGCCCCCTCCCGCAGGGAGAGGGAGATTGAGCGGGAGCTTTCAGCAGGTGTTACGGATTGGGCCGCGTTTTGGTGTCATGCCGGACTCGGGGGGTGTTGAGGGGCGCGCCCCTGTGTCATGGTTCCATGGGCGGAACACCGCGCCCCGGCGTCGCGGCCGGCGCGCGGTGTTCCGGGCGGGTTTCGGCCCCGCCTTCCCCGCCGGAACGTCTAATACCGGTAATGGTCCGGCTTGAACGGCCCGTCCGCCTCGACCCCGATGTACCTGGCCTGCTTTTCCGTGAGCTTTGTCAGCTTCGCTCCCAGTTTTTCCAGATGCAGCCGGGCAACTTCCTCGTCCAGGCGCTTGGGAAGCGTATAGACCCCCACCTCATGCCGGTTGGTCCAAAGGTCAATTTGCGCCAGGGTCTGGTTGGTGAACGAGTTGGACATGACGAAACTCGGGTGCCCTGTGGCGCATCCCAGGTTGACGAGCCTGCCCTCGGCAAGCATGTAGATCGCGTGGCCGTCCGGGAAAATCCACTTGTCCACCTGGGGCTTGATGTTCACCCGCTGTATCCCCGGCCAGGCCGCCAAACGGTCCACCTGGATCTCGTTGTCAAAGTGGCCGATGTTGCAGACAATGGCCTGGTCCTTCATCCCCGCGATATGCTCCGCCGTGATGACATCGCAGTTGCCCGTTGCCGTGACGTAGATGTCGCCGTGGGGCAGCGCGTCCTCGATGGTCATCACCTGGTGCCCGGCCATGAGGGCCTGGAGCGCGCAGATGGGGTCAATCTCGCACACGATAATCCGCGCGTGATGGGAACGGAGGGCGTCCGCGGAGCCTTTGCCCACGTCCCCGTAGCCGCAGACCACCGCGGTTTTGCCCGCCACCATCACATCGGTGGCGCGCTTGATGCCGTCCACCAGGGATTCGCGGCAGCCGTAGATGTTGTCGAACTTGCTTTTGGTGACGGAGTCGTTGACGTTGATGGCCGGAACCAGGAGTTTGCCTTCTTTGGCCATCTGATACAGGCGGTGGACGCCGGTGGTGGTCTCCTCGGAGACGCCCCGCCACTCCGCCACCACCCGGTGCCAGTACCCCGGGTCCTCTTTCTGGGTTTCCTTCAAAAGCGCGTTGATGATTTTAAGCTCTTTGTTGTCCGTGTGCTCTTCCAGGATGCCGGGGTCTTTTTCGGCAAAGTAGCCCCGGTGGATGAGGAGCGTGGCGTCCCCGCCGTCGTCCACCACCAGGGTGGGGCCTTTTCCGCCCGGCCACGCGAGCATCTTCCGGGTACACCACCAGTATTCCTCCAGGGTCTCGCCTTTCCAGGCGAACACAGGGATGCCTGTGGCGGCGATGGCCGAGGCGGCGTGGTCCTGGGTGGAGAAGATGTTGCACGAGGCCCAGCGGACCTCGGCGCCCAGGGCGCGGAGGGTCTCGATGAGGACTGCTGTCTGGATGGTCATGTGCAGGCTGCCCGAGATCCGGGCGCCTTTGAGGGGCTGGGACGGCCCGTATTTTTCCCGGGTGGCCATGAGTCCCGGCATCTCGTGCTCGGCGATTTCGATTTCCTTGCGGCCGAAGTCCGCAAGGTCCATGTCCTTGACTTTGTAGTCCGGTTCGCCGGTGACGGCTGCCTTCCGCGCTGTCTTTGCTGCCATGCGTGAAACCTCCTGGTTGGGCAGGTGTTGTTACCTTGAGATGAGTTGTTTGACCGATGGATACCTTGGGTTCGTTGTTTGAATCGGATACTTATATGGGCGATCAGGAGCACAATTCTTAGGAGGATCATATTTTGTTGGTCTTTTTTTACCAGAATAATGATAGAATAGAACGAACCTTTCTTCATATTGGTCAAACAAATTTTCACATTCGTGGAATCGCTTCAATACACTTGAGCAATAGTCTATTAGACACTGAGCGCCTTTAAATTGTTGTTCAATTTTTTGTTTACTAAAATCTGTACTTTTAAGTTCAATATAAATTATATACTTAGTAATTTTATGGTGAAAAATTAAAATATAGTCACATCTTCTTCTTTGACCACGGTCCCATTTGAAAAGAGAGTTTGGTGGATCAACCTCGTCTATGTTCAACAGTATTGAATTCTCATGGATATCAAGCAGTTCAACATGCTTAAGTTTAGCATCTTCTCCTTTTTCTTTCAGAACATAATACTGCTTGCCGCTCTTGTTCGATTTTTCAACAAACAGAGATTCTTCCAATAACTCAGCAAGTATCTCGATATCACACATTTCAATCATCCCCTCCAAACATGATGTCATCCTGAAGCCCATTCATATCATCAATGACCTCGTCAAATGTTGGCGCCTCGATCCCCGTTTCCTGGTCAATGCGCGCCCGGGTGAGCGTGTTGATTTTCTTCGCCCGCTTGTCCCCTTCGGCCTTCACCTTGGCCTCGCCCGCGATGTAGAGCCGCACCCTGTCAGCCTCCAGGGTCTCGTTTTCCGAATACCCCCACTTTTCCCGGATGCCCGCGATGCGCGGCTTGTCCTGGTGAAGGGTGATCAGGTTGCTCAGTTCCTTGACGATATAGTCGCTGTGGGTCGTGACAAAAACCTTGATCCCCGCGTTGACCAGCATGGCGAACAGCCGCGCCATCTTCCTCTGGTTCTCCGGATGCAGATTCAGCTCCGGCTCGTCTATCATGAGGAGGTCGCCTTGTCTGGCGGCATATCTAAGATAGAAATCTATGGCCACAAGAGAGCGCACAGAGCTGCCGCTGCCTCCCATGTTGAGCTTCAGTTTTTTGTCTGAGTTCGGAATAAATCGCAAACCATCTCTGGAAATTACATATTTTCCTCCTATGATGTCACTAAAAAATGTTAATATGCCATTATGATTATCATATATATAACTTCTATAGCGTTTTTCGGCAGGGGTCATTTTTGTTATAAATTCGATATTCTCTTCGATTGGAAGCGGATAGTTACTGTATAATATGTGATTTCCTTCAACATGTTGCTTTTCGACAATAATTTTATGTGACTGCTCCATTTTTCGTTTATTTGCAATATTTATATCTTCTTTGAAGATTACAGCACCTGTCCTTTCAGCGCTTGCGATGAAAGCTTTTGGAAAAATATAACCAAATAGCTCAATGCTTAAAAACGAATTTAAAGAATCAATCCATTCCATGTCATAGCCTCTCTTTGGTGCTTCTATTTGTATAACTTTTGAATCATTTTTTTTCATTGTTAAGCTAAATACAGAATTGGTTGGGAAATCAACATTTGATTTTAATAATTGTTGAATTAGGCCATCTATATCAATTTTGAATTTTGCATTTAAAGATGATATATTATTTGAACCAAATATCATTTCCCTCTCTTCAATATATTTTTCACATGCAAGCGATATAGCATTATTGATAGTATAAATAAGTGCTTCCGTTTCAATTTCGGTTTTTCCAAATTTTTGCAGATTCTCAATGTCTTGCTTTGTTAATTGTATAAGGCAGCTATCATTATGCTCAATAAAAAAGAAATCGTGCCAAAAGCTCAAAAAACCATACAACGCATACGTCACATACGTCTTCCCCGTGTTGTTCTTCCCGCAAATGAGCGTGAGGTCGCCCACCTCGAACTCCGCTTTTTTGAGCGGCCCGAGATTCTCCACCTTGACCGTAATCCCCGCCCTGGTTTTCCCCTCTCCCATGGTCTTTGCTCCCCTGCCGTTTTCGCCCGCGCCGCCCCTGACTTCCCCAACATAATGAACTTTTGCCCCTTTGGCAAGAACCCCTGCCCAGGGACGCGCGGCATACAAGCCCAAACCCCCTCAGCCACCAAACAAAAACCCCGCCCTCCGCGGAAAGACGCCTCACGGCGCCCCGTTCGCGGCGGCGGGGCCACAAACCCTCTTTTCACGCGCCCCGCTTGATCTTCCCCAGCCGGAACTCCCTTTTGCCTTCCCGGTGGTCCAGCATATAAACCAGCTCGACCTTCTCGTCCAGCCGCGCCATAAGCTCCGCAAGCCTCTCCCTGTCAATGGAATGCATCCGGATATAAACGTTGCGCCGGCCCGGCGGCGCCTGCTCATAGGAGGACAGAATGCTCACCATGCGGCCGCCGTACTCCCGGATGAGGTCTCCCACCTCCTTGATGGAGCCGGGCCGGTCCTCCAAAACAAAGGCGAACTGGATGCCCCGTTTCCCGATGCCCGTGAGGCTGATGAGCACCCGGAAAATCTCCCTCTGGGTGATGGTCCCCACAATCCGCTTCTTCCCGTCCAAAACCGGCGCCCCGGAAATGTCCTTTTCCAGAAACAGCGCCGCCGCCTCCTCCACGGTGTTGAGTGTGTCCAAGGTTACGGGATGCCTGCTCATGATGTCCTTCACCTTAATCCGCGCAAGCAGGTAATGGAGCTCATGGGCGCCCAGGACGGTCGCGTCCGAGGCCGAGGCGCGCTTGATGTCCCCGTCGGTCAACACCCCGATAAGATTCCCGCCGTCCACCACAGGAGCCATGTCCAGGTTGTTTTCCTCGAAAACCCGCGCCGCGTCCTTCATGGAGTCGTTTACGTCCAGCGTGATGACATGGGTGTTCATCCAGTCTTGCACCAGCATGGCGAACCTCCTTTTCCCGTTTCCGTTGCGGGCCGGTCCCGCGCGGCCCCCCCGTGTCTGTTCCCCGCGTCCAGGCCCTGGCCGCGCGGCGCCCGCCGCCCTTGGTTTCCATCCGGTTCCCATGCGGACAAACCGGAAACACACCGCACTGGGCGCCTTGAATCAGAAAAGGAGCAATGTCCATTCCAAGGGCACACCAAGGGGTTTGGTTTTAAACCTATTGGAAATACAGGGCTTTATTCTTTAATAGGAAACCAGGCGGCACGAACCCCAAATCCCGGCGTCCGTCTTTTTTACAACACGTCAAGGGAAACGGGCCGCCGAAAAAGAGACAGGCAACAACGGGCGCCCCACCCGCTGTTGCCTGTCCGCGCCTGGCGCCTTCCTGCCCGCCTTACACTACACCCGCTCCATCACCAGACCCGACGACAGCGCGCCGCCCGCGCACACGCCGATAAGGGCCGTGGCCTTGCCCGTGTCTTTCAGCTCGTTGGCCATTGTGGTGATGAGGCGCGCGCCCGTTGCCGCAAAGGGATGCCCCAGGGCCACGGAACCGCCATGCGCGTTGATCTCCTCCGGAGCAAGCTTCTTGAACGCCTTCTCAAGCCCCAGCCGCTCCCTGCAGAACGTGTCATTGCCCAGCATCTTCACCACAGAGAGCACCTGGGCCGCGAACGCCTCGTGAATGTCCCAAAGCTCGATGTCGTCCCCTGTCATTCCCGCCTTCATGGCCGCCCTGGGCATGGAAATGGCCGGACCCACCAAAAGCTGGTCCCACGGGTCCACCGCGTCGTAGCTCCACGCCCGGAAAGCGGCCAACGGCTCAAATCCCAAAGCCCTGGCCTTTTGCTCCTCCATGAGCAACAGCGCCGCGCCGCCGTCGGTGAACGAGCTCGAGTTTCCCGCCGTAAGAGTTCCGTTTTGGGCGAACGCGGGTTTGAGCTTGGCCAGTTTCTCGATGGTGGTGTCTCCCCGCACAATGTTGTCCGTGTGGATTGTCACGCCGTCCGGAGTGGTCACCGGAATCATCTCTTTGGCGAACCGCCCGGAGGCGATGGCCGCCGCGGCCCGGGTGTGGGACTGGTAGGCAAAGGCGTCCTGGGCCTCCCGGGATATTTCGTTTCTCTCCGCCATTTTTTCCGCGGATTCCCCCATGAGCTCGCCCGTGGTCCGTTCCCGGATGCTCGGCCGCTTGGGCACCAGGTCTTTTTTCACGTTGAGCTTGCCCAGAAGCCTGAGATAGTCCGAGGGCGTGGATTTGGCGCTCATCACCGTGGGCGCGGCCTTGTGGACCAGGGTCGCCGGAAGCCGCACATCCACGTTGCTGGTGGAATCGCTTCCGCCCGCGATCACCACGTCCGCGTCCCCGCGCTCGATGGCCGAGACCGCCAGGGTGGTGGAAAGGATGCTCGTGGTGCAGGCCCGGGTGACGGTGTAGGACTCGACGGACATGGGAAGCCCCACGTCAAAGACGATTTCCCGGCCCGCGTTGACAGCGATGCCGCCGGGCAGCATGGTGCCGCCCCAGACCAGGGAGTCAATCTCGTTCCAGGGCACCGGAAAGCGCTCCAAAAGGCCCTTTACCGCGGCCGTGCCCAGGGCGATGGAGTCCATTTTCATGAGGGCGCCAAAGGCCCGGATAAAGGGGGTGCGCACCCCGCCCACGATGACCGCCCTGCGGCCGTTGCTTTCTGTCTTCTTGGTTTTCGCCGCCATGTTTCCCGCTCCTTAGATATGTTGTGGCGCGCGCGCCGTGAACGTTTTCCCTAAGCCCCGATGAGGCTCTGACCGCAAATCCTCAATGTCGCGCCCGTTACGCCGCTGGCCTGGGGCGTCGCAAGGAAGCACACCACCTGGGCCACGTCCTGGGGCAGGCCGCCCTGGGCAAGGCTTGAAAGCCTGCGTCCGGCCTCCCGGGTGGTAAAGGGAATGGCCGCTGTCATCTGGGTTTCGATGAATCCCGGAGCCACCGCGTTCACGCAGATTCCCTTTTCCGCGGCCTTGGGCGCCAGGGCGCGGACAAAGCCGATGATTCCGGCCTTGGATGCCGCGTAGTTGGTCTGCCCCACATTGCCCGCGATCCCGGCGATGGAGGAGAGACAGACGATGCGTCCGTCCTTGGGCATAAGGGGCAAAAGCTGGTCCGTCAGGGAGAGCACGCTCAGGAGGTTGATTTGAAGGGCGGAGCTCCACCTTGCCTCGTCCATGTTGACGAGCATCTTGTCCCGGGTAACGCCCGCGTTGTGGATGATGACCGCAAGGCTTCCGCCGTGCTCTTTGACATGCCTGGCAATCACTTCCCCGGCGTCCGGCGCGGTCACATCGCAGGAAAGCGCCGTGCCTTGAATCTCCTTTGCCAGAAGGGCTGTCGGTTCCTCTTCCCCGGGCCGGTCCATGCAGATGACCTTTGCCCCTTCCAGGGCCAGCGTCTTGGCGGTTTCTTTGCCAATGCCCCGGGCCGCTCCGGTGACCAGGGCGAGTTTGCCGTCCAGGGGCCGGACATCGCTTGGGTTTTCCGGCGCGGGAACCCGCGTGGTGAGGGTCAGGTTTTGGCCCGAGACAAAGACCGGGCGGCGGGAGAGGAAGAACCGGACCACCGGGGGAAGCCTGTCCTCGGCGCCCGGGGACACCCAGACCAAGTTGGCGGTGGCGCCTTTTTTCCCGATTTCTTTTCCAACGCTGCGCACAAAGCCTTCCAGGGCCTGGGCCGCGGCGCTGGCGGGCACGTCCGCTATCTCCGACGGCGTGGTTCCGATAACGAGAATCCGTCCGCACGCGGCAAGGGAGCGGACACGGGCGTGGAAGAACCGGTACATGGAGACCAGGTCCGCCGGGCTTTGCATTCCGGTCGCGTCAAACACCAGGGCGTTGGGGGCGCAGCCTTCGGGCGCCTGGTCCTCCTTGGCCTCCTTGGCGATGCGTCCCCAGGCGTGGCCGTGCTCCGTGTAGAAGGCGAACTGTTCCGGAGTTCCCGCCACGTGGGTGTAGGCCCCCGCCGCGCACAGGCACCGGGCGAGCACAGGGGCGAGAGCGGAACCGGGACCGTGGCCCGCGTCCACACGCAGGTCCGCCAGGGGGCGCTCCTCCCAGGAACCTTCCGCCCGTTTGAGGGCCTGGGGCAGGGAGACAGGCAGGCCCAGGTTTTTCACCATCTGGCGGGCAACATTGTTTTTTCCGATTTTAAGCAACACATCCGACATGGGGGTTTCTCCTTGGACTGTTAGGGTTCTCTAAGGGCTGGCCGCGCTCACAGCGTGTATCCGCCTGTCAGATAGGGCGGCGTCCCAGGCGCCGGGGCCGTATAGACCGCGCCGGCCGGGTCGGTATAGACCCGGACAACAGCGGGCAAAACCAGGGGACGGGCGAAGCGGCACGTGAAGGAGCGCATGGCGTAAGGGCGCTGGGTCCAGAGGTTGCGGTTGAGGGCCTCGATGGTTCGGGCCATGGTGGAAAAGCCGTGGTTGATGGTGGTCTTGAACCCGGACGCGCGGGCGTAGGCGGGAATCCAGTGGATGGGGTTGAAGTCGCCGGTGAGCAGGGCGAAATCCAGACCGCAGCCCGCGGGAAGTTTCAGGGTGGCGACTTCGCGGGCGTCGCCGGGAACGAGAACCTTTTTTTGGGCCGCGTTCTTATCTTTTGCCCCTCCCTTTTTGGGGAGAATGGCGTTGACGGCGCACACGAGGCGCTCGGGATTGTCCTGGGTGCCGGTGACGAGTTCCTGGCGGAAGATGACGCGGGACTCGGACTCGTCCACGTCTGCGAGGCGCGCCTTGACCACAAGGGGTTTTCCCATGGGCACGGGTTCGATTACCCGGATTTCAGCGCCGCCGTTGAGGATGCGGCGCATGTCATAGGGTTGTCCGGCGAGGGTTTGGGCGAGGAGGGGGAAGCCCCACTGGGGGAAGAGGTGGGGGGGGAGGGTGTTTTTGTACCAGGAAGGGTCGCCGCCCGCGTGGCGGATGTAGTCGTTGACGAGTTCCGGGGGCCTGGGAGGGAGGACGGCCTCGATGGCGGTTTGGGCGCCTTTGGCGGATTTTGCTCCTGAGCCTGCGGCGGTTTTGACGAGGGCGGCGATGACCGGGAGTTGGTGCCGGATATGGAGGAGAGAGGCGGACATGGGTTTGCTCCTGGGCCGGGGCTGGTTCTCTAGACTGACATGTCAGTCCATGATTCGCCTATAAACTCTTTGCCGCACCATGTCAAGAATCAATACGCAAACCCCTTGAAACAGAACCCGCCCGCCTCAGTCCTCTGTCTTCAACCCCTTTACTTTCCCTCCGCCCCTGTGTATTCTTTCCCCGCGCCGCCTGACCCGCCCGGACCCAACGGACGCTCCCGTGCCCGAATAACCCATGGAGGCGCATGATGAAAACCCGTATCACCAAGGAAAACCTCGACCAAATCAAAAAAAAAGCTCCCGAAGACCTGGCCGGTGAACTGGAAGCTGGCTGCGAAAGCTGGCCCTTTCAACAAGGCAACAAAAAAGGCCAAATGGTTGTATGGCCCAGCGGCAGGGCCGCCATCGAAAAAAACGGCAAAGCCGAATGGGGGCACTGGAGCCCCAGACGCGAGCTTCTCACATCCTACGACGGCAACGTGTATGACGCCGAGGGCCGCGAGGTTCCCCAACCCGAAACCGTCATGAACTTTGTCCTCAGGGGCGTGCCCAGGGACAACTGGAAAAAATTCCTCGATCTCTGCCAAAAGGAGGGCCTTGGGCCAAGCCAGAAGCTCCGGGCCATGATTGCCGGCGAAGTGCAAAAAACCATGGGATGACACACGGAATTCCCCTGGCAAGGACCGCGGACGGCGCCGCGCTTTAAGGCGCCGTTCCGCGCGCCCGAAGGCGCAAGGCCCCCGCGTCCCGTAAACCGCCCCTTCCCCTGACCCGGCCCAACCGGCGCTATCTTGCCCGGGAGATGGTCCTGCCGGGCCGGGTCTATGCCCCGAAACCCTTTGCCGCCGCGGCGGTGGATGTTTCCGGCTCCATGACCGCCCGGCCGGAGAAGATGGAATCCGCCTTGGGCGCTTTCGAGGAGATGCTTGGCGAATTTGAGGTGAGCCTTGTGTGCGTGGACCAGGACGTGTTTGTTCCGGAGCGGACCAGGGACACCTTTGCCCGGGGAGCGGTCCGGGGCAGATGCCTCTATCAAAAGGCGACTGGCGCCGGATACGGAGCGGAAGCCGGGGCGCCGCCGGAGGAGGACGCTTCGGGCTTCAGACCCCCCTTCGGGCAGGTGGCGGCGATCGGACGGAAATGAGCGTTCAGGGAGGGACCGGGGAATCCGGGGAAATCTAGGCGGCGGGGCTTGCGCGCCGGGGGGTTGACCACGCGGAGGGAATGGAAAGGCTCCCGGCCCAGGGAGACGCCGAGGCTGTATTCCGCGACCCCCGGATGCGGGGCGTGGTGCTTGCCATGCCCCTTGTCCAGCTCACGGTGTTCGCCTTTGCCCTCACCACCGACGTGAAAAACATCCGGACCGCGGTGGTGGACCCGGACAACACGCCCGAAAGCCGCGAACTGATAGCGGAATTTGTTTCCGGCGGGTATTTCGGCGCGGCCTGGACGCTTCGGGACGACAGCCGTGTCCGGGAGCTGTTGGACAAAGGCGAGGCGCGGATGGTTCTCCGGCTCCCCGCAGGCTTTTCCGGGGACATGCGTTCCGGGCGCGCGGCGGACATCCAGCTTTTGGCGGACGGCGTTTTGAGCAACGACACCGCCATCGGGTTCAACTACGCCTCCCAAATCATGTCCAGATACAACGGGCGGCTGGTGAAAGAGCGGACCGCCGCCATGGGCATAACGCCTGTACCTCTGAAAATGGAGACCCGGGCCTGGTACAACCCGAACCTCGAAAGCAAATACTACTATGTGCCGGGTCTCATCGCGGCGATGCTTCTGGTGGTGGGGCTGGTTTTAACAAGCCTTGCCATTGTGCGGGAAAAGGAGATAGGCACCATCGAACAGGTCATGGTGACCCCCATCCGGCGTATCGAGTTCATCATCGGCAAGACCCTGCCCTTTTTGCTCACGGGCTATTTCACCATGACCGTCATGTTCGCCATCGCGGCCCTTGTCTTCGGCATCCGCGTGCATGGCAGCATTCTGCTTCTGTATCTCGGGGCAGGAGTGTTCATGGCGGGCAACCTGGGACTTGCGCTCCTGGTGAGCGTAACAGCCCGGACCCAGCAGCAGGCGCTTCTCACCGCGTTTTTCTTCATCGTCCCCTTGGTTCTCTTGAGCGGATTTATCTTCCCCATCCGCAACATGCCCGAATCCGTGCGGTTCATCACCTTGTTCAACCCCATGCGGTGGTTTCTTGAAATCATGCACGGGGTGGTGGTGAAGGGCGTGGGGCTTGATGTCTTGTGGAGGCCGCTGTTGGCGCAGGCCACTCTGGCCATGGTGTTTTTGAGCGTCGCGGTGATCCGGTTCCGGAAAACCCTCGGGTAAGGGCGGGGAATTATAGGCGGGCCGCACGGTTCCGCAATGGTTTTCCTTGAAAAGCCCCCTGCAGTTGTGTAGGGTTTGGATGCAAGCCGTACCGGGCTTGCGGGCGCGCCAACAATCGGAAAACACCTTCGGGACACCCCGCGCCCCCGCCACTCCAGCACCGGGAGCCGCGCATGGAGCATGCCAGGCATTACCAGCCCATCAAGATAAGCATTCTTCTCTATGTGGTTCTCGTCTCTATAACCCCCCTTGTGCTTATCATGACCATCGCAGGGTACTCCTTCCACACCGCCTACCGCGACAAGGTGGAGGTTCAGCTTGTCCAGCTCGTGGAAAAACACCGGCAGACCGTCAACAGTTTTTTAAACGAAAAAGGCGCCGACATCCGCGTTATCGCCCACAGCCTTTCCTTTGCCCAACTGAGCGACGACTCCGCCCTGGCCGGCATTCTCGCCACCCTTCAGGAGCAGCACGCCGGTGTTTTCGTAGATCTCGGCCTCGTCAACCAAAAGGGAGAACAAGTCGCCTACGCAGGCTCCTTCAAACTCGCCCGGGCCGACTACTCGACAGCGGACTGGTTCAAGCAGGCCAAAGGCCGGGAATTTTACCTGAGCGACGTGTTTCTCGGGCTTAGGGGACTCCCCCACTTCATCGTGGCGGTCCGCGTCCCCTTTGCGGGCCAAAACTACATCCTGCGCGCCACCATTGACTTTGTCGCTTTTAACGAACTGGTCGAAAACATAAGCGTTGGCGAAACAGGGCTTGCCTTCATCATCAACAGCAGGGGGGAATTCCAGACAAAACCCCGTGTTGACCTTTCCTCCGAAGTCCCGGCCATTCTCGATCTCATTAAAAAGAACATTGACCTCGCCAAGGAACGCGCCAAGGCCGCGGAATCCGTGGCCGTGCCCGCCTATAAATCCCAGGAGCGCCTTCCCGTCCATTTCTTCACCCACCGGCCAGACAAAGGTTCCTCCGTCATTTCCGTTATGACTCCCTTAAAAGGCGGGGACTGGGTGCTTGTGTTCCAGCAGGAAGAGCGGGAGGCGCTTGCCCGGCTCTATCAGACGCGGATGGTTTTGGCCGCCGTTTTCCTCCTGGGCGCCCTGGCCATCATCGCCATGGCCTTTTTACTTTCCCGGCGCGTCATTTCAAGAATCGCCCAGGTGGACACCGAGAAGGAAATGATGAACGAGCGGGTCATCGAGGCGGGCAAACTCGCCTCCCTGGGAGAACTGGCCGCGGGCATCGCCCACGAAATCAACAATCCCGTGGCCATCATGGTTGAAGAGTCCGGATGGATTGGCGATCTCTTAGAGGAAAAAGAGTTTGGGGACACGGACAACATCCGTGAAATCCGCCGCGCCCTGGCACAAATCAGGACCCAGGGAGGACGGTGCAAGGAAATAACCCACAAGCTCTTGTCGTTCGCGCGCAAGACAGACCCCACCGAAACCGAAGTGGATCCCAACGCCCTGGCCGAGGAGGTGGTGGGACTTTCCGAGCAGAGGGCCAAATTCGCCCAGGTCAAGGTGGAGGCGGCCCTGGCTGACGGCCTGCCCCGCATCAGGGCAAGCGCCTCGGAAATGCAGCAGGTGCTTTTAAACCTCCTCAATAACGCCATGGACGCCATGGACAAGAAGCAGGGTGGAAAAATCACCATCAGCACCCGGTTTGCGGACGGAATGGTGGTGTTTGACGTTGCCGACACGGGAATGGGAATTCCCGAAGCCAACTTGCAGCGCATCTTCGACCCGTTTTTCACCACCAAGCCTGTGGGCAAAGGCACGGGCCTGGGCCTTTCCATCTGCTACGGCATCATCCGCAAGATGGGAGGCAAGATAACTGTCAACAGCGCCGTGGGCCAGGGAACCTGTTTCCACATCCACGTGCCTGTCTCGGAGCAAAAAGGGCGGCCCGAGACAAGCCTCGTCTAAGACCCGAACAAAGGGCCGGCGCTAAAAAGCGTCCGGTGCGGCGTACTATGGAAGGAACCGAAACAAGCCGAAAAGGAAAAGGACCGCTCAGGCTTCTGCTCGTGGACGATGAGCTGGGGTATCTCGCGGTCCTTGAAAAACGCATGGGAAAGCGCGGCATGAAAGTTACCGCGGTGCCCAGCGGAAGCGAGGCCATCGGCGTGCTTCGTCGCTCTGACTTCGATGTCGCCGTGGTGGACCTTAAAATGGAGGACATGGACGGCATCGAGGTGCTCAAAGTTTTTAAAAAAATGGTCCCTGAAATGCCGGTCATCATCCTCACGGGGCACGGATCGGAAAAAGCCGCCCGGGAGGGGATTGCCATGGGGGCCTATGACTACCTCACCAAACCCTGCGGCCTCGAAGAACTTATCGCGAAAATCCGGGAGGCCGCCTCCGCCGGAAGGGACACGGCGGACAAAGTATGACTCCCGCCCCTGGCGACGGACCTGTCCATGTCCTTTTGGTGGACGATGACGCGGATTTCCGTTTTCCCCTTACCAGACGCCTTGACCGCAGGGGCCTCATAATCCGCGAGGCGTCCACAGGCGAAGAGGCCCTTGCCGCCTTGGCGTCTTTCCCCGCCGATGTGGTGCTTCTTGATGTCCACATGCCAGGCATGGGTGGAATGGAGACCCTCCGCCGCATCCGCGAATCGCATCCCAAGGCGGAGGTTCTTATGCTGACAGGACACGCCGACGTTCAAGACGGTGTCCTCGGCATCAAATCCGGAGCCTTTGACTACCTTTCCAAACCCGTCGAGTTCGAGCAGCTTTTTGCGCGCGTCCGCCAAGCCTGCGACAAAGGACGCCACGAACGCGCAAGGGAACAGGAGGCCGGGTTCCGCCGGTGGATGGAACAGCGGATGGCGGCCACCGAGCGCCTTGCCTCGCTGGGCACCCTGGCCGCGGGAATAGCCCATGAAATCAACAACCCCCTGGCCATCATCGCGGAGGCCGCGGGCTGGATGCGCATGCTGCTTGCCCGCGATGACATCCGGAGCCAAAAAACCACCCCGCAAATCGCCTCGGCTCTCGACAAACTGGACGTAAGCGTTGCCCGGGCGAAAAAAGTCACCCATCAGCTTCTGGGCTTTGCGCGCCACACCGACACGGTGGTGCGCGAAACCGATGTCCGCGCCCTCGCCGAGGACACGGTCCGGCTTCTTCGCCCGGAAGCCGAAAGCCGGCGCGCCGTCATTGAAATTGAAACCGCCACGGAAGGCAACATCATCTGGAGCGATCCGGACCAGCTCAGGCAGGTACTCCTCAACCTGGTGGCCAACGCGCTGCACGCCAGCAGCCCCGGACGCAAGGTGCGGATTCACATCGCCTGCCAGGGCGGCCACTGCGACATCCAGGTCCGGGACAAGGGAACGGGCATCCCCAAAGACAGCCTCGAAAAAATTTTCGAGCCTTTTTACACCACCAAGCCTCCCGGCGCGGGCACCGGACTCGGCCTTTCCGTTTCCCGCGGCATTGTCGAAAAGCTGGGCGGCTCGCTTTCAGCGGAAAGCGTCATGGGCCAGGGTTCCTGCTTCACGGTCCGTGTCCCCAGGGTGTGCGAGGCCCACGAGGGCGTTGCCTGCGATGTCAACTGGCTCGACCAGGCAAGGGAGATGCAAAAAGGAGAGTGACCACCATGGCGCCTCAGGAAACAGCAGACATCCCGGAATCTCTTTCCCCGGAGCTTTCGGGCGGGATTGTCCGGCGCCTTGTCCCGTCTGTCAGCCCGCGAAAAATCGTCCTTTTTGGTTCCTCCGCGCGGGGAACTCCCGGACCTCACAGCGATGTTGACATCCTCATCGTCATGCCGGACGGCGTCCGCCGCGGGGAAACTTCTCAAAGGGCGCTCAGGGCGCTTCATGGCATAGGTGTTTCCAAGGGAGGTAATTGCAAAATTGGCGTAGGTTGGGTGGTTCCGGGCCGCAAGGCCCGGGTTCACCCAACATTTCTAGAATGATTTCTATGTGTTGGGTGAACCT
>JAGVGH010000273.1 GCA_020057225.1 Desulfobacterales bacterium | reverse complement strand
TTGGTGGGGATTCATCGGTGATCTACAGGTCAAGAAACCCAGCAGCTTGATCAACCACAATATCTTGGGGGGCCGGGAGTCAAGTGCATAGCCCCTTTTCTTGAAAATAATTAACGAATTAGGTTAATCAAACTTGACAAAGGGATGCTCTTGGACATATCCTTTAAGAACAAAAAGATTGAAAAAACCTTCAACGAGGGGGCCCAACTCGAGAAAATCCATGGTTCCAGCAGGGCCAAAAAGATCAGGGTCCGCATGAAGGCATTGAGGGATGCCAAAACCCTGATGGACTTCTGGCCGCCCAAAACCGGTCCGGAACGGTGCCACGAGCTGACACAAGGGCGGCGCAAAGGACAGCTTTCCGTAGATTTGGATCAGCCCTACCGCCTGATTTTCACTCCCGGCCACGACCCGCCGCCCATCAGCGCCGGGGGCGGACTGGACTGGTCCAAGGTGACCGCCATTATCATTTTGGGAGTGGAGGACACCCATGACACACATAAGTAATCAGACTGCCAACCGCTACCTTCCAGATTACCTCGTCACACCGGGAGAGGTCCTTGAGGACTATCTCAAGGGCCTTGGCATGACGCAGGCGGAACTTGCCGGCCGAACCGGCCTGGCCAAGAAGACCATCAACGAAATCATTAAAGGAAAATCCCCCATCAGCGCCGAAACGGCGCTGAAATTTGAGCGGGCGCTTGGACGCCCCGCGCATTTCTGGAACAACCTGGAACGCGGCTACCAGGAGGAGAAAACCCGTCTCGCCGATCAGCAACGCATGGAGTCCTGTTTGGAGTGGCTGGACCGGGTTCCTGTGGCGGCGATGGCCAGGCTGGGGTGGATACCCAGGGAAAAAGACACGGCCGCCCAGCTTGAGGCGGTGTTGCGGTTTTTCGGAGTTGCGTCTCCAGACCAATGGCGTGTGGTTTGGCAGGGATACCAAGCGGCCTACCGTCAGACCCGGAGGTTCGAACCCCGCGAGGAATCTGTGTCCGCCTGGCTAAGACAGGGAGAACTCCAGGCGCGGCAAACAGAGTGCGGACCATTTGACCCGAAAGGCTTTCGCAACGTCCTGATGGAAATCCGCGGTCTCACGCGGGAGGAGCCTACGGCATTTGTTCCCAGACTGAAGGCGCTGTGCGCGCTGGCCGGTGTGGCGGTTGTGTTTGTTCCTGACCTGCCGAAAAGCGGTGTGTCGGGCGCCACGCGGTGGCTGGGGGAGAAGGCGGTCATCCAAGTGAGCTTACGCTACAAAAGCAACGATCATCTGTGGTTCACGTTCTTCCACGAGGCGGGCCACATCCTTCTGCATGGCCGCAAGGATGTGTTTATCGAGGACGATGGGTGTGACGGGGAAAAAGAAGCGGAAGCGAACGCTTTTGCCCGTGATAAACTGATACCCCCTGCCGCCTACGAAGGATTTGTTGAGGCCGGGGTCATGTCTCCTGCCGCCATACGGCATTTTGCCGAAAAAGCAGGCATAGCGCCTGGAATTGTTCTGGGGCGGCTCCAGCACGAGAAACGCATTCCATGGAATACCCCGATGAATAGCCTCAAGGTGTTTTACCGGTGGACTGGCACAGCCGGGTAGTTTGTCAGGTTCCGCACCGACTGAACGGACCGCATGTTGGCGGCGCTGGGCAACGGCGTCAAGAAGAGAAATGGCCTCACGGCTTCTTCGCTGTGCATAGTTCTTCACCGGTTTAGGAATTTATGCGCTGGAGAGCCAATCACGATGTTGAAACCACCGTCTGGAGATCCGTGTGCGGGAGAACCGCACGCACGGCTCGGAGGGCGGGGAGGGCGCGAGCCCTTCCCGACCCTTAACGACCGGTTGCGCGCGGGTGTACCCGACAATTCTATCCCCTGCAATCGGAAAAGAATTCGAACAACCGCCATGGAACGGTTGGCGGAATTCCCCAGGGCGGTTTTGGCAGGCCGCGGGAGAGGGTATGGGCGAGACGGCGGAGCAGGGCGGCGGCAACCAGCCGGATACAGAGACTTCCTCCCCCTCCTCCCCTTGGCCGCGCCTCGCCCGGATTCTGGCCGTGGATTCCGCAGCCGGGCTTTTCCGCCACAAGTCCTTTTTTTTCCTCATGTTCCTGCTCATCGCCCTGGACCGGGTCCTTCATCGCCACATCCATGTTGACAAGTCCGCCCTGGGCCTTTCCCGCCTTCGCGAGGCCGGGCCCCCCGCGGCGGACTATGTCTTTAACGACCTCCCCCCGCTGCTCGCGTCCTGGCTTCTGGATTACCGGACCTTCATCATCCTCGGCGGGCTGTTTTTCCTCAAGCAGACTGTTTCCCTCTGGCCCTCCAGCGACATGCGGCGCATGCACCGGGATGAGCGCAAGGGCCTTGGAATCTTCAGCTCCCTTGCCGCGGTGCGCCTCACACAGGTCGCCTGGGACTGCATGGCCGTGGGAATGGCCGCGGGCGCCCTGGCCCTCTGGTCCCTGCCCGCGTTTTTCATTGGACGCGCTGTCCATGTCCGGAGCGGAGGCGTTTCGGGCCTTCTGCTTCTCGCCGCCCTTCTTGCCGCCGCGTGGCCTTTGGCCATGGCGGGCTTTTCCTTTTCCTCCAAGCTCGCGGTGCTTTCCAAGGGCACGTTTCGGGAAAAAACCCTGTTGTATCTGCGGCTCTTTTACGCCCCCTCCCTGGTTTTTCCTTCCTACGCTTTTTTTTGCCTGCGCATCCTCTTGGAAACCGTTTTTGTGGCGGCCATTCCCGCTTGGCTCATTCTCTCGGTCGAAAATCCCTGGTCGCGGGTTCTTCTGGGCGGACTCACGGCGACCCCGGTGTATTCCTTCCTCAAAATGGCCACATTCAAGTTCTTTCTTGAAATCTACCGTCCCCACGCCCTTGTCCGTGAGGAATACGCCGCGTACTATGAGGCGCTGGACAAAAGGGAATCCGGGCGCGCGTCCTGATACCAAGTTGCGTTCAAATCCATACCGCCTGCTGAAAGCGCCCGCCCAATCTCCCTCACCCTCTGGGAGAGGGCCGGGATGAGGGCGTTAGTTTTTTATATGTCTGATTGCGCCCTGGTATGACGCCTGCGCCGGTTTCTTCGGCGCGCGCTTATTCTTTGCCCCCGCCGCGTTTTTCCTCCCCGCTCTCCGTTGCCGCGAACCGTCCGTCGTCCCGGGCGGCCCCGGCCTGTCCAAGCCTTTTCTCCAGCCAGCCCAGGCGCTCCGGACCGCCCGCGTTGAAAGCGCCCACGTGGGGCTTGATGTCCAAAAGAGGCGTGCCGTCCACCATATCCGCCCCGCGCAGAAAGACCCGGTTTCCTTCCACCCGTTCCAGGCGCACAACCGAAAGGCCCAGGGGATTGGGCCGGGAAGGGGCGCGGGTGGAAAAGACTCCGTGCTGCCCTTCATCCAAAAAGGGCGTGACAAGGAGCTTGGGGGGCCCGGCAAGGTGGAAGACATAGAGCAGGATGACATGGGAAAATCCGTCCAGGTCTTTGAGTCCGGGAGCGAATTCCGGGAAGACCTCCGCGACTCCCGGGGTGTCCCCGGCGCCGGAGGGCTGAATGGGGGTGCCCTTGGGTTCCGCGTGGGGGGTGCGAAGGATTCCGATGGGCCGCATGGTGTAGGTTTCCATGGCGATTCTCCTTGATGACAGGGTTGCCCGCACCCTATGCCCGCGCCCTTGAAAAGACAAGGGGCGCGCGAGAGGGGCGCGGCCTGCGCCAGGGTCTTGAATTCTCCATGCCGACGGTTTAAGCCTTTGGCCCTTTTGGGTTTTGTGGTAGAACCCTCCGGTCGGCCAAAACAGGCCCTGCCAGCCAGCACCCTGGCAAGCATCCGCCCGTTCTTTGCGGACAAAGGGAAACGCCCGTGCCGGAAAAAAAGGGAAACACCCAGGCCGTCCCGTCCTTTGCATCGAAACGGCGCGCGTTGCTGGCCGCCCTCGCCGGACAGGACAGGCTTGCCGTGGCCTTTTCCGGAGGCGTGGATTCGGGCCTGTTGCTCGCCCTGGCCCATGGCATGCCGCAAGGCCGGGTTCTGGCGCTCACCGCGGCCTCACCGCTTTTTCCGGCGCGGGAGCTTGAGGCGGCCCGGGCCTTTTGCGTAAATCGCGGCATCGCCCACAGCGTGCTAACCGCGCCGCTTCTGGAAGTGCCGGAGGTGCGCGCCAACGGGCCGCACCGGTGCTACCACTGCAAAAAAGCGCAGCTCGCGCTTCTCATGGAGCACGCCGCGGCCCGTGGTTTTCCAACCCTGGTCCACGGCGCCAACGCGGACGACGGCCTGGACTACCGGCCCGGAAACCAGGCGGCCATTGAGTCGGGCGTACACGCGCCCCTGGCCCTTGCCGGGCTTGGGAAGCGCCACATCCGCCTCTGGGCAAAACGCCTCGCCCTGCCGTTTCACGCAAAGCCCGCGGCCGCGTGTCTGGCGACCCGGGTGCCCTGGGGCGGGCCACTTACGCCGGAGACTCTCCGGATGATTGAAGCCGCGGAAAATTTTTTAGAGGATCTGGGGTTTCCGGCCTGCCGGGTCCGCCATCACGGGACTGTCGCGCGCATTGAGACGCCTCCGTCCGCCCTCCGGCGGATGGCGGCCCCGAAAACCAGGGCGCGGATTGTGGAAGGGCTTAGGGCGCTTGGGTATTCCCACGTCAGCCTGGACCTGGAAGGATACGCGCCGGGAAAAATGAACCGGGACATCAACAAGGAAAGCCGCTGAAATGGCCAAAATCATTTTAAAGGACGCCTACAAGGTTAAAACCCAGGACCAGGATAAAACCCTGCCCCCGGCGGACACTCTTTCGCGTTTCAGGGAGCGCCTTCAGGCCGCGCGGCTGGACATTCTGGAGGAAACAAGGCGCGTGGACAACGGGCGCCTGGACATTCCCGTGTTTTTTTCCGTATGCGGGGAGGACGCCCGGGAGCTTATTGGAAACCGCAAGCAGATGGGAAAGGGCGGCGCCCCGGACCAGGCCGAGGCCAGCGCGGTGATGGAGCTTGCGGAAAGGTTCTCTTTTTACGCTTACAGAAACACCCCGGAAAATTTCATCCACGCGCCCCGGGCGGTTTTGGGCGATAACGCCATGGACCTGGAGGAAATCGCGAAGTCTGTCCACGACACAACGCCGGACGTGGACAAGGCCCTTGCGCTTTTTGCCCAAACACCCATGCGCTGGTGCCCGGCAACGGACTTTGCGCTGGACCGCGAAATCCTCATTCCGTTTGACTGGTTTTTCCTTATCAACGAGTTCAACGGCGCCTCCGCGGGCAACTGCCCCGAGGAGGGCCTTCTCCAGGGCGTATGCGAGGTTCTGGAGCGCCATGTGTCCGCCCTGGTGTGTCAAAAGCAGGCGGCAGTCCCGGCCATCCGCCCGGAATCGGCCAAAGACCCCATGGCGGTGGAGCTTTTAGAAAAGTTCCGGCGCGCGGGAATCCTGGTCCATATCAACGATTTTACCCTGGGGACAGGCGTGCCCACAGTGGGCGTGCTTGCTTACGACCCCCAAACCCTGGGTGTTACAAGCGAAATCGTCTGGACCGCGGGCACCGCGCCAAGCCCTGAAAAAGCCTTGTGCCGCGCCCTTACCGAGACAGCCCAGCTTGCCGGGGATTTCAACTCCGGCTCCAATTACGTTGCGAGCGGCCTGCCCAAGTTCCGCCTTTTGGACGACGCGGCATATATTCTTTTCTCGGATTCCCATGTCAATGTCCAGGACCTGCCGGACATCTCGGACTCCAACATGCGGACCGAATTTGACCGGGCGGTCCAGGCCATGAGGAACGCCGGGATGCGCGCGGTGAGCGTGGACACCATCCATCCCGCCCTGCAGATTCCCACATTTTACACGGTGGCGCCGGGCGCCCGTTTCAGGGAGCGCGCCGCCGCGTCCGGCGTGGGGCTGTTCCTTTCGCGCCTTGTGACCGAGAACGAGCCGCCCCCTGTGGCCCTGGCGCGCCTTGCCCGCATGGAGCGGGAGCTTCCCGGGCGCTACTACCTGCCTTTTTACCAGGGCATCGCGCGTCTTCAGATGGAGGAGCCGGACAAGGCCCTCTTGGCGTTCCAGCTTGCCGAGTCCAGAGGCCCGCACCCGGAGGACGCGCCCGCGGTTCTCGTGTACCAGGGCATGGCCTTAAAGGAGATGGAGGACTACGCCAAGGCGGCGGCGCCCTTGAAGGCCGCGCTGGAACTGGACCCGGAGCGGACGGACGCATGGAATCTTTTGGGATTTTGCCATTTCAAGCAAAAAGAGCACATCCAGGCCATCGAGTGCTTCGAGCGGGTAATCGAACTCAACCCGGCGTCGGCCATTGACTATGCGAACATTGCCTCCAACTACCGGGACCTTGGGGACAGGGAGCGCGCGGCGGAGTATTACCGGCAGGCGCTGAGGCTGGATACTTCCCTGGGGTTTGCGGCGGAGAATTTGCGGCGGCTTACCGGGGAGGGGGAGTAGTGTTGGGCCGGGATGTCATGGCGGCAGAGGAAGGCGGGGGCGTTAGGGTAGGGATGCACACCCCCTTCTTAGGTGGCGAGAGCTTCTCCCCGCCTTCTCACGGGGACACCCCCCAAACAACCTTTCAAGCCACCCGATAAACACATCCGCCTGGGGCGCATTGGGATCGAGGTACTTGGCGGTTATCGCGGTTCCAAAGGGCTTTCCCGGCTCCTCTTGCCAGGCGAGCCATGTGTGCATGAGGGCCTTGGAGCGGTGGGCGGGGATGAAAGGCGGAGTGCCCGGGATAGCGGCAATGCTCGTCTCGGCATGCCGGAAAAGCGCGGATTCTTTAGCATGGGGCACGAGGAGCCGCAGAAAATCCTCCAGCATGCCAGTTGTCCGGTTGTCCGGCATGAGCCAAATCCCGGCCCTGGGTAACAGGGTGTCTTGAGGCGGCTCGCAAACGGTTCCCGCCGGATCAGGCGCGTCAGGCACGTTCGTATAACCGGCCGCGCGCAGATGGTTTCGCAGAGACTGCCAGCGCCCGGCGAGGTTGGTGTCCGCGTCCAAAACCACCCCCAGGATATCTCCTTCCTGGCTTGCCTTGAGACGGACAGGGAAAGACTCAAGCAGGTTTTCAACCCCTTTCATATCCTCTAGAGGTAATTGCAAAACTCTTAGAAACGACAAATTTGATGTAGGCTGGGTGGTTCTGCCCGAAGGGCAGGTTCACCCAACATCTTGGAATAATGGTATAATTGTTGGGTGAACCCGGGCCTTGCGGCCCGGAACCACCCAACCT
>JAGVGH010000138.1 GCA_020057225.1 Desulfobacterales bacterium | reverse complement strand
TTCTAAATGATTCCTTTGTGTTGGGTGAACCTGCCCTTCGGGCAGAACCACCCAACCTACCTCAAATTTGTCGTTTCAATGTATTTTGCAATTACCTCAGAGGTAATTGCAAAATGAGGCGTAGGTTGGGTGGTTCCCGGCCGCGAGGCCCGTGTGTACACAGTATTTCTAAAATAATTCCAATGTGTTAGGTGAACACGCGCTCCGCGCTGGACCACCCGGCCTACATCAAATTTGTCGTTTTTAAACGTTTTGCAATTACCTCGCTATGTATAACGTTATAACGGGAGCTTTCAGCAAGTGTTAAGGATTTGAACGCGGCCTGGCAGGAAAGGGACGGCGCGGGAGCCTGCCCTCTTTGGAAACCGCGCCCCGGGGGGCGTCAACGGCCTGTTTTCCCCAGGGGCGCGCGTTTGTTAAGCGTTCTTCGGCCTGCCGTTGCCAATAGACCAGGCCCGGCCCGGCTCATCCCAAAGGCGGAGGCATGGGGGGCGGCGTCTGGGCAAACAGGGCGGCAAGTTCCGCCACCTGTCCCGCGGGAGTCCAGCCTGCCAAGCCCTGGTTCCACACCAGGGTCTCCCGGAGAAGCCTTCCTTCCGCCGCCAGTTGCCGGAGCGAGGCCATGTCAAACGGCCCGGCCTGTTGGCCCCCCAGAGCCACGTGGTACACGGGCACAGGCGGCAGAGGCGGAGGCGCGGCCATGGGCGGCGCCTGGGCGGGTGGCCCCTGTCCCGGTTGAAACGCCTGGGCCATCATGTTGCCCATGCCAAACCCGATACCAACGCCCATCCCGGCGCCCGCGACTCCGCCGGGGTTTTTCGCCGCGTCCCTGATAGCGCCCGCGGCCTCGTACTGGGCGTAAGCCTGCATGTTGCCAATGGCCCGCATGGCTCCGCCCTTGTCTATGGCCTCCTCCACTTCACGGGGAAGCCCCAGGTCCTGCACCTGTATCTCGTTCAATTCCAGCCCATAGGCCAAAAACTCGTCCCGGAGCCGGTCCGCGAGCATTTCCCCAAGCTGTCCCACCTTGCCTTCCAGGTCTATCACCGGCACCCGAAGCTCAGGCATCACCTCTTTAATCCGCGTGCCGATTTTCCCCTTGAGGTTCGCGGTGATGTCGTCGGTGGTGAAATAGCCGTCCGTGCCGGTGATCTCGCGGATGAACTTCACCGGATCCTTGATTTGGATGGAGTAGATGCCGAAGGCTGTCACCCGGACCACGCCGAAATCCTGGTCGCGCATCATGCAGGGACCGGGGGTGCCCCACTTGAGATTGTTGAAGCGGCGGGTGCTTAAAAAATAGACTTCCGCCTTGAAGGGGCTTTGGAAGCCGTATTTCCAGCCTTTGAGGGTGGTGAGGAGGGGCAGGTTCTGGGTGGTGAGGGTGTAGGTGCCGGGGCGGAAGACGTCGGCGATTTCCCCTTCGTTGATGAACACCGCCTGCTGGCCTTCGCGGACCACCAGTTTGGCGCCGTATTTGATTTCATTGGCGTGGCGTTCAAACCGGTAAACAAGGGTGCTTGTGCCGGGATCCAGCCATTCAATTACATCAACCAGCTCTGACTTAATTTTGTCCCAAAGTCCCATGGCTGCCTCCTTAAGGGTTTCACGCGCCGCGCGGTCCGCAGGTCTCTCACTACATTAGCAACCCTGAACCGTTTACGCAAGGCCGGAGACCGGTGAGGTTCCGGATACCGCGGGACCGGCGCGCCCGGGAGTTTCAACCGGCTTGCCGCCTCGCCCGCGCCAGCAGCGTTTGTCAGGATAATTTCAGTTTAATGAGGCAATCTCGAAGTAATGCGCGTGTAATAAAAATATTACTCCTCCTCCAGGTCATGCATCACAAGTCCCGTGATGACCTTGGGATAAAAATAGGTGGATTTCCGCGGCATGGTCAGCCCCGCCTCGGCCACCGCGCGCACATGCCGGATGTGCGTGGAGTTTAAAATGAATCCGGCCTCGGCCTTGCCCTCCAGCACCCTGGCCGCGGAGCCCAGGGCGCTTGTGTCATAGGCCATGAGCGTGGCGTCATCCAAATCCTGGGCCGTCAGCCCCAAAAGGTCCATGAACACCAGGCGCGTGAGCGCTGTCACGTCCAAATCCCGCAGTTCCCCGGGCATCTCCCCGCTGTACCGGGCATCCATCACCCCTTCCCGCAGCCGCGCAAGAAAAACCTGGTCCCGCCCCTTGAACACCACTCCGAACGCGCCCTCCCCGGCCTTTTCCAGCGCCTCCAGCATGGCGCCCGGATTTTTTGCCGGATAGCTTTCCAGATCAAACACCCGGGGCGCTTTTTCCAGAAAATCCCCGGCCGCCTTTTCTCCCCCCCGCAGCAGCAGCCGGTGCGCGGGAAGAATCACCAGTCCGGGATCGTCCATGCTCGCAAGGTACATCATGGTGTGGCGCGCGGGATGGTTTTCCGGAAGCTCCGGGTTTTTCCGGAGCTTTTCCGCAAGGTAGTTAAGGCAGGTAGTGTAGCGGTGGTGGCCGTCAGCGATGTAAAGGGTGGCGGGGGCCAGCAGGGCGCAAAAAAGCCCGGTGGTTTCCGGGTCTGTCACAGCCCACAGCCTGTGGCGCTCTCCTTTGGCATCGGTGAAATCCTCGTCCGGCTCCCGCTCCCCGCATACCTGGGAGACGGCTTCGAAAATCCGTCCGTCCGGATCCTGGAACAACGAAAAGATCGGGGAAAAATTGGCGTGGCAGGCCATCATAAGCCCAAGGCGCTCGCCGCAGACCTTGGAAAACGTCTTTTCATGGGGACGGATGACGCCTTTTTCAAACGGCTCGAGCCGCACCCGCGCGAGAATCCCCATGCGCGTGTACGAACGGCCCTCCACGGTGAAACCGGTTGCTGAAAGATACAGGGCGGGAAGCGGATCCTTCCTGAGGCATCCATCCTTCTTCCACGCCTTGAAAAACGCCGCGGCCCGGGTGTGCGGATTGTCCTTTTCGCAGTCGGTTTCGCAGGCTTTGTTGAGGATGAGCCGGATGACATTGCGCGGATTTTGACCGTAGAGCCGGTCCTGCTCCCCGGGGGATATCACGTCATAGGGCGGGGCGACCACATCCGCAAGGCGGCACGAGTCGTTTTGTGTGTAGCGCAAGCCGTGAAAAGGCGCGATTGTGGCCATGGCGTTCCATCCTTGTCGTAGTGCGGGTGTGCAGGCTCAAAGTCCTGATACACAACTTGCCGCGCCCGGCGCAAGGCAAAAGTTGCCTCGTTTTTAGGTGCGCGGGCGGCCCAGGCATAAATTCCGTCCGCGGCTAATTGACGGGAATGCTTTTTTGTCCTAAGCTCCGCGTCAAATTCACACCGGAACCGGAGGGGCCATTCCGCCATGAAAAAGGGTGTTCTTGTTCTTGCTGTTCTCGTTCTCCTGCTCGCCGCCGGCTATGCGGGCGTCCAATGGTATGTGGACCGCGAGGCGAAAAAAAAGGTGGACCAGGCCATCGCCCAAAAGGCCGCGCTGGGCGGAGCCACCTATAAAAAGGTCCATGTGGATTTGCTCGACCGCGCTCTTCGTGTGAAAGAAGCCGAGATTTTTCCCTCGGGCGGCAGGGCCGCTGTTCCCATAGGGGAAATCGTTGTCCACGGATACGATCTGTTCGGTCCGCAGAAAACCGACAGGGTTCATGTGGAACTTCAGCGCATGCATCTGGACGTTGAGAAAAATTTTAACCCCGCCATGGGAGCGACACTCAAAGAGCTGGGGTACGGGACCGTTGACCTGGACATGGTGGTCAACTATGCCAGCGACGAGGCTGCCAAGGTTCTGGACGTGCGCGAGGTTTCCGTTGACGTGGACAACATGGCGCGTCTTTCCCTTGGGGCCCGCCTGGAAGAATGGCAGTCTCCCCAGCCGGGGGGGGACAACCCCATGGCTGTGCTGGGCACGCTCATGCGTGTGGCCCTGGCAAGCGCGCGGCTTGAAATCGAGGACAGGGCGCTTTTGGCGAAACTCAAGGACAGCGCGGCCAAGCTCCAGAAGAACGGCCAGGACTCCTACGCGGAGGCGCGCAAAGAGTTTCAGGACAAGGCGGGACAGTCCACAGACCCGAAGATCGCCGCCATGTACAAGGAACTGGCGCTTTTTTTGGATGATCCCAAGCATCTCTTAATAACCCTGGCGCCGCAGAGCCCGGTGTCCTTTTACTCCCTGCGGGAAGTGAGGGACCCGGAGGAGATCATTCGGAAACTTGGCCTGAGCGTGACGAGGTGAGCCATGCTGGAAATCCGCGTGCCGGGAGGGCCTCATCTCAGGCTTTCCCATCTGGTGTGCGATTTCAACGGAACCCTGGCCGTGGACGGGGTTTTGATTCCCGGGGTCCGGGAGCGTTTTGAAATCCTTTCCAAAACGCTCTCCATCCACGTGCTGACCGCGGACACCCACGGCACGGCGGCGTCAGCGCTTGCGGGCGCGCCGTGCGGCGTCCGGGTGCTTGGCCCGGGCCCCCAGGACGAGGCCAAGCTCGCCTACATCCAAGGACTGGGAGCGGAGGCGTGCTGCGCGGTGGGGAACGGGATGAACGACAGGCTCATGCTTGCCGGGGCGGGCTTTGGGATAGGGGTGCTGGAGGGGGAAGGGGCCGCGTTCCCGGCGCTGGCCGCGGCGCGGGTGGTGGCGCGGGACATTGGCTCGGCCCTGGACCTGCTGGCGCGTCCCTTGCGGGTGACGGCGACCCTGCGGCTCTTGTGAGGGGAGGGCGGGGGGTTATATCCCGGCGAGGGTTTCCGCAAGGGGATAGGGAATCAAATCGCCTGTGGACGTGTTGAGCCACGCGGGTTCCTTATGGCTTGCCTTGAACACGTCTTTTTTGCGGGGAAAACGGCGCGCGACCCTGGCGATAATGGCAATATCTGCCTCATCCAGGGGTGGAAGCTCTGAAATGTCCGCTCCTTTTATGAGGGGGAACAGGTCCGTGTAATTGTTGAGCTGCGGACCAAAGGGAAGGCGCGCGTACATGGCGCCTGTGAGGCTTTGCCCGGTCTCCCGAAACGCCAGCATATCAGCGTACCAAAGATATTTTCCGCTAAAAAGCCCTTTATTTTCGAAAAGCCGCCTTTTCAGCAACGCCTCGAACGCGCAAATCACCTGTTTGACTCTGGGAAGCGAAAGGTTCCTGTTTCCTGTGTCAGGGTTCGCGCAGGATTCCCCGGCCAGGGCTTTCCGCAAAAGGGTGTCCATGGATTTGGTCTGGATGTGGACGCCCTCCCAGCGTTTGACGCTGGCGATGCCCACTCCCAACAGGGCTGCCAGACCCTCCTGGGTGAGGCCGCGTTTTTCCCGCGCGCCGCGGATGTCCTCTCCGGTCATAAGCCCGGCGGCCTCCCGGTATGCGCGGGAGATGTTTTTCTGGACCCTGGCCGCCTGCTCCACAGTGGCAAGCTCCAGCCCGCATTCCGGGCAGACGAACGCCCCGGACACGACCGTGAGGTCCAGACCGCGAAAGCGGACCGTTTCCTGCGTTTCCCGCGGCTCCATAACCGCGCCGTCATTGGGGCACGTGGAAATGGGGGGCATTGGCTGAATCCTCATGAGCGTTCTTTGTTGATATGAAAAGAGACCAGATAGAATTTCCCGCCTTTAAGGGTGAATTTAAGGTACACATCGCGTTTGAAAAACTGGCTCCACCACACGAATGCGAACAGTTCACCCCCCCTTGATTCCCGGTTCATAGGATTCCTGGGGAGGTCGGTGCCCCGCGTAATGCTCAGGGCGTATTTCCTTGAGAACGGATGAGAGCACCTCGCCCAATCGTTCCAGAAACGTAGGTCGGGTGGTTCCGCGCGCGCCGGGATGTTTTGGGATGGCAAAACCGTTATTCGCGCGCGGGTTCACCCGACAGGGATTTGGCTCTTGTTCTTTATTCCCCGTAACCCTCCATTCCGCTTTCCATTTCCACCGTGCCATCTTCAACAGCGCCAGGATGCGCCTTCCCCTCCTTCACGAACCTGTGAAAAGAGGAATAGGGCCATTCCATCGGAGTCTTCACATATCCGTGCTTCACCGGATTGTAGTGGATGTACTCCGCATGCCGGGCAAAATCGGCCTCGTCACGCAACTGATGCTCCCAGTAACGTCTCTGCCAAACCTGCCTTTCACCCTTGCTGGTCCTGACAGCGCCCCAGCCTTGGACGGACGTTTCTATCCAGTAATGGGTGAACCGCGCCTTGATGAGCCGCCACCGGGTGGAGAAATCCTCATCGTTTTTCGGCAAGGTCCAAATGAAATGCATGTGGTCCGGCAGAATCACCCAGGCGTCCACTACGAAAGGCCGTTCGGCGATGGTTTGGGCAAAGGCCCCGCGCAGGATGGACAGGGGTTGGGCGTCTGTTAGAAATTTAAGCCGGGCAAATGTGACCACCGTGAAGAAATAGGTTCCGCCCGGTGCCCGGGCGCGACGGTAGCGCATGGCGGTTTTCGGGTCATCGAAGGAAATTGAAATGGCGTTGTCGGGTGAACCTGCGCTACGCGCAGAACCACCCGACCCACATTACTAAACTTTCAACACTCAAAAATGTAGTTTTGAAACGTAGGTCGGGTGGTTCCGCGCGCGCCGGGATGTTTTGGGATGGCAAAACCGTTGTTCGCGCGCGGGTTCACCCGACAATTCATCTGATGAGAGCCGCGGATGATGGTCTGTGGATATTGTCGGGTGAACCTGCGCTACGCGCAGAACCACCCGACCTACATGACTGCCTGATTTTTTGTTCAAGCTCCTTTGAGCTTGGCCGTTCTATTCCAAGATAGCGCATCAATTGATACCTTGTCAATCGCCCTTCCGAAAAATTTTTTCGCCAGCCGGGAGAACCGTGGGGGACGCGCGCCCCGAAACGGCGTGTTGCGGCAAATGCGTTGTTCGCGCACAGAGCCACCCAGGATTTTTTCCCGGCATTGCCGCCTCTCTCATTTTTTCACAACGCCATAACTCACACCCTTATCCTCCGTCAAGCTCCCGCCCCCCAAAATCCAGCCCCTCTACCTGTAATCCTTGTAATCCACCCCGTACCTGTCCATCTTGTACCCCATCTTCCGCACCGTCGTCGAAAGAAGCGCCGCCGCCTTCCCCACGTTCCCCCGCGTCGTCTTGAGCGCGTCTATGATCATCTCCCGCTCCAAGGCCGACACCGCGTCCTCCAAACTCCGCCCCGGCGCCGTGTCCGTCTCTTTCCCCGTCTGCAACGTCGGCGGCAAATGATACGAGTGAATCACACCCCCATCGCATAAAAGAATCGCGCGCTCCACACAGTTCTCCAGTTCCCGCACGTTCCCCGGCCAATGGTACTGCATCAGCATGTCAATGGCAGGTGTCGAAATCCGCCGCACGTCCTTGCCGTTCTCTTTCGCGTACCTCTCCAGAAAATACTCCGCCAACAGCAAGACATCCGTCTTTCTCTCCCGCAACGGAGGCATGTAAATGGGAAACACGTTGAGCCTGTAATACAAATCCTCCCGGAACTCGTTTTTCTCCACCGCCTCTTCCAGGTTCCGGTTCGTCGCCGCGATAATCCGAACATCCACCTTGAGGGTCTTGTACCCCCCCACCCGCTCGAACTCCTTTTCCTGCAGCACCCTCAAAAGGCTCGCCTGCACATCCAGCCCAATGGAACCTATCTCGTCCAAGAAGATGGTCCCCTTGTTCGCCATCTCGAATTTCCCGGGCTTTTGCCGTATGGCCCCGGTAAACGCCCCTTTCTCATGGCCGAAAAGCTCGCTCTCGATGAGGTTGGCCGGAAGCGCGGCGCAGTTGACCTTGACGAACGGCTCCTTGGACCTGGGACTGTTGTAATGAATGGCCGAGGCGCAGAGTTCCTTTCCCGTGCCGGACTCCCCCCTTATGAGCACGGTGGCGTTGCTGCGGCAGACCTGGGAAATCATCTGAAAGACTTCCCGCATCTTGTTGCTGTTGCCCACCAGGTTGGTGATGCTGTATTTCCGCGCAAGCTCTTCCCTGAGCCGCCTGTTTTCCGCGCTGTGCGCCTCTTTCTCCCATTGGAGCGCCTCCAGGTGCGCCACCCTCTGGGCCACCATGGCCGCCACCACCGTCAGAAACTGCATGGACTCATCCAGGTCACGGGCCGGGTCGTAAGGTTTATCCATGGAAAGGGCGCCCACCACCTGCTGGCCCTTCATCACCGGCACGCAGATAAACGAAAGCTCCCGCTCGCCCGCCGCCGCCTGATGCTCGCCCGTGCGGTTCAGAAACAACGGTTCCTTGCTCACCTGGGGCACGATGATGGGGCGCCCGCTCTGGATGACCCGGCCTGTGATGCCCTCGCCCGGCTTGTAGCGGCCCCGCTGGATGGCCTCCGCGGAAAGCCCGTGGGCGGCCTCGATGCGGATTTCCTGGCGCAGGGGGTTCATGATGGTTATCGCGCCCCGGTGCATGCCCATGGCGCTGGAAAGAATCTCCAGCACCCGGTACAGGGAGGGCCTGAGATCGCCGCTGTTGAGGGCGGTGGCGATGAGGTGCAAAAAGGACAGCGCTTCTTTCATGGGAAAACCTGTCGGCCATGGCGGGATGGGGGGCCGCCTGTTTTATGGCGTTTTTCGTAAATCCGTTCCGATTGATGAACCTGTCGGGTGAACCTGCGCTTCGCGCAGAACCACCCGACCTACATATAGTTTTTGCCAGTGTATTACATGTAGGTCGGGTGGTTCCGCGCGCGCCGGGGTAATGTGTTATGGCAAAGGGGCTGTTCGCGCGCGGGTTCACCCGACAATTTTATCCCCTGCAATCG
>JAGVGH010000284.1 GCA_020057225.1 Desulfobacterales bacterium | reverse complement strand
TGGTTCCGCCCGAAGGGCAGGTTCATCCAACACATAGAAATCATTTTAGAAATGTTGGGTGAACCCGGGCCTTGCGGCCCGGAACCACCCAACCTGCGCATAATTTTGCAATTACCTCAATTCATTATAATTTCAGGCGGATGGGAACGCGGCTCAAGGGGCTGCGTAAAGACGGCTTTTCACACACCGCCGGATGTCGCAGCCGGACCATCCCATAAGGCGCTCAAAATGTTTGTGTATTTTTAGAAGGTTGCAAGAAAAGACCGTAGGGCGTCCCGGGCGCGCGACCCGGACCGTCAAGAAAACGACGAGGCCGGCCCCGCAATGTTCATCCGTCGCGGGAGTCCGGCTCCAAACGGTTTCAGCTTTGTCCTGGCCGGGTTTTAGGTGGAAGGGAAAATCGCGGATAAAAAAACGCCCGCTTGGCGCGGGCGGCAAGACCGCCAAAAGAAAAAAACATACCCTGGCGGCAGAAAAAACGCGAGTCCTTTTTGAGGGTTAAATGAAAACGCGGCGCTTTATCCATGCCGGGTAAAAACGCCGCGCAGAGCTTCGCGGCAAAAGCAGCCTTAAAAATTTTTGACCAGCCGAATCCCCATATTGGCCCCCTTGAGACTTCCTTCGAATCCGCCCCGGTAGGCGGACCGGCAACGCTCAGGGGTGTAGTAGTACCCCCCGCCCCGGTGTACCCGGTAGGTGATTCCATGCCGAGGGCCTTTAGGGTCTGAAATCTCTTCTGACGGATATGCCCCGTAACGGTCCAGGCACCACTCCGGCGCGTTTCCATGCATGTCGTACAGTCCCCAGCGATTGGGCGGTTTTTGGGCAACAGGATGGAGGCGGCTGTCAGAGTTGCCCTTGAACCATGCGTAGTCGCCTATCTGGTCCGGGTTGCTCCCGAAATGAAAAGGAGGAGTGGCATAGTTGGGATACAGCGTGCGTCCCGCCCGCACAAATACAACCAGGGGATCATACACTTGCGCCTCAGCCCCTTCAGCCCCGGCAGGGCGGGCAATATCCATTTTCAGTATCTCGCCTTCGGGGCTTCCTTCCACGATGCGTTCAAAGGTGCTTGAAAAAGCGATTTTTTTTCCGTTGACACGCATGATGACATCTTTGAGGGCGATCCCCCCCCGGGCGGCGGGCCCGTTTTCGGCCAAAGCGATAACCTCGACGCCCTGAATGTCCTGTCCGTCCGGGGAGGGTTCCCGGGGACCAAGGTCTTCCACCGTAAGTCCGGCGTCTCCCCGGTATTGTCCCTGGCGCTTATACTGCTCGTAGTCTGTGGTGGCCCGGCACGCGTATTCCCACTGGGCCTCAGTGGGAAGGGCGTAGGAGGCCGTTTTCTCCGCCTCGTTCAGCTTTTTTACAAAGCGCATGGCCTCCCGCCAGGAGATGTAATGCGCGGGAATGTCGTCCCCCCTGTTTTTCGGGCTGGAGGGATTGGACCGCATCAGAGACTGCCATTGTTTCTGGGTCACCTCGCAAACGCCGATGTAGTACCCTTTGGTCAGAGTTACCCGGTGCTGCTTTTCCTCTTCCTGGCGCCCGGTTTCTTCCAAGGGGCTGCCCATTATAAAGGAGCCGGGGGCGATGTACACCATTTTGTACTGAAGGCTGGGCACTGTGTACCGGGGGGCAGGGGTGTCGTCCTGGGCCAGAGCGGTTCCATGGCGGAAAAGGAGAAAGAGGAGAAAAAGCGGAAGGGCGGGCGATGCCCAAAGGCGGCAAGGGCGGCGCATGGCATGGTGCTCGGGCGGGACAGACGCCATGGTAACAGGGGCTCCTTGTCTTGACTGGGAAGCCGTGAAGCCGCGCGGCGGGTTGAAACAAACATGCGCCCCCGCCCTTGCGGTATCCAGGGCGGCACGCGGGATTATACCGAAGGCTTGGGAAACACATGCGAGAACAGATATTGCATATTATACGGCACATGGCGCCGCGAGTCAAGGGCCGTGATGAATTCGGAAGGGAATATTTGCCGGGCGCCGCGGGGACAGCCGGATTTTGCTTCCGGGCGCTTCCGGCGCGGAGAGAGGGAACGGCCCGGGCAAAAGGTCAAAAGGTGTCCTGGTGTTAAGCGCGTTCCGGGAAACCGGGGATACTTTCTTGTCCGGAGTTTTCATTCGGCGCGGAAAAGGGGAAAAGTCAGGATGCCGCATGCGGTATCATTTTTGGCATAACGCGCGCGATACACATTTTGCCGGAATGCGGCGCCCGGATACAAAGCCGAAAATGCCAGGGAAGGAATCGAAGGCGCGGGCCGTCCGAAAAACACGGGTTTTTGGTGACTTGCGAATTGTCCATGTAAAACGCGCCTTAAATCGCGCGCGTCCTTCCTACCGCTTATATCCCGGCCCGCGCCGTTTCTCCTTCATCCTCTCCAGCGCGCGCGCGTACCCCTCCCGGGCCGCGTCCTTCCCGTAGCTCCTCTCCAGCCGGCGCACCACAAAATGACCCCGCGCCATGTTTTGGAAATGCGCGGTAAACACCACGTTGATGGCCCCTGCCCCGACCGCTCCCGCGATCGGCACGGCCTGGGCCGCCGCCTTCTGACTCACGAAAAGCCCGTACCGTGCCGCTATCCGCGCAACAATCCGCAAAACCAGCGGTGATGTCCCGTCCAGAACCCCTGTGGCCGCCGCAATCTTCGCCACGTCATTCAAAGATTTGGCCAGGGCCGCGCGCACCGCGAAATACCCGGCCTCCACGCCGCCCTCCTCCTGCCCGCTTCCCAAGGCAAACACCTCCACGCAGGAAAGCTTGGCCTCCGGTGTCCGGATGTTCTCCCCCTCGCTTCGGGCAATGTCCGCAATGCTGCGTAAAATGAGCGTTGTGGTAATCGGAAGCTCCACGGCCAGGGCTGGAAATCCGAAAAGTCCCCCCACACCTCCGCTGGCCGCGGTGTAGATCCGGTGCCGCCATTCCCGTGCCGGCCTCCGCGCCTGGGGCGAAAGGGTGCGCACCGCCGCCTCCAGGCTTCGTTTGAGCGCGTTTTCGGTAACCACCGAAAGGGAGCGGCCGAGGCTCTCGGGCATGAGCACGAGCGCCTTTTCCACAGGCATGCCGATGATTTTGGAAAGCCGGGCGGCAAAGGTGGGGTACTCCAGGAGCCGTACCGCAAGCTCCAGACTTTTTATGTCTTCAGGATGCATTTCCATGGTTTCGCCCCCGCGCTGTTTTTGGGGATGATTGGCAACCGCGCAGGGTGGGCGGCTCCACGCCGTTTACCTGCTTGCCCGCTCATACCACGAGGACGCCTTTTGCAAAAACAAAAACATCTTCGTGTTGAATAGTCGAACAAGTACCTTGTTCAAATTGCCGAATCCCTGCAGGCCCGTTCCAGGCTGGCCGCCTAATCTTCATAACTAATTGATATTCATGCTAATTACATAATTTGCCTATGCTGGGTGGTCTCGGCCGCAAGGCCCGTGGTTACCCAACATTTCTAAATGATTTCTACCTGTTGGATGAACCTGCCCTTCGGGCGGAACCATCCGGCCTACGTTAAATATGTCGTTTCTTTGAGTTTTGCAATTGCCTCTATCTGAATTTTAACCCTACAACGCAAGATGTTCCCTCTTGGCACAATATATTGTGGTTGGTTAAAAGTCCAACCGCTATAGTTGCGCATAAACAACAAGGTTGCGCTGTAGGGTTAATAAGCTCTCAATCACTGTGCCCCTTGCCCCGCAGCCCTTTTGCCCTCCTGTGCCGAACCGGAAAACATTCCTCCCCTTTCTTCTTCCCCGGCTCCTCCCGGCCCTGCCCTCGGGCCGGCCCTTCCAACTTATTTCCTTGACAGGAGAAAAAATAAGGCGTAATTGTACGTTCAGATGTATGTACGAATATACGCACAATAATAAAACAGATAATAGAGGCAACATGCAAACCATCTCCAACTCCCCGCTTGCCACTCCCCAGGCGAACACCCCGCCGTTCGCCTTCGCCTCTCCCCAGAACCCCCTCCCCCAAAACCCCTGCGCCGCCATATTCCGCGCCGGAACAGCCTCCCACCCCTCTCAAAACCCCAACAGACGCCCACGGAAACACAAACCCGCCAAGCTCCGCGCCCTCCCCCTCCTCCTGGCTCTTTTCCTCGCCGCCCTGCTCGCCGCCCTTGGTGACCGCGCCTTCTCCAGCTCCGGCGCTCCGGATACTGGTTCCTTTTTCGACCGCCTCTCCAGCCTCGCCTTCCGACTCGACAAACCTCTCACCGCCGCCATCCGCGGCCCTTTCGAGGTGAAAACCCAGCTCGACCACAGCTTCACAATTCCCCTCAACACCCGGATTCCGGTCCGGCTTCCGGTCAAAACCACGCTCAAGGTGCCCTTGTTCGAGACCTTTGAAGTCCCCCTGGGAAAACCGTTCCGCGTGCAGCTTGAGCACCCGCTCCTCATCAAAGGCTCCATCGAGGTCAACAGCACCATTCCCCTGGACACGGTTGTGGAAACCAAAATCATGGGGGTCACGGCAAAGCTGCCGGTGAAGGGATCCATCCCGGTCCATCTCGCCGTGCCCATCGCCCATGAGTTCAAAGTGGATCAGAACCTGGCGTTGCACGTAGTGGACCCCTTGCCGGTGGAGATTAAAAAAGTGATAGAGGCGCCCATTAATTTTGTGGTGGAAGGGACTCTGCCTCTTAAAAAGGAAATCCAGGCCAAGGTCAAAGAACCCATGCCCTGCACCGTGACGATCAAAGATCCCTTGCCTATGGATATCAAGCTGGAGATCGCGCCTTCGGATTTGGGTAAGGGAGCGCGTGTGGGAACACAATCCCAAGCCCGCAAGGGCCCGGAAAGTCCGGATGCGAAAGCGGAAGCCGCGGCGCACCGGTAGCGCCCTGGTTTCCGCGCCGGGAAAGGCGCCAACCATCCGCAACAGCCGTTCCCTTCCCTGGCCGCGCGGTTCTGTTGCGCCTCCCGCCGTGCGCGCCAGCATCCATTCCCGCAAAAATTTTCTTGTGTCCCTTTTTACGCCGGTCTTTTTCAACTTCTTGACAAACCCGGGCCAATGGTGTTTCATAAAGGGATGCGCAAGCGGGAAAAACCCGGGCGCCGGAGCGGCAAGCTCCTCTTCGGAGAAAACGCGCGAGGGCCCGAAAGCGCCCGGTCAACACCTTTTGCGTGGGCCTATAGCTCAACTGGTAGAGCCACCGGCTCATAACCGGTAGGTCCCTGGTTCGATTCCAGGTGGGCCCATCATTCTTCTTTGACGGCGGCAACATCATGTCCGGGTATCATACCATAGGCGGCGGCACCGGGGTTCCCGGAGCCGTTGCCGCGCGTGCGGGAAAAAGGCGTGGTCGTTGCACCGCGCCTTTTTTCATGCCCCGGGACCGCGCCCCAAGGACGGAGAGACCGGCGCGCATGGACACGTTGCGGGAAAAGGCATGCGGGAAACCAGCGTGAAGGACGTAATGGGCGCAATGGAGCGCCTGGCGCCAGGAAGCACCGCGGAGGACAGGGACAACGCGGGCCTGCAGGTGGGGGACAGGGCCTGGCCGGCCCGCTCCGTATGGTGCGCCCTGGACCCCCTGCCCGATGTTGTCCTGGCCGCTGTCCAGGCGGGCGTCAACATGCTTGTCACCCACCATCCCCTGCTCTTCACCCCCTTGAAATCCCTGGACCTCGCCACCCCCGCCGGAAAGATCCTCTCCCTTGCCATCAGCCACCGCCTTGCCATCTTCTGCGCCCACACCAACCTGGACCGGGCGCCTGGCGGTGTCAACGACGTTCTCGCGGAACAGCTTGGCCTCTTGGATGTCACGGGTCTTGGCGCCCCGGGAGAGAAGGACGGCCTGCGCCCCATCGGGCTTACAGGAACCCTTCCCGCCCCCATGAGCCTTGCGGCCTTCGCCCTTTTCGCCCAAAACGCCCTGGACACGCCCCGCGCCCGGTTCGCCGGAGCGCCGGACATGGAAGTGCGCAAAGCCGCCGTGTGCGGCGGTTCGGGAAGAAGCCTCCTTAAGGAATTCTTCCGCTCCGGGGCCGAGGTCTTTGTCACCGGGGACCTGGGTTATCACGACGCCCGCCAGGCCGAAGAGCGCGGTCTCGCTCTTTTGGACCTCGGGCACTTTGCGACAGAACGGCTGATTGTTCCCGCCCTTGCCAACGCGCTGGGACGGGAGCTTTTAAAGGAGGGTTGCGATGCCGTGGTAAGTCCCTGCGGCATCGAACGCGACCCGTTCACATGGACATAACGGGTCACGCGGCCTTGGCCGCGCGGGGCGGAGCGCCGCCGGACCCGGAAACCCCCGTCGGCGGACCCTTGTCCCCGGCGGGCAGCCGGCGGCGGCTGGCCGCTCTAACGGAGGGGTTGTGAAGGAACAGATTGCCACGTTGGTGGAATTGCAGGGAATTGACGACCAGGCGGTCATCGTGCGCAACGCCATGACGGCCAGCGCCCAAAAGGTGGAAGCGGTCCGGGGAAAAGTCGCCGCGGTGAGCGCCATCCTGGAGGAGGCCAAACAGGCCAAGGCCCTGCTCCAGCGCCGTCAGCGGGAGCTGGACCTGGGCATCGAGGAAAACAACGCGCTCACCCAAAAAAGCAACGACCGCCTGATGACCATCAAGAACAACCGCGAATACCGGGCGCTTTTAAGGGAAATCGAGGAGTCCCAGAAAAAGACTTCGGCCATGGAGGACGAGCTGGTCGAGGTGCTGGACAAAATCGAGGCCGCGGACAAAGAGGTCCGGCGCCTTGCGGACGAGTGCAAGGTCCTCGATGACGCGCTGGTCCAGGAGCAGGCGGACACCGACAAAGAACTGTCCGCCTGCCGCAAAAAACTTTCCAGTCTGAGCAAGGAAAGATCCTCCCTGGCCTCCCTTATGGATCCCGGGCTTTACAAACGTTACACCATGATACTGGAATACAGAAATGGAAAAGCGGTTGTTCCGGTGCAAAGCTATGTGTGCAGGGGATGCCACATGAACATTCCTCCCCAGACATACAACGAGCTCCAGCGCCAGGACGCCATCATGTACTGTCCCCACTGCGAGCGTATAATCTATTATTTGCAGGGATGAAAACGGGCCGGGGGGGCCTTGGCGGCCGCCGGTCCGCCCTTTGAGGCGCGGCCGGAGGAAAGTCCGAACACCACAGGGCAGGGTGCTCCGTAACGCGGAGGCGCGGAAACGCGACGGCAAGTGCAACAGAAAGCAGACCGCCTGGCAGTGTCCGGCCTGTGCCGGATACGGCCCGGCAAGGGTGAAACGGTGCGGTAAGAGCGCACCAGTTGTCCTGGCGACAGGGCAAGCTGGGTAAACCCCACCCGGTGCAAGGCCAAATAGGGGAGCGTTTGAGGGCTGCCCGCCCGAGGCTCCCGGGTCGGCCGCGCGAGGCGGCGGGCAACCGCCGTCCCAGATGAATGGCCGCCGCCCGCGTTTCAGGCAACTGGAACCGGGAACAGAATTCGGCTTACGGGCGCCCCCGGCCCCCTTTTCACAACCCTTAATCCATAACGCGCGGGCGCGGCGCACACGGCCCGCAGGCGGGGAACACGCGATGCTTCTGATCGAGGAACTGGCCGTCGAGGTCGGCGGCAAGCCTATTCTCAAAAACGTCAACATGGAAGTGCCCAAGGGCGAAAGCCATGTGCTTTTCGGGCCCAACGGCACCGGCAAAACAAGCCTCATGATGACCATCATGGGTTTTTCCGGCTACAAGGTCACCCAGGGAAAAATCACCTACAAAGGCGTGGACATCACCGGAAAACCCATCAACGAGCGCGCGGAAATGGGCATCGGCATCATGTTCCAGCGCCCGCCCACCATCCATGGCCTGAAAACCCGCACCCTGGTGGACCTGTGCCGGGGAAACAAGGGCGCGGACACAGCCGCCCTGGCCAACACCCTCAACATGACCGGCTTCATGGACCGCGACGTGAACGCCGGGCTTTCCGGCGGCGAGATCAAGCGCTCGGAGCTGTTGCAGCTTCTGGCCCAGGAGCCGGATTTTGTCATGCTGGACGAGCCGGAGAGCGGAGTGGACCTTGAAAACATCGCGCTGGTGGGCGAGGCCATCAACCAGCTTCTGCACAGGGGCGCCAAATACCCCAAGGGCGGGATCCACAAACGCCCGGCAACCAACGGCGCCAAAAGCGCCCTTGTCATCACGCACACCGGGTACATCCTCGACTACATCACCGCCGATAAAGGGCAGGTGCTCCTGGACGGTGTGTTGTGCTGCCGCCAAAACGCACGCGGGATTCTCAAGTGGATCCGCGAGTACGGATACAAGGAGTGTGTCAGATGCGCGATGTAACCAAGGGCGGGCCCGCCGGAACTCTCCAGCCCCTGCCTCTGGCGGAGCCGGACCTTTCCTGTTTTGACTCCGAGTCCCCAGGCTACGAGTATGTGAACGACCTTTCCGGACTTGACAAAAAAGACGCCGCCCATTTCCTCAATGTCGGCGTGGACGCCTCCGAAAACCTGCGCATCGGCACCTATATCCAGAAGGACATGTCTGTTGTCCACTGCAAGGCCCGGCAGGAAGGGGTCGAGGTGCTGCCCATTTCCCAGGCCCTGGACCGCCACGGATGGCTCGACCAGTACATGTGGCGCGGGATCCGCCCGGACAAGGACCGGTTCACCCGCTGGGCCGGAGACAGACCCTCCGAGGGCTATTTTATCCGTTCCCGGGAAGGCGTGGCCTGCGAGGCGCCGGTGCAGGCCTGCCTCTACATCGCCAAGGAAAAATTCTCCCAAAACGTCCACAACGTGGTCATCGCCGAGCCGGGAAGCGCGCTTCAAATCATCACCGGCTGCGCCACCGCCCCCCATCTGGTTTCGGGCCTTCACGTGGGCGTGAGCGAGTTCTACGTCAAAAAGGGCGCCCGCCTCATGTTCACCATGATTCACGAGTGGGGCGGGCAGGTCGCGGTCCGGCCGCGGACCATGGCGTTTGTGGAGGAAGGCGGGGTATTGGTTTCCAATTACATCTCGCTCCGGCCCCTGGGCACGCTGCAAATGGCCCCCACAACCCACCTGGTGGGACCGGGATCCGTGGCAAGGTTCCAGAGTGTTCTGGTGGCGAGCAAAAACAGCCATCTGGACGTGGGATCCAATGTTATTCTGGACGCGCCGGGAGCGCGGGCGGAAATCATTTCCCGCGCCATCACTTACGGCGGCAACATCATCGCCCGGGGAAAGCTGGTGGGCAGGGTGCCGGACATCCGCGCGCACCTGGAATGCAAAGGGCTTATTCTCAAAGACGGGCTCATGCACGCCATTCCCGAGCTGGAGGCCCATGTGCCGGGAGTCGAGATGTCCCACGAGGCCGCGGTGGGGAAAATTGACAAGGCGGAAATCGAATACCTCATGGCCCGGGGACTTACCGAGGAGGCGGCTGTTTCCACTATTGTGCGCGGATTTTTGAACGTGCATATCGAGGGACTGCCGCCCTTGTTGCGGGAGCGCCTGGACAGGGTGATACAGGAAACCGAGAAGGATATGTTCTAGAGGTAATCGCGAAATGAGGCGCAGGTTGGATGGTTCCGGGCCGCAAGACCCCGGGTTGCCCGCTACGCCTCCTTTTGCAATTACCTCGGGAGTTTTACAATTAGCCCTATCACTGTCATCAACTTAAAGCTTATCCATAAATAATCTTATTGCAAGGGATTCACCTGTTCGGGCGCGCGCCGTGCGCCCCTACGGCAATGGAACCCGAGCCATCGGAGCGCCCAGT
>JAGVGH010000194.1 GCA_020057225.1 Desulfobacterales bacterium | reverse complement strand
TCTTCGCGTTGCGTCGAATTAAACCACATGCTCCACCGCTTGTGCGGGCCCCCGTCAATTCCTTTGAGTTTTAGCCTTGCGGCCGTACTCCCCAGGCGGTGCACTTAATGCGTTAGCTGCGGCACAGCGGGGGTCAATACCCGCTACACCTAGTGCACAACGTTTACTGCGTGGACTACCAGGGTATCTAATCCTGTTTGCTCCCCACGCCTTCGCACCTCAGCGTCAGTACTGGTCCAGGGAGTCGCCTTCGCCACCGGTGTTCCTCCTGATATCTGCGAATTTCACCTCTCCACCAGGAATTCCACTCCCCTCTCCCGTACTCAAGCCACTCAGTATCAAATGCACTTCCGGAGTTAAGCCCCGGGCTTTCACATCTGACTTAAATGGCCGCCTACGTGCCCTTTACGCCCAATAATTCCGAATAACGCTTGCACCCTCCGTATTACCGCGGCTGCTGGCACGGAGTTAGCCGGTGCTTCCTTCTGTGGTACGTCAGCGCACAGAGGTATTATCCCTGTGCGGGTTCTTCCCACTCGACAGAGCTTTACGACCCGAGGGCCTTCATCACTCACGCGGCGTTGCTGCGTCAGGCTTTCGCCCATTGCGCAATATTCCTCACTGCTGCCTCCCGTAGGAGTCTGGACCGTGTGTCAGTTCCAGTGTGGCTGATCATCCTCTCAGACCAGCTAACCATCGTAGCCTTGGTGGGCTGTTACCCCGCCAACGAGCTAATGGTACGCGGGCCCATCTTCCTGTGATAGCTTGCATGCAGAGGCCACCTTTGGCCCAAAACACCAGGGTGTCTCGGACTTTATCCGGTATTAGCGCCGCTTTCGCAGCGTTATCCCGGGCATGAAGGCAGGTTACCCACGCGTTACTCACCCGTGCGCCACTTTACTAGCCCCAGTCGCCCAGGGCGTTCTCGTGCGACTTGCATGTGTTAAGCACGCCGCCAGCGTTCATTCTGAGCCAGGATCAAACTCTCCAGTTGAACTCTCTCAACCAGAACTTTGGCTCTGGAGTACTTCATTTTTGCGTCATTCGTGGGACCGAATGTTTCGCGCGTCGCTATTTAGTTTTCAAAGATCAAGTCCGTCTTCTCCCGCCTTTTTTCTGCCGCATCCCGCGACTCGGCGATTTTTATACCCTCTCATGTTCCCGCCGGTTTGTCAAGGACTTTTTTCCGCCCCCGCCTTCCGGCTTCCCGCCCGGCGCTCCCCGCCGAACATGACCAGCTTCTAACCGAACCCTAACACTCTGTCAAGCCTTTTTTCAGCTTTCCAGAATCACCCCGGCGTCTGTCAATTTGACTCGCCGGACCGGGTTCACCGGTCTCACCCTATGTTGCTCTCAAAAACCAAAACACAATGGTAAACCAAAAACAGACAAAACAACCCGCCTCTTTCTCATGCTTCCAGCTTCTAAAACCAAAAACAAAATAAAGCAACCAATCTTTTCCCTGAGCTTCCCGGCCTGGACCCAGCGCGTTCAGCGCCTCTCACTCAGCCAGTCAACGGGCGCAATCACTACTCCCGCACGCTCCATCTTGTCAAGGCTTTTCTAACTTCCCGCTTAAGATTCTTTAACCGTTACGTACATCCTTGACGATGAATTCAGTACCGTAACCTTTTTCCCGAACCTCAAACCAGACGTTTATTCCGCCCCAAACAAAATCCGATTTTATAAGAGATTTACCCCTCCCTGTCAACTTGTTTTTTCCCCTCCCCCCAAAAAAACTCACCCCCCCACTACCCGGTGATACCGCTTCTTCCCCGCCCGCAACACTATCCGCCCATCCAACAAATCCCCGGCCCCCACCAGCTCATCATGCGCCACCGCCCGGCGCCCGTTCACATACGCCCCCCCCTGCTCCACCAGCCTGCGCGCCTGGCCCCGGGATCCCGCAAGCCCCGCCATAACAAACAGCTCATAGACCGGCACTCCCTCGGCAAGGCGCGCCACCGGAACCACCGTCGTGGGCAGATCCTCCTCCGCTCCATCCACCCCGCGCTCTATCTCCGACGACGGCAACACTCCCGCCGGAATCGCGCGCCCCCCAAACATCGAAACCGCCGCCTCGTGGGCCCGGCAAGCCTCGTCCGCGCCATGGACCAGCCGGGTCTGCTCATACGCCAAAACAGCCTTCGCCGCGTTCAGCCCCTCGCCAAACACCCCCGTCGCCGCCTCTGTCTCCTCCACCGGCAAAAACGTGAAAAGCAGCAAAAAGCGCCGCACGTCCGCGTCATGGGTGTTCACCCAGTACTGGTAATACTCATAAGGACTCGTCCGCTCCGCGTCCAGCCACACCGCCCCCTTGGCCGTCTTCCCCATCTTGGCCCCGGCCGCCGTGGTGATGAGCGGAAACGTCATCCCAAACACCTGCCCCTGCTTCTTCCGCCGGACAAGCTCCACCCCCGCCACGATGTTCCCCCACTGGTCGCTGCCCCCCATCTGAAGCCTGCACCCCTCCCGCTCGTAGAGCGCCAGAAAGTCGTAAGCCTGAAGCGGCATATAGTTGAACTCCAGAAAGCTCAGCCCCTCCTCGGATTCAATCCGCATCCGGTAGCTTTCCGCCTTGATCATCCTGTTCACGCTGAAGTGCGGGCCGATGTCCCTTAAAAAAGGTATATACTTGAGGTCCGTGAGCCAGTCCGCGTTGTTCATCAAAAGCGCCCGCCCCCCGTCAAAATCCAAAAACCGGGAAAGCTGCGCCTTGAGCGCCAGCACGTTTTCCGCGACCGTTTCCTCCGTGAGTATCTTGCGCATCTCCGTCTTGCCGCTCGGGTCGCCCACCAGACCGGTCCCGCCTCCCACCAGGGCGATGGGACGGTGCCCGTTCCTCTGCATGTGCGCAAGCGCCATAATGGGCACAAGGCTTCCCACATGAAAACTCGAAGCTGTGGGGTCAAACCCGATGTAGCAGGTGACCGGGCCGGAGGCGAACGCCTCCTTAAGCTCCGCGTCATGGGTTGTCTGCTCGATAAACCCCCGCTCCGTCAACACCTCAAACACGCCCATGTTTCACCTATTTGCTCGCGTAGCTCACCGCCCGCGTCTCGCGTATCACGCAGACTTTAATCTGCCCTGGGAAAGTAAGAGTCTCCTCGATCTTCCTGGCCACATCCTTGCATAAAAGGACCGCCTCGTCGTCGGTTACCTTTTCGCTCTGGACAATCACCCGAAGCTCGCGTCCCGCCTGGATGGCAAAGGATCCGCCAACCCCCGGGAACCCGTTGGCGATACGCTCGAGGTCCTCCAGCCGCTTGATGTAGCTTTCCAGCATTTCGCGCCGCGCGCCGGGCCGCGCTCCGGACAATCCGTCCGCGGCCTGCACCAAAAAGGCCAGCACCGAGCCGGGCGGAATATCCTCGTGATGGGCGCTGACAGCGTGAACAATTTTGGGCGCCTCCCCGTATTTTTTGGCGAGCTTGGCGCCGATGAGCGCGTGGGGCCCCTCGACCTCGTGGTCCACGGACTTTCCAATATCATGCAAAAGACCTGCCCGCCGCGCCTGCTTGACATTAAGGTTGAGCTCCGAGGCCATGATGCCGCACAAAAAGCCCACCTCGATGGAGTGCTGAAGCATGTTTTGGGCATAGCTGGTCCGGTATTTAAGGCGCCCGAGGAACTTGACAAGCTCCGGGTTGATCCCATGGACCCCCAGATCAAAGGTGGCCTGCTCCCCTGCCTCCCGAATGGTGTTGTCCACCTCCTGCTCGACCTTTTTGACGATTTCCTCGATCCGCGCCGGATGGATGCGCCCGTCCGCAATGAGCCGAAGGAGCGAAAGCCGCGCCACCTCGCGCCGGACAGGATTGAATCCGGACAGAATGACCGCTTCCGGAGTGTCGTCCACAATCAGGTCTATTCCGGTGGCGGATTCCAGCGCGCGGATGTTCCTGCCTTCCCGCCCGATGATTCTCCCCTTCATTTCCTCGCTGGGAAGCTCCACCACCGAGACCGTGCGCTCCGCCACGTAGTCTCCGGCATAGCGCTGAATGGCTGTGGCCATAATCATCTTGGCCTTTTTCTCCGCGTTTTCCTTGGTATCGGTCTCAATGCGCTTTACCAGTTTGGCCCCTTCGTGCCGGGCCTCGTCTTCCATGCTTTTAAGCAAAAACTCCTTGGCCTGCTCCGTGGTCATTCCGGAGATACGCTCGAGTTCCCGCTCCTGCTCTTCCACAAGGGCCTGGGCCCTCTCCTCGCTCTTCTCGATGCCCTGCTCGCGCTTGACAAGATTCTTTTCCCTGTTGGAAAGCTCCTGGTCCCGCCTTTCCACCTGGTCCAGTTTCCTGTCCAGGTTTTCCTCGCGTTGAATCAGCCGCGCTTCGAGCTTTTTTAATTCGCTTTTTGCTTCCTTGGTCTCGGCGTCGAAATCCGCCTTCATTTTAAAGAGTTTGTCTTTGGCTTCGACCGCGGCCTCTTTGAGAATTGTTTCTGCCTGGTGCCGGGCCTCCTCCACAGCGCGCTCCGCCTCTTCATTGGCGAGGCGGATCCTTCCGGCCAAGAGCTTGTCCCGGAGGAGGATGGCTGCGGCCATTCCCGCCAGCAAGGCGAGGATGGCAATCAGGATGGTTTCCATGCCCATGAATAATCCTTTCTATAAGGCGGCGCGGGGGCTG
>JAGVGH010000275.1 GCA_020057225.1 Desulfobacterales bacterium | reverse complement strand
TCACCCGGGGCGCCCTGGACCAGGTGACGGCAATCGCCTGGCCGGACGGGACAACCACAACTTTCACCTGGTCCGCGTCCACGTCCGGTCTCCTTGAAAGCCTGGACACTCTTGGAAGAACAACTGTCTTTTCCCATGACGCGGCAGGCAGGGTGAGCGAAATTCTTTGGCCGGACGGACGCTCAGTCCGGTATGTCCGGGACGCGGAAGGACGGCCTGCGGTTTTTACCGGTCCCCGGGGGATGGAGACCCGTTTTGACTATGACATGGAAGGAAGGCTGGTTAAAAAGACCTTTGCGGACGGACGGTTTCAAACCTGGGTCTATGAAAACAGGAGACTTGCGCGGGCGATCAACGCCCGGGGCGCGGCCGCCCGCTTCACCTGGGACGCCCAGGGCAACCTCGTCTCTGTCTGGTATTCTGACGGGACACCGGGTGTGGCAATCCAGTACGACGCCCATAACCGCCCGGTTGTCATCGGGGACGCGGCGGGAACCTGGACATACACCTATGACGCCATGTCCAGGCTTGTGTCCGTGGACGGGCCGTGGGAAGGGGACACGGTGGCGCTCGTCCGGGACGCCCGGGGGCGCGTTGTTTCCCTGTCTGTGGAAAACGGGCCGCCGTCCGCCTTCGCGTATGACAGCCTGGACCGGCTGGTCAGTGTGGCCGCGGCCGGGGATGTGTACTCGTACACCTATACAGGCGCGTCGTCGCTGTGCCGGGAACTCCGCTATCCGGACGGGGCGCGCGAGGAAATGGACCATGACGCGGCAGGACGGATGGCGCGTCTTGTCAGCACCGACGCGTCCGGCGCGCTGCTGGAGGAGTATTCCCTCACACGGGACTCAAATGGTCTCCCCCTCACCGAAACCGTGACCGGCGCCTTGGACCCGGCCCTTGTCCGGCCCAGGTTTGCAGAGTATGCCATAAACACGGTCAACCAGATGACGGCGCGCAACGCCGAACTGTTTTTCTGTGACGCGGACGGAAACATGACCGGAGGCGTCCTGTCCGAGGGGGTTCCGTTTACCGCGGTGTATGACGCGGAAAACCGTCTTGCCGTCCTGGAATTCACGGACCGGGAAGGCAGGGCTTGCCGCCGGGAATATGTGGTCCGGGCGGACGGTTTTCCGGCTGTTGAAAAGATGTTTGTCAACAATGCGCCTGCCGGGGAGCGTCGCTTCATCCGCCTTGGCCCGTTTGTCCTCGAAGAGAGGGATGGACAAAACACCGTGACGCGGCGGTACGTCCGGGGGCTTTCCGGAAGCGGTCCGGGGACGCTTCTTGCAATCCATCAGGGCGGGGAGGTATTCCATGTCCACACCAATATCCAGGGAGACGTGACGCTGCTTCGCGACTCCCGGGGAACGGCCCGGGCGCGGTACGCGCGGGAACCCCACGGGGTTCTTCTCGCCAAAACCGGAGACGCGGAGCAGCCCATGGGCTTTCGCGGAGGCGGGACCGACCCGGAAACAGGGCTGGTCTGGCTTGGCAGACGCGTGTATCATCCCTTGTTGGGAAGATGGCTTGGCCGGAATCCCGCGGGAGAGGCGGCAGGGGTCAACCTCTACACGCTTACTGACGGCAATCCTTTGGACTGGCGGGAGGGCCGCGCGGAGCCGGATCTCTTTCAGGCGCGCTTTGCATGGGAGCGCCCGGGAACAGGGGTGGAGCGGGCGCTGGCCCTGCTGGCGGCGGGTGGAGAAGGGGCGGAGGAGGGCGGCGGGCCGGGCGAGGTGTTTGAAGGGCTTGACCGGCGCGTGACAGCCTGCCCCCAGGCCGTGTCCTCTGTGCTGGAAGAGGCCGTTTCCCGGGCGGGGGACTGGCGGTGGAGCATTGCCGCCGCTCTCGGACAACTTCCGGGTTTCCGCGTCCAGGCCGCGGCGCTTCACAATTCCGCCGGGTGTTTCGCCGGTTCCCTGGAGGTAACCCCGGCCATGGCTCCCTGGAAACGTTTTTTCTCCAACGGGCCGGTTGAGCCTGGGCCGTGGTCCGCGTGGCGCGCCCCGGCGGCTTCCTGGGCGCTGGACGCTATGGGCGGCCCCTGAGCCGCTTTGGCGCCGCCTCCGCGCAATGTGCTGACATGTGGCGTTTGTCATAAATCCGTGCCGGTTGATGAAGCTGTCGGGTGAACCTGCGCTTCGCGCGGAACCAACCGACCTACATGATTTTTGCCTATGTATTACATGTAGGCAAGGTGGTTCCGCGCGCGCGGGTGTATCCGACAATGCCGCTATAAGCTGACGGCCTGGAGGCCGGAACAGGAACACGGCCCGCTAAAAAAGATGCAGGCCCTTGTGGTAGGCCGCGATCACCGCCTGGGGCTCGCCCGTTATCACCAGATTCTCCAGCATCCACCCGGGCGCCCGGCCCGCCCGGACCATGGCCGCTATCTGCGCCTCCAAATGCCTCCAGTATTCCCCGTCCCCCTCGGTGTCAAAGAGAATCACCGGCACAGACTCCATGATGGAAAGCTTCATGTTGCACAGCGTAATCCCCAGCTCCTCCAGCGTGCCGATGCCCCCCACGTTGAAAATTGGAAACGAGGCGATCTCAAACCATTTCTGCCTGCTGTGGCGGCAGGTGTCCTGAAAAACCTGGCAAAAATCCACCTCGGTCGAGAGGGCCTGGTCCGTGATGTCCAGATAGTTGGCCCCGGAAAGAATCCCCCGTTTGCGCGCGAGCAAATTGGCCTGCTCCATCACCCCGGAACCCCCGCCTGTGACGATGCCGATGTTTTTACCCCAAAAACCCGCAAGGGCGTCCAAAAGCCCGGCAAGCCGCTTTTCCCCCCGCGCGCCCAGCTTCTTGTTGCTTCCGTAAAAGGCGAACAGCATGGATTTGTGAAAGTCGCCCAGACGGTCCGGCGCCACAAAGTAGCCTTTGCCGTCCCGCAGGGTGTGGACCATGATTTGACCTGTAAGGCCTGAAACCCAGAAAACCTCCACCCCGTAGGCGTGGTATTCCTCGAGGCGGTGATGGTCGCGCTGGGAAAGAAACGGCCCGTGGCCGCTGGAAGGGTCAAAGAAATACAGGGCGTCCAAAAGGCCGTTGTAGGCCATGTTGACAAGGTCCCGGTGCTCGAGCAGGTTGGGGAACACCTTGAGAAAGAGCGTGGCGCGGCCCTCTTTGTGGACCTCCGCGGCCTTTGTGGTGGCGTAGGCCTTGGGGCACAGGCTTGCCAGGGAGGAGTCCCGCCGGGCTGACGCGCAGGTTACGGCGGGAACCCGGCAGGGCGTCTCCGGGCCGTTCCAGAACACCCGGGTGTCCTCGAGGCGCCCGTTCTGTTCAAGAAGCGCAACGGGGCGCTCCTGGGCGTGGCAGGCGGGAGGCCCTGCCGTGGAAAAACGCCGGGCCAGCCTTCGGCTCTCCTCCAGCGAATACCTGGGCCGGGCGCGGTGTTCCGCCGGGTTGTCCCTGGGCGCCCGGTACACCTTGGCTGTAATCAGCGGATTCACAATGGGCTGGCTGCTCCCGTTCACAATCTCCAGATATATCCGGATGCCCCGGGTCTTGATGGGGTCGAGCACCGTGGCCGCCAGATGACTGCCGAGCTCGAACCCGCTTTGCAGCACCACGTAGTGTTCGTTCAGGTACATGGAGCACGTGCTCACCACGCCCTGGCCCGGGCCGATGGCAAGGGCGGAAACCGGCTTTGCCACTTGGTGCCGGTTGAGGATTTCCCGTCCCTCCTCTTTAAGAAGGATGCGTTTGAGCGCTTCCCGGTTCAGGGGCTGCCGGAGGTGGCAGATGACCTTGTGGGGGGCGATGACGATTTCCCCGCCGCTCGATATGGCCGTGGATTCGGGCAGCTTGAGTTCCGCGTTTTCCACAGCGGCCAGGACCTCCCGGGCGCTGAGCAGGGCCCCGGGATCGCAAAAGACAAGGCGCCCCACAGGAAGCCCGGGAGTGAAAAACTCCTCCAGGTCGGCAAGCCCCGGATAGCCGGAAATAACGGGAGTGGCAGTGAGGGTAAGGGTCACGGTCCTGCCCGTGAGCGCCCCGGGTCCGGGAATTTTGCCCGTGATGTTCACACCAAGCCGGGCAATGCGGGAGCGTTCCGAGAACACCATGTCGGCGCTCTGTGTGGCGAAGCGGTCGGCCATGGGTTCCGGAAGCAGGAATTCCGCGTCGAAGGTGATGGATTTGCGTTCCGCGTTAAGGACGCGGGCGATATGGCCGTCTCCGGACTGGAGAAGGCCCCTGTATGCCTGGTTGCCGTTTTTGGGCGTCATGTCGCTCCGGGATGTGTAATATCAAGTTGCGTTCAAGGCATTAACACTTGCTGGAAGCTCTCGTTGAATCTCCCTCTCCCTGTGGGAGAGGGCCGGGGTGAGGGCATTGCTTTCTGGTTATGCCTGGATGCGACTTGGTAAAAGGAATTTTCAGCGGCAAGGATGGAATCCTGCGCGCCTGGAAGATGTGGCGGATATGCGGACGGGATGCGCCCGCCGGGGTCCGACTGGTGTGGCGGAAATCACACGCGGGAAGTCAGGGCTGTCACAGACGCGGCTCCTTTTTGGGATCCCTGGTCCGCTGGTATTGATGCCCGGCCGCCACAAATGGCGGACGCGGACCAAGGGGAGCCGCAAAGCGTAAAACCGGCCCCCCGCATGTCCGCGGCAGGCCGGTTTCCTTCAAACCATCAGGGATGGTTGTAATGCCTTAAGCCATAAAGCCTGTTTAAGGAGGCAATTGCAAAATCGGGCGTAGATTGGGTGGTTCCGGGACGCAAGGCCCGTGTTCACCCAACAATTATACCATTATTCCAAGATGTTGGGTGAACCTGCCCTTCGGGCGGAACCACCCGGCCTACATCAAATTTGTCGTTTCTAAGAGTT
>JAGVGH010000008.1 GCA_020057225.1 Desulfobacterales bacterium | reverse complement strand
TTTCTAAATGATTCCTAAGTGTTGGGTGAGCCTGCCCTTCGGGCGGAACCACCCGGCCTGCCTCAAATTTGCCGTTTCCATGAGTTTTGCAATTACCTCGCCGCTATGTATAATACCAAGCGGCCCAATCCGTAACACCTGCTGAAAGCTCCCTCTCCCTGCGGGAGAGGGCCGGGCTGAGGGCATACCTTGTCTGATTGCGCCTTGGTATAACACGCCCGCGGCGCGCCCTGAAACGCGCCGCGGGATTTTGGAAGCGGCATGGGACGCGGATTTTCCCCGGCACAACTGGCGCTGGTTCTGGCTGTCGGCGTGTTTGCCATGGCCGCGGCGGGATGCGCGTCCTCTCCCAAGGAAGCGCCCCGGCCGGACGCGCGCAGCAAAGCGGTGGAAAAGGCGCTGCGGAAGGAAACCCGGCGCTGGCAGGGCACGCCCCACTGCCTGGGCGGCGCGGACCTTGACTGCGCGGACTGCTCGGGCTTTGTCCAGGCTGTCTTCGCCAGGCTCTTTGACCGCGCGCTCCCCCGCCCCGCCTCGGAGCAGGTGTTGGAAGGCGCGCCCGTCGAGGATGACGCCCTCCTGCCCGGCGACCTCGTTTTTTTCCGGCCCGGAGAAAAAACCTGGCATGTGGGAATATATCTTTCCCGGCGCGAATTCGCCCACGCCTCCAAAGGCCAGGGAGTGACCGTTTCGGGCCTGGATGAACCTTACTGGCGGCGCGCGTTCCTCACCGCCCGCCGGGTGCTGTCCGGGAATTAAGCGCGGCCGCCTTGCCGCGCATGAAAGGACCACATGAGCGACGCCACACCCCTTCTTTCCATCCACGCGGTTCTCGAAGTCCCCGCCGGCGTTCTCTCCGGCATGGTCGAGACCGCGCGCCAGGGAGCGCCCCCCGGCACCCGCGCGGCCATTGACACCGCGGAACGCCTCAACCGGCTGATTTCCAAATTCCTTCTGGAAAAGGATTTCGAGGCCTATGTCCGGAACCCGGCGAACCATGCCGGGCTGTGACGGAGCGGGCGGCGCGCCCCTGTTTTTTTCCGGGCCTGTGCTGGACATCACCCAGCCTTTGCCGGATAGCGCGGTGTTGTACCCCGGCGACCCGGAATACTCCCGGAGCGCGCTTCTGGACAACGGCCTCGGGGACGCCGTGACAGTGTCGGCGGTTACGCTCTGCCTGCACCACGGCACCCATCTGGACGCCCCTGCCCATTTCATCCCCGGCGGAAAAACCGTGGACGCCTATCCCCCGGAACGGTTCATCCTGCCCGCCGTGGTCGCGGATGTTCCGGAAGGGCCGCTGGTCCTTGCGCGGCATGTGCCGCCGGAGCTTGGCCCGGGCATGGCCGCGCTTTTCCGGACAGACAATTCCCGCGCGGGGCGCCCATCCGGATTCCATAAGGATTACACGGCCCTGTCCGTGGAGGCGGCCCGGCAATGCCTTGAGCAGGGCGCCGCCCTGGTGGGGGTGGACGGTCCTGGAGTGGACGCCTTTGAGGACGAGGGATATCCTGTCCACCGCCTTCTTTTGGGATCTGATGTTCCGCTGCTGGAAAACGCCTGGCTCACCCGGGTTCCGCCCGGCCTGTATCTGCTGGTGTGCCTGCCGCTGCGCCTTGCCGGGGCCGAGGCGTCCCCGGTCCGCGCGGTTTTGGCGGGAGGGCCGGTGAGGAGTCATACCAAAATGCGGTCCAATCCGTAACGCCCTCTGAAAGCTCCCGCTCAATCTCCCTCTCCCTGCGGGAGAGGGCCGGGGTGAGGGCGTACCTTGTCTGAGGCAATCGCAAAACTCTTAGAAACGACAAATTTGATGTAGGCTGGATAGTTCCGCCCGAAGGGCAGGTTCATCCAACATCTTGGAATAATGGTATAATTGTTGGGCGAGCCCGGGCCTTGCGGCGGCCAGCGCCAAAATGGGTTTTGCGCGCCGGACTGGAAAAAACCTTACTTTTTTCTTGACGGCCAAGACGGTATCTACGCCCAATTTTGCAATCGCCTCGTCTGATTGCATTTTGGTATCAGAGCCGAAGGAGGGGATACCAGGAAAAGTGAACCGCGGATTCCCTCCTAAAAGAGGGGGGGGAATTGGCGTTCAAGGCTGATAGCGCCACAGGCGCGCCGGCTTTGCGCGTAATCCAAAGAGCAGATTGACAGAAAGGGGGGCGTCCTTACGTTGATAGGAAAAAGGGCCCGCCGCCAGCGCCGGAAGGAGCCGCCATGAGACCCCTGGACCTCATTGATTTCAAATACGTCTATTGCCCGGCGCTTCAAAAGGAGATCCGGCTCAAGCGGGCCTACACCTGGTCGGAAAGCCAGGGCGCCGGGTCCAAGACCCTTGTGGGCTGCACCGGGGCCTTTGTTTGCGGCGCGGGCAGGGTCGCGGACGGCAAGGTGCGCCATGATTTCTCGCGCTGCCCCTTCCAGGGAGTGCGTTTCATGGAAAACCGGAAAACCGGGTGACCGGCCGCGGCGTCTTTAGGTTCTATGTATGGGTTATGTGTGTTTTTAGGGGCAGACAATATCTGTGGCATGGTCCTGGGGTTGAAACCCCGGGCTATCTCAAAAACCTTGCCGCGCCGCGGCTGCCAAGCGGAAAAAGGCCCGTTTTAAGAGGTAACCGCAAAACTCTTGGAAACGACAAATTTGAGGTAGGCCGGGTGGTTCCGCCCGAAGGGCAGGTTCACCCAACATCTTGGAATAATGGTATAATTGTTGGGTGAACCCGGGCCT
>JAGVGH010000102.1 GCA_020057225.1 Desulfobacterales bacterium | reverse complement strand
TTTCTAAATGATTCCTTTGTGTTGGGTGAACCTGCCCTTCGGGCAGAACCACCCAACCTACCTTAAATTTGTCGTTTCAATGTATTTTGCAATTACCTCGAGCTTTTATCCTCATGGCGGCCGCTGCGCGGCAAGGTTTTTGGCATCGCCTTGGGTTTCAACCCCAGGCGCTTGGCATCCCTCTATTATATCGCTTTGTTACGCAAGCAAGCACCCGTAAGCAGGCCGTAATGCCTTGGCCAACAAGCACGGCCTGCGGCGCTGGTTAAATCACCAGCGAGGAATTAAACTCGCTAAAGTACGAACACAAAGGAGATTCCATGCGCATTCTCGATTACACCACGGAGCACGAAGCCTTCCGTCAAAGACTCCGCGACCACCTTGCCAGGGAACTCATGCCCAGGCTGGAGGAGTTCGAATCCTGCCACGCGGTGCCCCGGGACTTCTGGCGCGGCCTGGGCCGGGCCGGCTTTCTCTGCACCGGCGTCGAGAAGCGCTACGGCGGCCTTGGGGGGGATTTCCTGTACTCCGCCATCGTGTGCGGGGAGATGTTCCGCTGCCACGGGAGCGGCTTCGGCGTCACCCTGCACTCGGACATTGTGGTCCCCTACATCTCCTCCTACGGCTCCCCGGCGCAAAAGGATGCCTGGCTGCCCGGCGCGGTCCTGGGCGACATCATCACCGCCGTTGCCATGACAGAGCCGGGCGCCGGGAGCGATCTCGCCTCCATGCAGGCCACCGCCGTGGAGGCGGACGGGCATGTCACGCTGAACGGGGTCAAGACGTTCATCTCCAACGGCGTCAACTGCGGGCTTGTGATTGTGGCGGCCCGGGATCCGGAGGTCAAAAACCCCCACGAGGCCATCAGCCTCTACGTGGTAGAGGAAAACACCCCGGGGTTCAGCAGGGGAAGGCGCCTCGAAAAGATGGGAATGCTCGCCCAGGACACCGCGGAGTTGTTTTTCACCAACTGCCGCGTGCCTGTGGAAAACAGACTTGGGGAAAAAGGCCTGGGCTTCAAGATGCTTATGGAAAAGCTCCAGCAGGAGCGCCTCATGTGCGTGCTCATGGGTGTCTATTTGGCGGAGCGCGTGCTGGAGGCTCTCATCGCCCATGCCAGGACAGCGCCCGGGCAAAACGGAAAACCCTTGGCCAAGGAGCAGGCCGCGCAGTTCGCCATTGTTGAAATGTCCGCAGAGGTCAAGCTGGGAAAGGTTTTCGCCGAGACCCTGGTCGCCGCGCACGCCCGGGGGGAAAAGGCAGTGGAGGACATTTCCATCGCCAAATACTGGTGTACGGAAATGGCCAAGCGGGTCGCGGACCGCGCCCTGGACTTTTTGGGAACGGAGGCTTTTAACAACAGGCATCCCATTGTCCGCGCGTGGAGGGATGCGCGGGTCATGTCTATCTTTGCGGGGGCCAATGAGATCATGAAAATCGTGGCCGCCCGGCAAATTGGTTTGTAGAGGCCGGATTTTCAGTCAAGGCTGTCCGCGCGCTTTACGAGGAAGCTGGTCCGTCCTTCATCCGGAAAGCAAAGGCCGTGCTGTTTCCGGATTGCCAAACAAAGAATTAACCCTACAACGCAAGATGTTCCCTCTTGGCACAATATATTGTGGCTTGTTAAAACTCAAACCGCTATAGGTTGCGCATAAACAACAAGGCTGCGCTGTAGGTTTAATACTACTCCGATGAGGTAATTGCAAAATTCTAGAGGCGATTGCAAAATTGGGCGTAGGCCGGATGGTTCCGCCCGAAGGGCAGGTTCATCCAACACATAGAAATCATTTAGAAATGTTGGGTGAACCCGGGCCTTGCGGCCCGGAACCACCCAACCTACGCCTCATTTTGCAATTACCTCCTATACCAAGTTGCGTTCAAAGCCTAAAGTCTAACGTCTAAAGCCTGTCCTCACACCAGCGGCAGCGCCACTGTGAAAACCGCCCCGCCCCCGGGCCGGTTCTCCGCCCATATCCGGCCTCCGTGCGCCGTCACAATGCCCCGGCTCACATACAAACCCATCCCCATCCCGGTATCTGTCTTTTTCGTGAAAAACGGATCAAAGACCTTCTCAAGGTTTTCTTCCGGAATCCCGGGTCCTGTATCCTCCAGCGACAAATACGCCCTTCCCCCCCTGGTCCAGGTGCGCAGCCGGACCTCTCCTCCGGAGGCCGCGGTTTTGTCCGGTCTTCCCGCGGCGCCCACGCTGTAAACAGCCTCGATGGCGTTGTTCAACAGGTTGAGCACCACCTGGCCAAGCTGGCGCGGCGAGCCGGGCACCACCGGGTCTTCCGGAGCGGGATCAAAGACAATTTCAATTCCCGCCTTGCGCGCCTGTCCCTGGACCAGCCCCGCGCTCTTTTTCGCGATGCTGTTCAGGCCCACAGGGAGCATCTCCGCTTTTCCGGGCCGCGCCAAGTCCAAAAAGCCCTCGATGGTGGCACGCACATTCTGGAACGCCTCGGCCACCAGGGCAAGGTCCGCGCTGAGCTTCCCGTTTCCCTTGCATTCGCCGGACATGGCGTCGAGCATAAGACCGATGCCTGCCAGGGGGGAATTGACCTCGTGGGCGATGGAGGCGGCAAGTTTCCCCGCCTCGATGAACGCCTCGGAATGAATGAGGCGGTCCGTGCAGACCTGGACCTCGCCCGCAAGGTCCGCGTTGGCAAGCCGGAGCCTGCGCTCGGCCTCCTCGAGCCTTTTTTGGGCAAGCACCTGCCCGGTCACGTCCCGGACTGAAAAAAGGCTCATCAATTCGCCGTTCACCTCCACCAGGTCCGCGTTGAGAAGCGCGTGATAGGTGCTGCCGTCCTTGCGTTTAAGGTCTGTGGAATAATCCCTGAGCCGGCCCCGTTTTTTAAGCTCCCCGATGAGCCTGGGCCGCTCCAAGGGCCGCGCGTAGAATTCCGCGATGTGCATGGTTTTGGCGTCGGCCAGGGCGAACCCTGTTATTTCTTCCAGAAGCCTGTTGCAATCCAGAAGCATCCCTTCGACCGTTGTAATGCCCACGCCCACGGGAACCCTTTCAAACAGGGTCCGATACCGCGCGCGGGACTCCGCCAGGGCGGCCTGGGCTTTTTCCCGCCCGCCCATTTCCCTGGCAAAGGCGCATACAAATTCCCGGCCTTCATACACCAGGCGGCTCAACGTGGTTTCCACGGGAAACGCGGTTCCGTCCTTGCGTGTCTGGCTTGATGCGATGGTTGACGCGCCTTCCCCGGCAAGGGCGGCAAGGCAGCGTTCCCATCCGTCCCCCGCAAACCCGGAGTCAATGTCCCTGATGTTCTTCCCGGAAAGCTCCTCCCGGGTGTACCCCAAGGAATCGCGGGCCTTCCGGTTGGCCCGTATCACGCGGCCGTCCGTGTTCAGCCAGAACACAGCCTCTCCCGCGTTTTCCAGGGCAAACTCCGCCACCCGCAGGGCTTCTTCCGCGGCCCGCCTGCCGGTAATGTCCCGGAACGTGAGCACGACACCTGTTATCTCGCCCTTGTCGCCCCTAAGCGGGGCGGCGCCGTGGTCAACGGGGATTTCCCTGCCGTCTTTGGCCAGGAGGAGCGCGGGAACGTTCGACGCCACAGGCTCCCCGGTGGAGACGGCGCGGAAGACAGGATGCCGGACAGGGGCCTTGGTCCTCAAATCCGCCATGCGGACCACCAGGGCGAGGTTCTGGCCCATGGCCTCCTCAAGGGACCATCCGGTCAGGGCCATGGCCTCCTTGTTCATGTAAGCCACTTCGCCCTGGGCGTTGGCCGCCACCACCGCGTCGCCGATGCTGCCCAGGGTTGTCGCCAGCCAGCGCTCGTTGTCGCGGATGCGCTTTTCCATCTGGTGTTTGTAAATGCCCACCTCGATGGTGATGTGGAGGATGCGCTCTAAAAAAGGTTTGACAATATATCCGTGAGGCTCGGTGATTTTCGCCTCCTGGAGGGTTTTATCGTCGGAAAGGGCGGTGAGGTAGATGACCGGGATGTCGTAGGCTTCGCGGATTTTGGAGGCGGCCTCGATGCCGTCCATGTCCCCGGCGAGCCCTATGTCCATGAGCACCAGGTCCGGACGCAGCCTTCCCGCTGCGGCCACCGCCTCTTCCCCCGTGTCGGCCACGTGGGGAACCTGGTATCCCATGCGGATGAGGACATTTTGCAGGTAGGCGCCGCTTATGCCGTCGTCCTCGACGACCAGGATGGTCTCGTTGGCCATATCACTTCCCGCTCCTTTGTTTTTCGTTTTCCACAAACGTGACTGTAATCCGCGTGCCCAGGCTTTGGTCGAGCCGGAGACTTCCGCCAAGCTGCCGGGCGAGGATGGTGACAAGGCGCATTCCAAAGGACTTGCACCGGGTTATGTCAAAATCCGGGGGCAGGCCCTTGCCGTTGTCCGCGACCCACAGGGTGTGGACCGGCCCTGTGGTAAGAACCCCGACCTGGATTTCCCCGCACTGCCGGGGGTCAAAGGCGTATTTAAGGCTGTTGGTCACAAGCTCGTTCACAATCATGCCGCAGGGCACGGCGGTGTCCACGGAGAGATGGATGTCCTGGGCCAGGATGTTGAGGGAGACCCGGGCCGGGTCCGCTCCGTAGAGATGAAAGAGGTTGGCTGTCATTTCGTGCAGGTACGCGCCGAAATCCACCTTGGCGAGGGACCTGGACTGGTAGAGGCGCTGGTGAACCAGGGCCATGGCCCGGATGCGCTCCTGGATTTCGCGGAACATGGCCAGGGTGGGGTCATGGGTGATGTACGCGGCCTGGAGGTCCAACAGGCCGATGATAACAAGGAAGTTGTTTTTCACCCGGTGGTGGACCTCCCGCAGGAGAGCCTCTTTTTCCTCCAGGGCGGCCCGGGCCTGCTCCTCGGCTTTGAAGAGGTCGGTCACGTCCATCACGCATTCCACCGCGCCCCAGATTTGCCCGTTCTCGTCCTTGATGGGATGGGTGTAGGCCTTGTAGGCGCCGCCCATGAAGGTCTCATGGTCCTGGGAAATCATGCGGGTGACAAGCTCCCCGCTCTGCATCACCCGCTCCAGGGAGCAGTCCGGGCAGGGGGCCTCCCTTCCCCGGTACACCTGGTGGCATTTTTTGCCAAGGGCGCCTTCCCGGGAGGACAGCCCGTACAACCGGCGGAGGCTTTCGCTCAAATCCAGGATGTTTCTGGAGGTGTCCACCACGTTGACAGCGCCCGGGAAGGTGTCGAAGATGGCCCTGAGCTGCTGGTGGGCCTTGTTGAGGGATTCCTCGGCGGTCTTCCTGTCGGTGATGTCCACCGCCATGGAAAGCAGATGTTCTTCGCCGCCAATCTCGACAATTTCAGCGGACACGAGGCAGTCCCGGGTGTCTCCGGAGCTGGAGGAAAAGCTCAGTTCGACCCCCTGAAAAGAGCCTTTTTCGCGGATTTGCCGGATGAATCCTTTCTGTTTCTCCGCATCATCCCAGATGGTCTCCGCAGGCAGGCCCGGATAATCCGAAAGACTGCCGCCCAGAAAACTGGCGAAAGCCTCGTTTACGCGCGCAAAGCACCCTGTGTTCAGCTTGGTGATGGCGATGGGCAGGGGGCTTAAGTAGAAGACTTTGGAGAAAAGCTCTTCCTGGTCACGGAGTTTCTGCTGGGCAAGTTTTCTTTTCGTGATGTCCACAGCCATCATCCGGCCTTCGCTCACCTTGCCTGCCTCGTCCCGGACCGGCTGGACAGAGAGGCTCACCCACACCGGGGTTCCGTCCGCGTGGCGCATGGGAAGCTCCACGTCCCGGACAGGCTCCCCGGCCAGCCAGCGCGAATGGACAGCCCGGGCCGCCTCCGCGCCTTCGGGGCTTGTGTGGAACAGGTCATGGACCCGCATTCTGGAAAGGGTGGCCCTGCCGTGGCCCAGAAGGTTGACCGCGGCGGCGTTGGAACTCAACACCTCCCCGGTGGCGCTCACGGAAAAGTACGCGTTGGGCGCGGTCTCATAGAGGTCCCTGTACTTTTCCTCGCTTTCGGCCAGTTTCTTTTCCATGCCGGCCTTGAACAGGGCGAACCCGATGGTGGCGTGGAGGGTGGCGGGCTGGCAGGGGATGGGGAGGTAGCCAAAGGGGTTTGCGGAGCGCCCCCGCGCGAGATAGGCGCTGTCGGAGCCGGGTGTGAGAAACACCACGGGGACATCGGACTGCCGGCGGATGGTCCGGGCGCATTCGATGCCGGACATGGGACCGGGCAGGTTCACATCCACGAGAACAAGGGCGGGCGGGGCTTTTGCGAGGAGGAAGAGGGCCTCTTCCCCTGTTCCCGCGGAGCCGGCCACGGCGTAGCCCAGGGATGTGAGACTGGAGGCAAGGCTGTTTGCGGCTCCGGGCTCGTTTTCAACGATGAGTATGCGCTCGCCGGCCATGAGTTTTACGCCTCCCCGGGCGGACACGGGCGCGCGGCGCCAGGCTCCCCGGCCGGGCGTCACCCAATCCCCGCCCCCTTCTCGTACTCCGTGTCCCGGAGCAGGTTCTCCTTGCGGGCCGCCATGTCCGCAAGCTGGTCGCAGCGCTCGTTCAAGGGAATTCCCACATGGCCGCGCACCCACTGGGCGCGCACTTCCAGTGCCTCGTACAGATCTAAAAGCCGCGCCCAGAGGTCCGGATTTTTCGCGGGCGTTTTGTCCGCCTTTATCCATCCCTTGGCGCGCCACGCCCTGGCCCAGCCCTTGACAAGGCCATGCACCACATATTGGGAATCCGAGAAGAGCTCGACCTTGCAGCCTTTGGGAATGCCCGTAAGTCCCGCGACGCAGGCCAAAAGCTCCATGCGGTTGTTGGTGGTGAGCCGGAAACCCTCCGAGAACTCCTCCGCGCGCCCCTGTGAAAGGCGGACCACGCCGTAGCCGCCCGGGCCCGGATTCATGAGGCACCCGCCGTCAGTGTACACGGTGATGGTGTCATCGCCCGCATCGTTTTCGGCGGCATTCCCGGCAGGTTCCGGGACGCTGGCCGGAGGCGCCGGGGCGGGCGCGGAAACAGGGGGCTTTGCTCCGGCGGAAGGATTGGATGCTCCGCCGGGATGGTCCTTGATTTTGCCCTCGGCGAACTTGGCGAGCCAGGCCAGGGCCTCCCGCTCGGACAAAAAGCCTTTGTAGCGGGCGTTGGGATATCCGTTGATTTGCCCGTGGGCGCCGCCAGGGCCAAACCACTGGGGAAACACCCCGGTTTTCCGGCCCCGCGCCACCGCGTAAAATTTTTTTTGAGCCATGGTCTTCGTTTCAGAAAGGGGTTTGCGCCACGGCGCGAACGCCGCGCGGGGGAAAACAGGTTCCATTGGATGGATGGGGCATCATAGCACGCCTCCCGTGAAAAGTGTAGCGCGTTTGCCGGATGCCTTGCCATGTCCGGGCCTTTTGCGGAAAACAGGCGGAACCGATGCCATGATAAACGCGCCCGCGCACTGGTTTGCGCGCCGGGCGCGTTTTATGGCTTGAACGGAAGCATCCCCTGTGGCATCTTGTCGTGGCCCTGCCGGTAACCCCGGCAAGAGGCCAACGCCGCGCGGCCCTTTTACAGCGTTTTTCATCATTCCGTTAGGTAAAACGCCATGACCGTTCAACAGGAGCTTTTCGAGATTCTCGCCTGCCCCGTGTGCCGGGGCGCCCTGGAAATGGCCCCGGACAGGGAAAGCGTCCTGTGCCGCGCCTGCTCCCTCCGATACCTGATGAACGGCGGCAGCCTGGACATGCGGCCCGGCCACGCGGTTCCCCGGGAAAACCAGGAGGAGGGACGGTGAGCGTCCCCAGGCCGCCGGACCCCGCGCGCCTTGTCATCGGCGCGTTCATGGCCGACAAAGAGCTCTTCGCCCCCCTTCTCCGGGACCTCGCGCTCCTCTTCGGCCCGCCGGACATGCTGGGCCCCTGGATGAGCTTCCACCACACCCGGTACTACGCGCGGGAAATGGGCGGCCCGTTGCACCGGAGAATGGCGGCGTTCGCCCGGCCCGTTCCCCAGGAAGACCTCCCCTCTGTCAAGCGCGCCACCAACGCCCTGGAAGAGCGGTATTCACAAGACGGAAAGCGGCGGGTGAACGTGGACCCGGGAATTTTACTGCCGGAACGTTTCGTCCTTGCCAGCGGAAAAAATTACACGCACCGAATATATCTTGCCCAGTGTATTTACGCGGACCTTACACTGATATACACAAAGGGCCGATTTGAAACACTTCCCTGGACGTACCCCGATTACGCGGAAACGCCCATTTTGGATTTTTTAACCAGGGCGCGCCAAAGGACCCTTGTCCACAAGCGCCTTGGACTCTTTGAGGGGAGCCTTTGACGCTCCCGCGGAACGAGGCGGACATGATACGCAGCATGACAGCGTTCGCGAGGGCTGAACACAGCGCCGGGGGCTTCACCGCCACGGTGGAGGTCCGGACCGTAAACCACAGGTATTGCGAGGTGGTCATCCGGATGCCCCGGGCCTACTGGGCTCTCGAGGAGAGAATACGGGGCCTTGTCCGGTCCAAAATAGACCGCGGACGGGTCGAGGTTTCAGTGGAGACACGGGACCTGCGCACGGGAAACGTGGGGTTCACGGTGAGCGAGGACCTTGCCCGGGCCTACTGGGAAGCGTTTTCAAGGCTCAAGGACATGCTGGGAGCCACCGACGCGCTGCCCCTTGCCTCCCTCATCCGTCTGGAGGGGGTGGTCAAGGCGGATTCCAAGCCGCCGGACCCGGACCAGGACTGGGATGTCATCGGCGCGGCGGCCCGGGAGGCTGTCGCGACCCTCGAGACCATGCGCCAGGCCGAGGGCAGGGCCTTGCACCAGGACTTCCTCAACCGGCTCAAACTCCTTGAAATCTACCTTGACAGGGTTGAGGAGGAGTCCCGGGACCTTCCCGCCCTCCAGCGCGCGCGGTTCGCGGAGCGCATCCAGGCCCTGGTCAAGGGAAACGTCCCGCTCGATCCCGCGCGGCTGGCCCAGGAGGCCGCCATTTACGCGGATAAAAGCGACATCACCGAGGAGCTGGTGCGGGCGCGGAGCCACGTGGCCCAGTTCCATTCCTTCCTCAAGCAGGAGGAGCCGGCGGGGCGCTCCCTTAATTTCCTGGTCCAGGAGATGCACCGGGAATTCAACACCATGGGATCCAAAAGCTCGTCGGCGACCCTTTCCCATTTGGTGGTCGAGGCTAAAAGCGAGGTGGAAAAAATCAAGGAGCAGATTCAAAACGTCGAATGACAAGGCGCTTTGGAAGGGAACAGGGCGGATGGAACAGCGGCCGCGGAAAAAGCCTCCTGAGACCCGGCAAAGGGCCGGGGAACCGGTGCTCAACATCGGCTTTGGCAACACCGTGGCCTTGAGCCGGGTGGTGGCCATTGTGAACCCCAACTCCGCGCCCATGAAACGCCTGCGGGAGATTGCCAGGACCGAAAACCGTCTCGTGGACGCCACATCCGGAAGAAAAACCCGCTCCATCATCGTGATGGACTCCAACCATGTCATCCTGTCCGCTGTCCAGGCGGAAACCCTTTCAGCGCGGTTTTCCAGCCCCCGGACCAGCCGAGAGGACGCTTCGCCGGACCTGGAGGACGCGGAGGGGTAGGAATGACGGGCACGCGGCGCAAGGGAAGTCTCTTTGTGCTTTCAGCCCCCTCGGGAGCGGGGAAGAGCACCCTGTGCAGGGCTCTTGAGGAGCGGTTTCCAAACATCGAGTATTCCGTTTCCCACACCACCCGCCCTCCCCGTCCCGGAGAAGTCCACGGGGCGGATTATTTTTTTGTGGACACGGAAACCTTCGAAAAAGGCATCCGCGAAGGCCGGTGGGCGGAGTGGGCCAAGGTCCACGGCAACTACTACGGGACCAGCGCGGGGTTCATCCGCAGGGCGCTGGAACGGGGCGGACGCCTGCTGCTGGACATTGACGTGCAGGGCGCGCGGCAAATCCGCGCGGCGTTTCCCGAGGCGGTGACCATCTTCATCATGCCGCCGTCCGTGGAGGAGCTTCGGCGCAGGCTGGCAGGGCGGGGCACGGATTCGCCGGAGACGGTGGAGAAGCGGATGGGGTGCGCGGAGTGGGAGATGGCCCAGGCCGGGGAGTACCGCCACGTGGTGGTGAACGGAGAGCTTGGGCGCGCCGTGGAGGAGCTTGCGGCGATCATCAAGGCCCACAGCTAAGGAGCGACATGCGCGTTTGCAAAGAATCCCGCTTTGGCAAGGTCGAGGCGTTTGAGCTCGGATACGGATGGCCGGGAAAGCCGCTCATGACGGTTTTCCTGTATCTTGTGGACGGCGTGCTCCTTGACACCGGGCTTGCCCACATGCGGCACAAGGTGCTGGACATCGCCCGGGAGCGTCCTGTGCGCCGGGTGCTTCTCACCCACCACCACGAGGACCACAGCGCCAACGCGGCGGCCTTGCAAGAGCTTTTAAAGGTTCCGGTCCAGGGGCATCCCCTGTGCGCGGAGAAAATGGCGGCGCCGTTTCGTATCCGCCCGTATCAGCACTGGATATGGGGAAGCGCGGAGCCCCTTGCCGTGGAGCCTCTTCCGGAGGCTGTCGAGACCGACAGGCTGTTTCTGGTCCCGGTGCATACCCCGGGACACAGCAAGGACCACGTGGTGTATCACGAGCCGCGCCGGGGCTGGCTTTTTTCCGGAGACCTCTACCTTGCGGACAGGGTCCGGTATTTCCGGGCGGACGAGGACATGGCCGGGGAAATCGCCTCCCTTAAAAAGGCGCTGGAACTGGATTTCACCGCGCTGTTTTGCTGCCACCGCCCCAGGCCGGAAAAGGGACGCGACCGGATTGTGGAAAAGCTCCAGTATCTGGAGGACCTGTACGGCACGGTTCAGAAGCTGTGGGAGGAGGGGCGGGGCGTTTCGGCCATCATGCGCAAGGCGGGACTGAGGGAGGACCGGGTGATGCGGCTCATCACGCTTGGGAATGTGTCGGTCAAGAACATGGTGCGCTCGGTTGTGAAGGATCTTGAGAAAAAGCGGGCGGAGAGGCAGCCGGGGCAGGGGGGATGAGGAGGCGCGGGCGGGCCCCCGTCAAATATCATATCACCCTCAGCCGTTGAACAAGACCCTGGATGATGGCCCGGGCCACCCCCGCCTGGCTCTCCATCAAACCGTAAGAGAAAAAGGCGGTGGCCCGAACCTTGGAATCCGCCGGATTCCGCGCCACCATTGGCCACAGCTCCCGGCTTTTCATCTTTCCGGCGGAGCAAAGGGCCTGCCTGCGGAGTCCAGGTCTTTGTCATCGGGCAGGGGGAGGAGGGGGTTGTAAAAATTTTGAGCGTGTTAGCCCGGGATAGATAATCCTTTTTGGGCGCCTTTGGGCCACATTCCGGGCGCGCGCCATGCGCCCCGACGGCAATTGAACATGCAATTACCCTGCTACAATCCCGATGCGGATTCAGGTCTTGCCATCAGGCGCCCGCGCCATCCATCTTTCATTAACACTTCCTTTGAGGAAACTCAGCCAAAGGGAGCCTGGGCGCGGATACCGCCTTCCCACGGAGGCGGAGCGGGAATACGCCTGCCGGGCCGGGAGCACATCCATATATTGTTCCGGCGGCTTCGGGGACGACCAGGGCGGGTATGCATGGCAGGATACCAAAATGCGGTCCAATCCGTAACATCTGCTGAATGCTCCCGCTCAATCTCCCTGTGGGAGAGGGCCGGGGTGAGGGCATTCCTTGTCTGATTGCGCCTTGGTATGAGGGAGTTTACTATTCAGGCGGCACCCATCCCGTGGGGCCTTTACGACATGCATGGCAACGTGTGGGAATAGTGTCAGGACTGGTACGGGGAATCCTGTTACTCCAAGTCGCCAGGCGCCGATTCCCTGGGGCCAAACGCTGGCTCGTACCGCGTGATTCGCGGCGGCGGCCGGGGCAACGGCGCCGGGGGCTGCCGGTCGGCGCGCCGTACTGACTACTCGCCAGGCGACCGGAAAAGCATCCTGGGCTTCCGTGTCCTCGCGGTCCGGCCGGGCGGCGAAGGGCGACGGCCCTGGAAGAGGACGGCGCCTGACGGCTCCAGGGATCCCAAGAGGAGATACCGCGCCGCTCCCGGCGCCGCAACGCAACCGCCTTACTTCCCCCCCTCCATAAGCGCCTTGATCCCCGCCCCCGCGCCCTTGTGCCGCACCACCTGGCCCTGCACCAGATAGATGACCTCCTCGGAAATATTGGTCGCGTGGTCGCCAATCCGCTCCAGGTGCCGCGCCACCAAAAGCGTGTTCAGCCAGTACCCCACCTTTTGCGGATCCTTCTTTACCGTCTCGAACACCAGCTTGTGGACCTCGTGGTTCAACTCGTCCACCTCGTCGTCCTCCACCAGCACCCGGTAGGCAAGGTCTGTGTCCATGTAGACCAGCGCGTCCAGGCTCCTCTGCAGCATGGTGAGGGACTTTTCGCCCATCATCCGCACGTCGAAAATATCCTTTTCCTCTCCGCGCGGCTCGTCCGCCATGGACAGAACCCGGCGGGCGATGTTCACCGCCTCGTCCCCGATTCTCTCCAGGTCGTTGTTGATTTTGATGACCACGGCGATGAACCGCAAATCCACCGCCACAGGCTGGTACAGGGCGAGGAGCTTCAGGCACTCCTCCTCCACCTCCACCTCCATCTCGTCAATCTCGTGGTCCGAGTTGATGATCCAGCCCGCTTTTTCCTTGTCCATCGTCTCCATGGCGCGGATGGCGAGCTGAACCCGCGCCTCGGCGGCGGCGCCAAGGGTGAGGATGCGTTTTTTGAGTTTCTCGAGCTCCCGCTGCAAATGATGCGCGATCATGGTTTCCTCCGGCGTCCTGCCGCCTCATTATAGCGTTTCATAATTCCGTTCCGATTCCATGCGTTTTGGGAGCGCCATCAGACCCTCGCGCAACAGGGCGCTCGTCCCGGCGGAAGCCGGAACCCAGGTCTCGTGATCCGCCCACTGGTCCCCGGCTCTCGCCGGGGCGACGGCAGTCCGCTGTCCTGGCGGGACAGTCAAGCCAATCGGAAGAGGTAATTGCAAAACTCTTGGAAACGACAAATTTGATGTAGGCCGGGTGGTTCCGCCCGAAGGGCAGGTTCACCCAACCCACGCCCAATTTTGCAATTGCCTCATTATAAGTGTGCCGCATGGCTGTTTTCGGTGTGTCGAAACGTGTCGCCCGGCAAGGCGTTTCAATCATCCAAACCGTCCGGTGATGTAATCTTCCGTCTGCTTTTTCCTGGGCCGCGTGAAAAGGGTCTGGGTGTCGCCGACCTCGATGAGTTTTCCCATGTAGAGAAACGCGGTGACATCTGAAACGCGGGCTGCCTGCTGCATGCTGTGGGTGACGATGACGATGGTGTAGTATCTTTTGAGCTGATGCATGAGCTCTTCGATTTTCTGGGTGGCGATGGGGTCCAGAGCCGAAGCGGGCTCGTCCATCAGCAGCACCTCCGGCTCCACGGCAAGCGCCCGCGCAATGCACAGGCGCTGCTGCTGGCCGCCCGAAAGCCCCAGGGCCGACTCCTTGAGTCTGTCTTTCACCTCGTCCCACAGCGCCGCGGATTTCAAACTGTGCTCTACGGTGGCGGCAATGAGGTTTTTATTCTTCACTCCGTTCACGCGAAGCCCGTAAGCCACGTTTTCAAAAATGGACTTGGGAAACGGGTTGGGTTTTTGGAACACCATGCCCACCCGGCGGCGCAGGGCCACCACATCCACCTTGGGAGCGTAGATGTCCATGGCGTCCAAAAGAATGCTTCCTTCGGCCCGGGTTCCGGTTATGAGCTCGTTCATCCGGTTCAGGCAGCGTAACAGCGTGCTCTTGCCGCATCCGGAGGGGCCTATCAGCGCCGTGACCTGGGACTTTTTAACTTCCAGGTCTATGGTTTCAAGCGCCTTGGAGCCGCCATAGTAAAAGTTCAGCGCCTCAATGCGCATTTTGGTTCCGTTTTGAGTCACGGCAAGACCTCCTTCGGCAGGCAAAAGCGCCGGTTATCGTTTCTTCCGGAGATAGGAGCGGTACACGATGGCCATCAGGTTCATGCCAAGAACCAGCGCGATGAGCACAAGGGCAGTGCCGAACTGAAGCGGCTGGGTTTTATCTATATTGGTTCCCGCGGTGGCCAGAACATAAATGTGGTAGGGCAGGGCCATGACCTGGTCAAAAACCGATTTAGGGATGTGGGGAGTGAAGAAGACCGCCGCCGTGAACATGATGGGCGCGGTTTCGCCCGCGGCCCTGGAAAGGCCGAGAATGCCGCCGGTGAGAATTCCGGGAAGGGCGGCGGGCAGCACCACGCGGTAGGTGGTCTGCCATTTGGTGCCTCCCAGGCCAAAGGACGCCTCCCGGTAGGTGTCGGGGACGGCGCGGAGCGCCTCTTCTGTGGCGCTGATCACCACAGGCAGGGTGAGCACGCCCAGGGTCAGGGCGCCGGCCAGAAGGCTAACGCCGATTTTCAGGTAAATCACGAAAAACGCGAGCCCGAAAAGCCCGAACACGACAGAGGGGACGCCGGCGAGATTGTTGATTCCGATGCGCACAAGCCGGAGGGTTTTACCGGGTTTGGCGTATTCGGAAAGGTAGATGCCCGAGGCCACGCCCACGGGAAAGGCAAAGAGCATGGCGCCCAGGGAGAGCCCCACAGTGCCGACGATACAGGGCCAGATGCCGCCCTCGGTCATCATGTTTTCAGGGGCCATGGTGAGAAAGCTCCAGCTTATGGCGCTGTATCCCCTGTACACGACATAGCCCACCACAACCACCAGGGCGGCGGCGTTGATAACCGCGGCCATGCGCAAGAGGTTGAAAACAACCGCCTGCGCGAGTTTCCTCCTGCCGCTCACTTCCGTGGAGGAGAAGAGCGAGGCCGGTTTCACTCCCCGGGCCAGGGGCCGCTTTTTTTCCCGGACTTTTTCAAGCCCTTCCGCATCCGTCTGGGTCATGGCGCCTGCCTTTGACACGGCTGTTCCTCTTGAAGGAGTCAGGAGTTAGGAGTCAGGAGTCAGGAGTCAGGAGTCAGGAGTCAGGAGTCAGGAGTCAGGAGTCAGGAGTCAGGAGTCAGGAGTCAGGAGTCAGGAGTCAGGAGTCA
>JAGVGH010000167.1 GCA_020057225.1 Desulfobacterales bacterium | reverse complement strand
TTCCAGAACAGGGGCCACCATCTTGCAGGGCCCGCACCAGGCGGCCCAGAAGTCCACAAGAACGACACCCGGGTGCGCCAAAACCTCCCTTTGGAAGGTGGCGTCGCTCACGTTAAAAACCTTGCCGTCCTCCCGCGCGGGCGTAAGGAGAGCGCGGCATTTTCCGCACACGGGCCTGTCGTTCAGGCGCGCCTCCGGAACCCGGTTTTTCGCCCCGCACGCGGGGCAGACGGCAACAATGCTCCCGGCGCTCATGCCGCCCTCCATTGGTGGCCCTTCCATGGTCTCCTCCTTCTCGCGTGCGGGGTAATAGCGCCGGGGCCGGCTTGTTCGCATGGAAGAGGATGTAGGTCAGGCTTTTCACCTTGTCAATGGGGAATCACCGCCCGGCGCCGGTCAGGCCCGGGCGGCTCTGGCCCGAACGCGGGCGCGGCGCGGCCACAAGAGCGGCCAGGAGGGTGAAGACAAGGGCGTTGGCGGGAATGCGAAGATTGAAGTCGCCGAGTCCGTGAAAGGCCAGGGCCGCCATTCCGCTCAGGGCGCCGAGGACGGAGTTGCGGGTAAACCGGCTCACGCTTTTCTGCCTGCGCGCCCCTTCCCGGACCACCATCCAGGCCATCCAGCCGATGAGCGGCAGAACAAACAGGCCCGCGTCGCAGACCAGCTCCAGGTAATCATTATGGGCGCGGTGAAAGGTTTTTGCGATTCCCGGGGGCTGGTAGGCCATGTAGGCAAAGGAAAACGTGCCGGGCCCGGAGCCTAAAAGGGGGTTGTCCGCGACCATGGAAAGGACGCCGCGCCAGGCAGTGAGGCGCGCCTTCAGGCTTTCCTCCTTGCCCAGATACATGGCGCGCGCAGGTGTTTTTCCGAAAAAGACACCCGCCGCCGCAAGAATCAGGAAAACCCCCAAAAGGCTCCCGGACATGGCAAGAACCGCGGTTTTCCGGGAATGACGCCTTCGGATGAGCGCCCACGCCCCGGCATGGCCCAGACCCAGGGAGGCGGCAAGAAGCCCGCCCCGGGAAAACGTGCATACCAAAGCCGCGGCAAGGACCAGAACCACACCGCCCATGAGAACGCGCCCGCCCGGGCTGTCCTTGGTAAACACCATGCAGAGAGCCAGCGGCAGGAGCATCCCGAAAAGCCCCGCCGCGTGGTTTCTGTTCGTGTACGTGGATTGCAGCAGGTTCCCGCCGTGCCCGGAAAAAAGCCATGAGCCTTCCCCGATTCCGGACATGCGGGCAAAACCTAACAGGGCCACAAGAACCCCCATGCCCAGGAGGGCGTGGACAAGGCTCTGGCGTTGGCGCCTGGAAGGGAAACACTGAACAACAAGGTGAAACACCGCCAGATAATTTGCGAATAGCAGAAAAGCCCAAAAACTTGTCACTCTGTTTGCGGAAAACAACGTGGCAAGCGCTCCCAGGGCAAGCGCCGCAAGAAGAGATGTGTCAAGCCGGGTGTGTGTAAAACGGGAACCGCCGGTCAGAAGCGCGCTTTCCAGCAGCAAAAACCACGCGATAAGCGTAAGGATATGCATCCCGGCCACGGACCAGCCCAACAGCCCGCCACGCGCAATCGGCATGGCGAACACCAGAAAAATGACCGTGCCCCGGGCAATGGACTGGATGGCTGGCATGCTCTCCTTTCCGGGTCAGAACCGTTTGACGAAACGTTCCTTCGGCTGGGCAGGCTCTTCCCGCGCCACCCAGTAGGACGGGGCGCTTGTATCAGGTTTCATGGGGATAAACGCCCCCGACACCCGCCGCATCACCCATCCCGCAGGCAACATCACGCAAAAAAACGCCACCGTGAGCATGACAGCGTTCACCGCCCTGCCAATGGCCCCGGCAATCCTGAGCCAGCCCGCGTGTACCGGACGCATGGGACCCGGGGCCAAAAGAAACAGCAGCCCCAAAAACGACAGGGCGCCAAAAAACACCATGGGAAACGTCTTGTCCCGCCAGATTCCCAAGCCGCAGAGCGCCCCGAAAAAAAGCAGCGCCACCACGCCGAAAATCCGGATTTCCTTGTCAGTCGAGTTCGAGTTTTTCACGCCAAGACTCACCTTCCTCCCAGGGTTTTTGCTCTTCCTTGTACAGGATATTATCCTCCAATACCAGAACATCCATGTCTGTCCGCATAAAACACCGGTATGCGTCCTCCGGCGTGCAGACAATGGGTTCCCCCCGCACATTGAAACTCGTGTTCACAATCACCGCGCAGCCTGTGAGCTTCTCGAATTCCGAGATGACCGCGTGGTATTGGGGATTGGTTTTCCTGGAGACTGTCTGGAGACGGGCCGAGTAATCCAGATGGGTGACCGCCGGAATGTCGCTCCGCCGGGTCTTGAGACGGTCCATGAGGGGGCGCCCCTTGGGGCCGGGCTGGGGAAGGCGTCTTTCCGGACGCACCCCGGCCACCAAAAGCATGTAGGGACTCGGCGTGTCTGTTTCAAAGTACTCCCCCGCCCGCTCTTCCAGAACACTGGGCGCAAAGGGACGGAACGACTCGCGGAACTTGATTTTGAGGTTCATCACCGTCTGGGTCTCGTCCCGCCTGGGGTCTCCCAGAATGCTGCGGGCCCCCAGCGCCCGGGGCCCGAATTCCATGCGGCCCGCAAGGTGCCCCACGATCTTTCCCTGGGCGATTTCCTGGGCGATGGTCCGGGCGCGGGATTCCGAATCCAGAGTATGAAAGGGATATTTGTTCAGGGCAAGATAGTCCCGGATGGCCGCGTTGTCGTAGGATGGCCCCAGGTAGGAGCCTTTTTGCCGGTCCTCCCCGTCCGATGCCGCCCTGGGCTTGTCGAAATACCGGTGCCATGCGGCCAGGGCCGCCCCCAGGGCGCCGCCCGCGTCTCCCGCGGCGGGCTGTATCCAGATGTTCTCGAACGGCCCCTCCCTCAGCACCCGCCCGTTGGCCACGCAGTTGAGCGCCACGCCTCCCGCAAGACACAGGTTTTTCTGCCCGGTTTCCCGGTGGACATGCCGGGCCATATTGAGCACCGCCTCCTCGGTCACGGACTGGATGCTCGCGGCGATATCCATTTCCCTCTGGCTGATGGGAGTCTCGGGCGCGCGGGCGGGACCGCCGAACAGGGCGGCGAACCGGGAATTGGTCATGACCTGGCCGCTGATGTAATCGAAATACTTCTGGTTCAGCCGCAGGGACCCGTCGGGTTTCAAATCCACCAGATGCTTGAGGATGAGGTCCCGGTACACAGGCTCGCCGTAGGGGGCAAGGCCCATGAGTTTGTATTCCCCGGAGTTGACGCGGAAACCGGTGAAGTAGGTGAAGGCTGAATAGAGCAGACCCAGGGAGTCCGGGAATCTCAGCTCGGCCATAAGCCTGAGTCCGTTTCCCTTGCCTGTTCCGTAGCTTGCCGTGGCCCACTCGCCCACACCGTCAATGGTGAGGATGGCGGCCTCGTCAAAGGGGGAGGGATAAAAGGCCGAGGCCGCGTGGGCCTCGTGGTGCTCGGTGAAAAGGATGTCGCCGTCGTATCCGGTCTCTTTTTTAAGCACCTTGGGAAGATGGAGTTTTTTTCCGAGCCACACGGGCATGGCCTCGAGCCAGGAGCGAAGGCCCCGGGGCGCTGTCTGCAAATAGCTGAGAAGCAGCCGCTCAAAGGTCAAAAACGGCTTGTCGTAATAAGCCACGGCGTCGAGCCGGGAAGCAACCGTGCCCGCCGCTTCCAGACAGTAGGCCACGGCGTTTTCAGGGAATGCCGGGTCATGTTTTTTTCGCGTAAAGCGCTCTTCCTGGGCGGCGGCAAGGATTTCGCCGTCCCGGACCAGGCAGGCCGCGCTGTCGTGGTAAAAACAGGAGATGCCGAGGATGTCCATGATCCCTCGAAGGCGCCGGCTGTTTCAGCCCCGCCCTTTGTCCGCCCCGTTTGCCTGGGCCGCTTTGGCCCGGTCCCGCTCCTCCCTGTATCCGGCGTTTTCCGGAGCAAGCAGGGCGGCCTTGCCATAATAGGTTTCCGCCTGGGCATAGTCTCCCAGGAGCAGGCTTGCCCGTCCCGCAAGGGCGAAATATACCGGGTTGTCCGGAGCGAGCAGGGCCGCTTGTCTAAAGTCCGCCAGGGCCTCCCCGGGCATGTTCAGGTCCAGGTATATCCGGCCCCTGAAAACCGAAAGCCAGTGTTCGGGTTTTGAAAATTTCTCCATGGCCAGGGTGGTCTGGCGCAGGGCCTCCTGATGCCGGCCCTGGGCCTGGAGTGCCCTTGCCAGAAGGAGGAGGTACGAGCGGTTGCAGGGCAGGACGGCCAGAGCCTCCCGCGCCGCGGCCTCCATTCCCCGGAAGTCCCTGTGCCTCTCCGCGGCCGCCGCAACCAGCGCCCATCCCCCGTGGGTGGGGTTTTTGCTTTGCACCCGGGCAAGAATCTCCTCGGCCAGGCCTGTCTCCCCCGCCTCCAGCCAGGCTTCCACCACACACAGTTCCGCGTCTCCGGATATCTGCATGCCTTGCCGGGCGCGCTCCCACAGGCGGGGAAAATCCTTGATCCGCCGGGCTTCCCTGTAGGTTCCCATCATATTCCTGATGGACTCCCGCCGCGCGGCGGTTTTGGCGAGCACTTCCAGGAAGATGTCCTCGGCCCGCGCGGTGTCTCCGGCTTTGAGCAAAAGGCCGCCTAAGCGCAGTTTTTCCGCCGCCGTGGGGATTTTGTGGACTGAACTCTGAAGGCAGTCCGCAAAGTGCCGCGCGGCGTTTGTATAATCGCCTTCCGCCTCGCTCAGGGTCGAGAGGGCCCTGTGCGCGTCGGGCGTAAAAACGCCCTTTTTCAGAGCGGCGCCAAGGCCCCGGGTGGCCGCCTCCTTTGCGGGAGGGGACCAAAAGGGTTCCCCGGGCAGGGCGATAACAGCCGCAGGGTAAATCCGGGCAAGATTTTCAAGAATTGCCGTGAGAAGAACAGTGTTTCCCTTCCAGTGCAGATATCTGGCAAGGGTCCAATGGTAATAGATGCCATTGGGGCGAAGTTCTATGGCCCGCTGGTAATACGGGAGGGCAGGCCGGCCCGGGCGCCTTTTCTCCCGGGCGTCGAGGTCTTCCAGGCGCGCAAGGCTGCGGGCAAGGCCAAAGACCGGTACAGGGTCCAGCGGATTGGCCTCCACGGCGCGGGCGTAGGCGTCCCGGGCCTTCTCGCACCACGCGCGGGGGCTTCCGGCCTTCATGCCAGGTTCCGCAAGTCCCAGGTAGGCGTCTCCAAGGGAGCGCCCAACCTCCGGACCGGCCATGGGGTTTTGAGCGGCCAGCTCAAGCTCTTGAGCCGCAAGTCCGTGGTTGCCCCTTTCCAGGTATTCCTCACCCCGCGCGTGCCGGACCTCGCAGGCGAAACGCGCCGCCAGGGCGGCAAAGCAAAAAGAGGCAACAGCCAGAAGAAGAACAGCCGCGCGCAATCTTCCGCGCGTCCCGCGCCGCGTTTTACCGCCGGACGGGTTTTGCGCCTGGGGGGAGGTCACGCTTCCTCTCCGTAGTATTTGGAATAGTATTTTTCATAATACTTATAATAACCCCCCCGCTGGTCATCCACCTGGTTCAGCACCGCGCCCAGAATTTTGGCGTTGGTTTTTCTAAGCTGGTCCACAGCCTTGCGCACCATCTCCCGGTTCAGCTTGCCGGCCTTGACGACAAATACCACGCCATCTGTGTGGGGGGCCAGCACAAGGGCGTCGCTGGCAGGGAGAATGGGAGGGGTGTCCACAACCACCACATCAAAACAGGACTTGAGGATGCTTAGAAGACTCAGCATGCGCTCGGAGCCAAGCAGTTCCGAGGGATTGGGCGGCAACGGCCCGGCGGGAAGAAGGCTCAAACCCTCGACTCCTGTTTTTTGCACGGCGGAGAGAATTTTTGCTTTAAGATGGGGGGATGCATCCTCGCCGGCCGCGACCTCCCGGTAAATGCGCCGCACCTCTTCCGGGTCATACCAGTTCCGCTCCATGTCGGCCTCCAGCCGCTCCTGAAATATGTAGCGCCCGCTTTCCATGCGCATGGCAAGCTGGATGCATTCGGCGGATATCATATTGAGCGGGCCGGCAAGAGCCTCCTTGTCCAACCCGGCGGAATTGATGAGATCAAATCCCGGACGCGTGCCGCTTTCCGGGGCTTTTTCCGCGGCAGCCCGCGCCGCCGCCTCGGTCAGAATTCCCCTTTTGACCAAAAGGGACAACAACTGCTTTCCGGGAGGGCATGTGGGCCAGCGGCAGTCCATGAGCCGGCCTTGAAAGAAAAGGAACTCGAAAACCTGGCCTTCCCCTTCCAGGCCCAGCACTCCGGTTTTTTTCTGAAGCCCCAAGAGCCGGACCAAGTCCTGGAGCAACAGGGGCGCCATGGTCCCGGTCCTGACCCCCGCTCCCAGAATGTCCGATAAAACCCCTGTAAGGCCCGCCATTTCACGGCTTGGCATGAGACGGCTTAAGAAAGGCTTGCGGAGGTCCGCGTCCACCATCACAACCCCGCGTCCTGACTGGGCAATGGTGTAGGACAGGTTCATGGTGGTGATGGTTTTGCCTTCCTCCATCCCGGAGCTGGTGACCAAAAGGGACCGGAACTCATGTTCCAAAAAGGAAAACCGGATGTTGGTCCTAAGCGTCCTGTAGGCTTCCGCAAAACGGGACTTCGAGGGATAGACGTTGAGGAAAAGCCCGGACAGGGCGTCCACATTGCGGTCTGTTTCCTTGGGCCTCAAACGCATGCCGCGCGCTCCTGTCGGGGGGTTGGCCATTTAAAGCGTGAAAACCTTTACGGGGACAGGTGTGTCCGCCTGCTCACCCCGCCTTTCGCACTCTGGGCCGGTTCCGTTTTCCTGTCTTTCCACCGGCCCCCGCTCCGTCCTCGTCCCCCTCGTCCGTATCCGCGCTCGCCCCTGGCCCGCCCTCTCCCGGCGCGCTCCCGC
>JAGVGH010000039.1 GCA_020057225.1 Desulfobacterales bacterium | reverse complement strand
GTGGGATTCCATATCCGGATTATCTATGTTTTTTGCGTGGATAATGTCTTTGCCATGTCCTGGGGTTGAAACCCCAGGCTAACTCAAAAACCTTGCCGCTACGCGGCTGCTAAAAGGAAAAAGGCCCTGTTCTTATATTGGGCGGGGCAAGCCCCGTTTGTAATCAGAAAACATAACAAAAACAGCATGTTTTATTCTAAGTCCTAACTCCTGGCTCCTAACTTCTAACTCCTCTCTCCTAACTCCTGTCTTCTCCTCTTCACGCATTGTGCCGCCCGCCAACCGGCCGGAAAAACATCTCCTCCACGGAAAATAAATCAATCACCAGGGAAATCGAACCGTCCCCCATCAGCGTGGCCCCGGAAATCCCCGGCACCCCGCGGAAATTCGTTTCAAGGCTTTTCACCACCACCTGATGCGGGTCCTGGACCTCATCCACCAAAAGACCAAAACGCTGCCGCGCGGTGTCAATAAACACCAAAACCGTCCCCTGCCCCCCCCCTTCCGCATCCAGCCCGAACAACGACCCAAGGCTCACCAGGGGCACATACTCGTCCCGGAACAGCGCCACCCGCCCGGTCCCGCCAAAGAACCGGACCCGTCCGGGATTGTACTCCTCGGTTCCCGCCACACCCCACAGGGGCACCAGAAAGGAGCGGCCATGCGCCAGCACGTGCAGAACCTCGGTAAGAGCAAAGGTAAGGGGCAAAGACAGGGTAAACGTGCTCCCCTTCCCCTTTTCCGTCGTGAGGGCCATGGCGCCTCCCAGCTTTTCCACCTCTGTCCGCACCACGTCCATGCCCACGCCCCGGCCCGAAAGCGCCGTCACTTCCTGGGCCGTTGAAAAACCCGGCGTACACAAAATATCCAGCACGTTTTCCGGCCCGACGGTTTCCCCCTGCTTCAGCACCCCCTTTTCAAGCGCGCGCCGGAGCACCTTGTCGTAGTCCACGCCCCGGCCATCGTCCCTGATTTGCACCAGAATCATCCCGCCCTTTTGAAACGCCCGGAACCCGATCACCCCCTCCGGATTTTTCCCGGCGCTCTCCCTCTCCGCGGGAGGCTCTATCCCGTGGTCCACACAGTTGCGCACCAAATGCTTCAAGGGGTCTGTGATATGCTCGATGACCTCCTTGTCCAACTCCGTGTCCACTCCGGAAAGAAGCACCCGGATGCGCTTTCCCTGCTCGAAAGCCGTGTCCCGGGCAATGCGCTGAAACCGGCGGAACGTGCCTTCCAGGGGAAACATGCGGACCTGGGCCACCCGCTCCTGGAACTCCCGGTTCACCTTGTGCAAGTTTTCAAGCTCAATGGACAGTTCATGGTCCAGCGCCATCTCCATCCGCTCCAGGACGTTGCGCGTGCGCGAAAGACCAATGCCGATTTCCTCGGCCAGATTCATCAAATGCTCAATCTTCTCCACGTCCACCCGGAGGCTGGTCTTCCGGTAGGTGACCCGGCTCTCGTTTTGCTGGCTCACCACCTCGTCCAGCACGGCCTCTTCGACTTTTCCGCTCTCGACCAGAATCTGGCCGATTTTCTTTTGCTCCCTGAGCGCGCCGCCCAAATCCTCCCTGGAAACAGCCCCCCGGGACACCAAAACCTCCCCGATGGGCTGTTCCCCCACCTCCACATCCACACCGTCCTTGAAACGCCGGGAGACCTCCTCGATTTCGATGGGATTGTCGTCTTTCACAAAAAGAAAGATGTCCCCGATTTCCTCCAGCGTCGCCTGGGTCTTCGCCACAATGCGCCAGGAAAGGTACATGCTGAACGGGTCCAGCTCGTCGTAGCGGGGCAGCCGGGACAAATCCGGGGCCACGTCCACGAGCTCGGCCATTTCGGAAAGGGCGAGCAGGAGCAAAATGGGGTCCTGTCCGGAAAGAAAGAGATCGTTTTTAAACCGGAGGGTGATTTCGAAAAACCTGCTGTCGTCCTTCTCGGGTTCCGCGCGCAACGGCTCCGGCTCCCGTGTTTTTTCCGGACCTGGCGCGGCAACAGGGGCCGCGGCGGGAGGTTTGGGCTCCTGGGCGGGACGCGGGCGCTCTTCCTCGGGTTCCGCGCCGGGAATGGCGTCCATTCCAAGAAACCGGTTGACCTGGGCCTTTTTGTTCTTGATGACCCCGGGCTCGGCCTCGGGGCGGCCTTCCGCGCCGTTTTCAACCATCTGGCGCAAAAAGTCCACGTCTTCCAAAAGATACGAGACAAGGGGTTTGGAAATGGGAAGGGTGCCGCCGCGCACCCTTTCGAGGAGATTTTCCAGGGCGTGGGCGTATTCGGACGTTGTGGTGAATCCCACCATGGCGGAGCCGCTTTTCAGGGTATGGATGGAGCGGAACAACTCCTCCACATGGGGCCCTGTTTTGGGGTCCCCCTCCAGGCGCAACAGGGCCTCCTCGGCCGCCTTGAGAAGGTCTTCCGTTTCCTGGAAAAAAATCTGAAGGGTCTCGTCCATTTCGTTCATGGAGGCCCGCCTGTCCCGCCCGGACTCATGCCAAGATGAAATCAGGCATCTCCAGCAAGCAATGCCCTCACCCCGACCCTCTCCCGCGGGGAAAGGGAGATGTAACAAGAGCTTTCAGCAGGCGCCAAGGATTGAGCGGCCTGGCATCATTTCATATACACAAACTTCTTGATGGCCCCGAGAAGCTCCTCGGGGTTGAAGGGCTTGATGATCCAGCCGGACGCCCCGCTCTGCCTCCCTTTTTCAATCATGGCGCGCTCCCCCTCGGTGGTCAGCACCAGGATGGGCAGAAAACGGAACTCCGTGGCCTTGATTCTTTGGATAAGGGTTATCCCGTCCATGTTGGGCATATTGATGTCGGTAAGAATCAGGGCGGGCATGGATCCCTTTTTCTTGAGCCTTATCAGGGCCTCCAGGGCGTTCTCGCCGTCTTTGGCCTGGATGACGCTGTATCCGGCTTTTTGAAGGCAAAAGGTGACAGAGGAACGGATGGTTGGCGAATCGTCTATGACCAGTATGAACTTTTCCATGTTTTCCACAAGGGGCGCGGGCGGTCCCGGCGGTCCGTCCGGAAAAATGCGGGCATGTCCGCCCGCGGCCTTGCCAAAGGCGGCGCGGCGGCAAAACCCGGTGAAGCGTGAAAAGGCTGGCCCCGGGATGACGGAGCCTGAGAAATCAGGAGTTAGGAGTCAGGAGTCAGAATACAAGACAAAAGAGGCAATTGCATAATTGACGCAGGCCGGGTGGTTCCGCCCGAAGGGCAGGTTCACCCAACATCTTGGAATAATGGTATAATTGTTGGGTGAACCCGGGCCTTGCGGCCCGGAACCACC
>JAGVGH010000041.1 GCA_020057225.1 Desulfobacterales bacterium | reverse complement strand
CGTCTTTCGCGCGCGGGTTCACCCAACACCTATTATTCTAGCGGAACTACCCAAAAAATAACAATGTGCATGCAATTAAGGTAAGTTAGCGCTTATGGGGGGTTGCCCCTACAGTGCAGGTGAAGTGGCCCGGACATCGAATAGGACGGGAGCGGGCCGGTGAAAAAGAGAGACTGGCTTTGTCGGGCGGCCCTTGAAAGAGCCGCCCTGTTCCGTCCGCGGGCGGACCGCCGCGGGTGTTTTCAGCCTCAGGAGAATCCCTTGGACGGGCCGCAGGAGGCGGAGGAGCCGGAGGATCCCAGGCCCCCTGATACGGCCCGGGCAAAAGCGGATAAAATCCTCCGGGTTTCCGTGGAACCGCAGGACTCGCAGGGAGGCGTTTCCGGGTCTCCTGTCCGGACAATCCTTTCAAATGTGTGGCCGCAGGCATGGCACGCGTATTCATAAACGGGCATGGCGGACATCCTTTCTCTCCGGCGGCGCCATGGCTTCGCGCCCTGTTTTCAAACCGCCGGGTTTGGGATATAAAAAGCTGTCCGGGCGCTTTGCGCCTGGTGTCTCAAGTATAAGCGCGCTTTCCGCCGGGTCAAGCGCCCATCCGGCGGACAGGGGTTGTGACAGGGCCTGCGGGAACCGGGAGAAAGAGATGGAAGACCATTACAAGATGGCGGGCATGAACCGGAGAATTTTCACCATGGGCCTGTCCACCGAGGCCGTGTCCCTGTACCTGCTCCTGTGCGGACTCGCGGACGAGGGGGCGCGGCTTACCTCCCAAAACATTCTGCGGGTCTGGAACGGAACAGAAGACGCCTTTTGCCTGGCCCTGGAAACCCTGGCCGGGAAGAACATTGTCCGGCGCGTGCTCTCGGACGGCAAGGGGCAGGAGGCGTACAGGGTGCTGGACACCGAGCACTGGACATGAGCGCCCGGTTTTGCCTGTCGCTTTTCGCGGCGTTTGCCCAAAGAGGGCGCCGCAAAAGGCGACAGCGTTGAATTTCCATTTATTCCAGAGGAAACCGCATAGCGCCACAGTTGCCCTTCTCGTTTCGCGCTTTCGGGTGTCACGCGTCGCGACACCCAGCCTCCCTCAAATTTGTCGTTTCTATGAGTTTTGCAATTGCCTCAAAAGACAAAGGATTCCTCCGGACCCTCAATCCCGGGGGATATCTTTTTGGGGGGCATTCGGAATCCCTCGCGGGCATCCCCTGCGGGTTCACTACCAAAATGCGGTCCAGTCCGCAATACCTGCTGAAAGCTCCCTCTCCCTGTGGGAGAGGGCCGGGGTGCGGGCATGCCTTGTCTGATTGCGCCTTGGTATCAGGGGCGGCCCGCTTGGTTTTGTCACGGGAACCCAAGGATTCGATGCGCCGGCCTTCCGTGGATGTGATGAGGGAGTCCGTCGTTCCGTCGTTTTCAACTGGAATAAAAGGATGCTTGGGGTTATACTGCCGGGAATGGGGAATGACGGCTCAAAAGGCCTGGTTGAAATGAAGCGGAAAGGCGCCGTCATTATCGCCCAAAACGAAGAGGCCTGTGTGGTCTATGGAATGCCCAAGGCCGCGGCGGAGACAGGCTGTGCGGGTGAACCCGGGCCGCAAGGCCCGTAGTCATCCAATATTTCCGAATGATTTCTATGTCTTGGATTGGCATGCCCTGCGGGCCGAACCACCCGGCCTACGTTAAATTTGTCGTTTTTATGAAAGGTAATTGCAAAATTAAGCGTAGGCTGGGTGGCTCCGGGCCGCAAGGCCCGGGTTCACCCAACATGTCTAAAATAATTTCTATGTGTTGGATGAACCTGCCCTTCGGACAGAACCATCCGGCCTACATCAAATTTGTCGTTTCTAAGAGTTTTGCAATTACCTCATGAGTTTTGCAATTTCCTCAAACATTTTAAAGAGGAGGATCCATGGGCGGAGGCAATGATTTTAGGAAGGCGGAGCTGATCGAGCTGCACGACGCGGGGGTCGCGGTGCATCCGGTGGAGTATTCGGACGCGCTCGCCGGATGGCGGGAGTTCATCGAGGACACCGGGTATTATGTGCTGGACGGGCGCTCTGTCGCAACACTGGCCGAGGCCCTGGGCTGGAAAACGCACCCGGTGACCGGAATCAACACCCAGACCGGAAGCAAAGAAAGCGCCACCATCGAAGACCTCGAGTTTCCCATTCTCCGGCGGCGCCGGGAACGCATCGGAGACAACACCACCTCCCTCCCTGACGAGGAGTCCAACGTCATCCTCGAACTCTGGGCGAAAATCGAGGCCCCCCACGTTCTCGCCATCCGTCTGGTCATCGAGCGTGACGAGGAGGAGGATGGGCCGACGGAATACGTTCAGGAGGTCAGCTACTGCGGGCGGTTCACGGTGTGGTGGGAGACGGAGCAGAACGGAGCGGAGGAGAACGGGGAAGAAGAGGACGCCGGGGAGGAGGAGGGCGCGTAGCGCCGCATAACATTTAGAGCTTATCCATAAATAATCTTATTGCAAGGGATTCCCCTGTTCGGGCGCACGCCGTGCGCCCCTACGGCAATGGAACCCGAGCCATCGGAGCG
>JAGVGH010000237.1 GCA_020057225.1 Desulfobacterales bacterium | reverse complement strand
GTCTTTGCCTTTGCCGTTGTCTTTACTTCTGCGGTTCCGCGGTTCGATATTGGATATTCTACATTCGTCTTTGCCTTTGCCGTTGTCTTTGCCTTTGCCGTTGCCTTCACTTCTGCGGTTCTGCGGTTCGATATTGGATATTCTACATTCGTCTTTGCCTTTGCCTTTGTCTTTGTCTTTGCCGTTGCCTTCACTTCTGCGATTCTGCGGTTCGATATTGGATATTCTACATTCGTCTTTGCCTTTGTCTTTGCCTTTGTCTTTGTCTTTGCCTTTGCCTTTGTCTCTGCCTTCACTTCTGCGGTTCCGCGGCTCGATATTGGATATTCTACATTCGTCTCTCTCTCTCTTACTCTCAATCCCGGAGTGCGCCATGCGCGACCTGATATCCATCGCCAACACCTTAAAAAAACGCGGCCCCGGCGTCGCTCTCACAGGCGCCGGCATATCCGCTGAAAGCGGCATCCGCACCTACCGCGACCCCGGCGGGCTCTGGGACACCTATTCCGAAGGCCAAAGCGGCGGCATGCTCGCCGTTCTCGCCGCCCATCCGGAAAAAGCCCCGGAAATCATCGATGCCTTTTTCAACTCCCTGGAACAGGCACGGCCCAATCCCGGCCATCTTGCCCTGGTGGAAATGGAATGTATGGGACTCCTTTCCGCAGTCATCACCCAAAACGTGGATGACCTCCACCGCGCCGCTGGCACCCAAACGCTTTTCGAACTCCATGGAAACGTTCGCCGCCTGCGCTGCACCGCCTGTGGAAAAAAAGAGCGCCCAAACAGGAAAATCTACTTCGCCGGAGCAAGGGAGGCTGTCGCACGCCTTCAAGATTTTAACCTCAAGGGGCTCACGGACGCGCTCCCTAAATGCCCGGCTTGTGGAGGTCTGGTCCGTCCGGATTTTGTCGGTTTCGGCGAGGCGGTCCAGGACCTCGAACCCGCCATTGCCGCTGCGGACTCCGCAGGCTTTGTGCTCATCGCAGGAACCTCCGGCGTGGTTTATCCAGCCGCGTCGCTCCCTGTGCGCGCCAAGCGCCGGGGCGCGTTTCTCGTGGATATCAACCCGGAGCCCGGCGCCCTTACCCCGCACGCGGATGTCTTTTTGCAGGGCAAGGCAGGGGACATATTGCCCGAGCTCGTGGAGGCGATAAAAACAACGAGACAATCCCGCGCCCAACAAGCGGCGGAATAAAATTAAGCGATCATGCAGTTACGGCTCTAAGCCCAACCGTTCCGAAAGGAGACTTGAAATGGCAGTGCAATGGGATGTTGGCTACATCATGAGGAAACGCGCCTTGCTCAATGGCGACAAAACCGCTGTTATCTTCGAGGACCAGGCCGTGACCTACAAGGCCCTGAACGAAGGGGTGAACCGCTGCGCCCACTTCTTCCAAAAAAAGGGCATGAAAAAGGGCGACCGCGTCTGCGTTCTCATGCTCAACTGCATGGAGTTCCTCGAAGCCTACTTCGCCGCCGCCAAGCTGGGCATCGTGTTTGTTCCCCTCAACTGGCGCCTTGTCGGCCCTGAGCTGGAATACCAGATCAACGACTGCGACGCCCGCATGATTCTGTTCCACGACTCCTTCCTCGGCTCCGTGGACCTCATCCGCACCCGTCTCACTGTGGACGAGGACAAGTTCATCTATTTGCGCGGCAACAACCCCATGATGCCCGCGTGCCCGGACTGGGCCAACGACTACCACAAGTCTGTCTCCGGCATGCCCGTTGCAGAGCCGACCCCGGACAAGCCTGTGGAAATGGAGGACGATCTCGCCATCGTCTATACCTCGGGCGTCACCGGCAATCCCAAGGGCGCCGTGCTCTCCCACGGCCAGACCTATTTCAAGTGCATGCAGGTGGGCATCTACATGGGTGCCATGCCCGATGACGTGGTTGTGGCCCAGATGCCGCTTTTCCATTCCGGCGGCCTTTTCATCGTCGCTACCCCCACGCTGTTCGGCGGACTCACCATGACTATGCGCATGGGCTTTGATCCCAACCAGTTCGCCGACGACATTCAGCGCTACAAGGGCACCGTGGTTTTCGCCCTCACCACCATGTGGCGCATGATTCTCGAATCCGGCAAACTCGACCAGGTGGATATCTCGACGGTCCGAACCGTGGTGGGCGGCGGGGAGCGCACGCCGCCCTCGCTCTTTGAGGAGCTTTGCAGGCGCGGCCTTTACATGCAGCAGGGCTTTGGGCAAACCGAGAACTCGGCCATGACCTTGGTTCCCCGGGAGGACGTGCAGCGGAAAATGGGCAGCATCGGCAAGTCCGGCTTCTTCACCCATGTGTGGATTGGCGACAAGAACGGCAAGGAGCTGCCGCCGGGCGAGATTGGCTGCATTCTGGCCAAAGGCCCCACTGTCATGAGCCGGTACTGGAACCTGCCGGAACAGACCGCGCGGACCATCGTCAACAACATTCTGGACACGGGCGACCTTGGCTACATGGACGAGGAGGGTTACCTCTACATTGTGGACCGGGCCAAGGACATGTACCGGAGCGGCGGCGAGAACGTGTATCCCGCAGAGGTCGAGAAAGTTTTGGCCGGGCATCCCAAAATCTCCAACTGCGCCATCATTGGCGTGCCGGACGAGAAATGGGGAGAGACAGGCATGGCGTTCATTTTGCCCGCGCCGGGGCAGAAAGTCACGGAACAGGAAGTGCTTGACTATCTCCAGGGAAAGGTGGCACGGTACAAACACCCCCGGCACATCAAATTTGTGGACGATTTGCCCATGACCGCGACTATGAAGGTCAAAAAATCGGTCCTAAAGGAGCAATATGCCAAGTTCAACCAATGACGGGTGGAAAACACGGGTGAGCGCGCTTCTGGGCGTCCGGTATCCCATCATTCTGGGGCCTATGCGCATGATCACCCTGGGAGACATGGCCGCCGCGGTTTCCATGAGGGGCGGTTTTGGCCAGATCGCGGCAAGCGGGCTGGACAATCCCGAGGACATCAGGGCGGAAATCCGGAAAGCCCGGGCGCTCACCGAAAAACCGTTCGGGCTCAACATCCCGGTGTACCGGTCCAACGCTTTTGACGCCCTGGAGGCCGCCATTGAAATGGGGGTCAAAACCATCACCACCTCGGCGGGGAATCCGGCCAAAATCATGGACAGGGCCAAGCAGGCCGGGCTTACGGTGTTCCACAAGGCGTCCAGTGTCAAGCTCGCCAAAAAGGCCCGGGACGCCGGGGTGGACGGCATCATCGCCATGGGCTACGAGGCCGGGGGGCATGTGGGACGGGAAAACGTGACCACTCTGTGCCTGGTTCCCCAGATTGTGGACGCGGTGGACCTGCCGGTGGTGGCCGCGGGCGGCATCGCGGACGCCCGGGGCGTGGCCGCGGCCTTTGCCCTGGGCGCCGAGGGCGTTGAGATGGGCACACGGTTTGTGGCAACCCGGGAATGCCCGGTGCCGGATTTCTTCAAGGAAGAGCTGTGCGGCGCGGACTGTGACGGCACGCTTCTTCTGGGCAAGGAGGCCATGCCCATCCGGGTGTTGAAGAACAAGGTGGTGATGCTGGTTTCGGGCATGACCAAGGCGGATGTGGACACGGCCATGGTGAACGCCGGGGACGCGGCCTATGTGATGCAGGGGGGAACCCGGGACACCGCGGTCATGCCCTGCGGGCAGATCGCTGGGCTGGTGGGCTGCCAGTGCTCGGTGGCGGATGTGTTTGATGAGATCGTGGCGGGAGTTCCCAACGTGCTTAAACGGATACAGGGGGTGACGGGCTGAGGGTTGCTTCCCTTTTCCGTTTCGGATTTGCCGGGGAATTGACCGGCTGTGCAAAGAAGCCCTTCCGGCTGTGCCGGGAGGGCTTCTTTATCGCCGCGGAATACGGTTGCCTGGCAGGGTTCCGCGCCCAAGCCCCACACCACAAACCAAGGCTGTCAACGCGAAAGCGTTACCTGGCTTTTGTTCCAAGGAGAACAAAGGAGCGGGACCAGACATCCCGGACAAGGGGCGCGCGGGATAACAGCCGTTCAGAAAGGGTGTCCCCAAAATACCGGACCCGGACAGTGAAGCCCGGGGATTCCGCAAGGCGTTTCAGCCGTTTGGGGGAAACCAGGCTGATGTGGCCCTTGGGAAAAGAATGGCGGATGGAAAAGGGATTGTAGCCTTTTAAGAGATAGAACGCCTTTTTATACACCGTTGTGACCCGCACCCGGTTGGCGTTGGGAGTGTGCAGCAAAAGCGTTCCCCCCGGCCTGAGAACCCTTCGCATCTCCCTGAGCACGGCCTCTTGGTTTTCCAGGCCCACGTGCTCCATCACGTCCGCCGAGAGCACATAGTCAAACGCGCCGTCCTTGAAGGGCAGGACATCGGGAGGCTGGCACACAAGACTGAAACGCGGGGGCGCGCCCGCTGCCTCCAAAAGCTCCCGCGCGGCGGCAAGCTGCTCCGGATCCAGCTCTGTGCCCACGGCACGGTTTCCCTCCCTCTTCAGCGCGCGGAAAAGGAACTGGCCGCTTCCGCAGCCCACGTCCAGCCACAGACCCGGAGAGGATTGGGCGTCAATGAACCGGCCCACGTTTTCAAGCCGTGTCTGCTGGTGGCGAAAGGCGCGGAGAAAAAGACGCTGCTCCGCCCTGTTGAGCTTGACGGGCGGGGTTTTGGGGGAGAACAGGCCGAAATGCACGCACAGGGTGTAGTAGGCGGTGTGGCCCGCGTCGGCGAATTTATAGAAAAGCCGGTTTTCCGCCAGCGCGGAAGGATTGCCGAATTCCCGGGCCTCGTCTCTTCCCATGCTCCGCTCCGCGCTTTGGCCGCCGGGTGTGTCAGTCTTTGAAAAGTTCCATGCTGATGTCAACCGCTGTTGCGCCGTAGGTCAAGGCGCCCATGGACACCACGTTGACGCCCAGTTCCGCCAAAGTTTTCAGCCGCTCCGGGCCGACCCTTCCCGAGACCTCCACAAGCGCGCGGTCCGCGATGCGCCGCGCGGCCTCCGCCACGGCGGAATCGTCCATATTGTCCAGCATGATAATTCCGGCGCCCGCGGCCAGAGCCTCTTCCACCTGGGCCAGGGTTTCGCACTCCACTTCGATTTTAAGCGTGAACGGCGCTGCTTTTTTGGCGCGCTCCACAGCAAGGGTGAGGCTTCCGCAGGCCGCTATGTGGTTGTCCTTGATGAGAACAGCGTCATAAAGCCCCATCCTGTGGTTCCCGGCGCCGCCGGTCCGGACGGCGTATTTTTCAAGGGCGCGCCATCCCGGCGTGGTTTTCCGGGTGTCCACGAGTTGTGCCTCGGTTCCGGAAAGCCGCTCCACAAGCGCCCGCGCATGGGTGGCCACGCCGCATAAGCGCTGGAGAAAGTTGAGCGCAACGCGTTCCCCGGTGAGAAGTCCGCGCAGGCCGCCGGAAAGCTCCGCCAGCGGGACATGGGGCAACAGCCGGTCCCCGTCCCGGCACACCGGGGTAAAGACGATGTCCGGGTCCATCCTGAAAAACACTTCCCGGGCCACGTCCAGGCCGGCAACAACAAGGGTCTCCTTGGCGAAGATGACGCCCCTGCCCCGGGCCTCCGGCGGCACCACAGCGTCCGTTGTCACATCGCCGGGCCCTATGTCTTCCAGAAGCGCAAGGTCAATGAGCCTCGAAACCAGGGGGTTTTTGCCCAGGGCCGGGCCGGGCGTGTCCGGAATGGCGCTTTTCCTATCCGGCATGGATTTCCCGCACTTTCTGGATGTTGGCCTCCAGGCGCTCCTTCTTTTCCCTTAGCTCCGCCTGCTGGCCTTTGACTTTCGCAATCACGTCCTCGGGCGCTTTTTTGAGGAAATCCTCGTTGGCGAGCTTCTTATCAAGGCTCACCAGTTCCTTTTCCACCTTGGCGGTTTCCTTTTCAAGCCGGGCAATCTCTTTGGCAAGGTCAATCACGCCCTCGAGCAGCACGTAAACAGTGTGCTCCTCGGCCACCGCGGTGGCGGCTCCGCGCGGGCGCTCACCAGGTCCCACCGTATAGGCCGAAACCCGGGCCAGACTTTTCACGAGATCGGCATGGGCCGCCGCGTCGTGGCCAGGATTTTCCGGCGGACGGACCACCACGGGCAGCCAGGCTCCGGGAGGCAGGTTCATTTCCCCCCGGATGTTCCGCACCGCTGTCACCACGCCCATGACCAGACGCATTTCCGCCTCGGCGTCCGCGTCCTGGAGAACCCCGGCCGCCTCGTCCACGGCCCTGGGATAGGCGGCCCGCATGATGGAGCCTTTTTCAGGGAACATCCGGCCCCAGATTTCCTCGGTGACAAAAGGAACAAAGGGATGGAGCAAAATGAGAAGGTCGTGGAACGCCCGGGCCAGGACGTTTTTGGTCATGGCCTTTTCCCGCTCGCCGCCGTTGTAGAGCACCGGCTTGGCCGCCTCCAGATACCAGTCGCAGACCTCGTGCCACACAAACTGGTACAAGGCGCCTGCGGCCTCGTTGAACCGGTAGGCGGCAAGCTCTTTCTCGACGGTGGCCGTGACCGTTGAAAGCCGGGAAAGAATCCAGCGGTCAAACACGGCCTCCGGAGTGCCCTGCCCCATGTTTACCGTGTGGCCGTCCAGATGGCTCAGGGCGAACCGGGCCGCGTTCCAGAGCTTGTTGATGAAGTGCCGGTATCCCTCGACGCGCTCGGTGGAGAGCTTGATGTCCCGGCCCATGGCCGCGTGGGCGGCCAGGGTGAAGCGGAACGCGTCGCAGCCGTATTTGTCTATCACCTCCAGGGGGTCAATCACGTTCCCCTTGGACTTGGACATTTTCTTGCCCTCGGCGTCCCGCACCAGGGCATGGATGTACACTTCCTTAAAGGGCACGTCCTCCATGAACCACAGGCCCATCATCATCATGCGGGCGACCCAGAAGAACAAAATGTCAAAACCGGTGACCAGGCACGACGTGGGGTAATGGGTTTTCAGGAGTTCGGTTTTCTCCGGCCAGCCCATGGTGGAAAACGGCCACAGAGCGCTGGAAAACCACGTGTCCAGCACGTCCGGATCCTGGATGATATCCGTGGAGCCGCAGACATTGCAGCGTTCCGGATCCTCCATCTCCACCATCACCGCGCCGCAGTCCTGGCATTTCCACGCGGGAATCCGGTGGCCCCACCAGATTTGCCGGCTTACGCACCAGTCCCGGATGTTTTCCATCCAGTCATAGTAGGTCTTGGTCCAGTGGTCGGGAATAATCCGCGTGCTCCCGTCCCGGACCGCGGCAATGGCTTTTTCCGCAAGGGGCTTCACCTTGACGAACCACTGTTTGGAGAGATTGGGTTCGATGGTGGTTTTGCAGCGGTAGCAGTGGCCGACCCCGTGGAGAAGGGGTTTCACCTTTTTTAAAAGTTCCAGGGCCTCGAGATCCTGGACAATGCGCTTGCGCGCCTCGAACCGGTCGAGGCCCGCGTAGGGGCCTGCCAGTTCGGTCATGCGGCCATCGTCGCCGATGACCTTGGGCATGGGGAGGCGGTGTCTGACGCCCAGCTCGAAGTCGTTGGGGTCATGGGCGGGGGTGACCTTGAGGGCGCCGGTGCCGAACCCGGTCTCCACATAGCCGTCCCGGATGACGGGGATTTCCCGGTCCATGAGGGGCAATAGCACGCGGTCCGCGGGCAGGGAAAGGTAGCGCGCATCCTCGGGGTTCACCGCCACCGCGGTGTCGCCCAGCATGGTTTCAGGCCGCGTGGTGGCCACCACAAGCCCGCCCGCAGCGCCGGCAAAGGGGTATTCAATATGGTAGAGCGCGCCCTGGGTGTCCTCATGCTCGACTTCGAGGTCGGCCAGGGCCGTATGGCAGCGGGGGCACCAGTTGATGATGTAGTCGCCCTGGTAGATGAGTCCGGCCTTGTACAGTTCCACAAAAACCTTGCGCACGGCCAGGGAAAGCCCCTCGTCCATGGTAAAGCGTTCGCGCTCCCAGTCGCAGGAGGCGCCCAGGCGTTTCAACTGGTGGATGATGGCGCCGCCGGACTGCTTCCTCCATTGCCAGACCCGTTCAATAAAAGCGTCGCGGCCCACAGCGTGCCGGTCCGTGCCCTCGGCGGCAAGCTGGCGCTCCACCACGTTTTGGGTGGCGATTCCCGCGTGGTCCGTGCCCGGCATCCACAACACATTGTCGCCCTTGGCGCGGCGGTGGCGGCACAGGATGTCCTGAAGGGTGTTGTTCAGGGCGTGGCCCATGTGGAGAACGCCGGTCACATTGGGCGGGGGAATAACGATGGAATACCGGGGGATCCTGGACTCGCCGGCGCGAAAGAGTCCCTGGTTTTCCCAATAAGCGTACCAGCGCGCTTCCACGTCCTTGGGTTCGTATCCCTTGTCAAGCTGGGCGTCCATGATGCGTGCTCCTCTCGGGTTTTGGCTGGAAAACCGTTTTTCGGCGCATGAGCGCGATTAAAGCAATTCCGGCCAAAGAGCAAGAAAAAACAACGCGGGAGAGCCGCCGGGCAACAGTCCGGACACGCCCGTCCCGCGTTTTGTCTCAGCGCGGTCATACTCCGGCGGCTTCCCGGAGTTTTTTAAGCTCTGCCAGCACCGCGGCCTTGACGCTTTGGTTAAAGGCCTGTTCGATGCGTTGTCCCACAAGGGCCTTGGCCACGGCCATGGTAACCTGGTCGAGGCGTTTGGGATCCAGGGAGCGCTTGACCACGGCGGCCATGACCTTCTGGAAAAGCTCGGGGTCCAGGGCGGTTTCCAGGCGCGCGGCAAGGGCGGCCTCGATGGCCTCGGGGGAAAGCCGCGCCTCCAGCGCCCCTGTGACAGCGGCCTCCACCTTTTCCGGATTGACCGCGTCTTTAAGCGCTCCGGACAGGGAGGCGGCGAGGTCCATGCCCGCCACAGCCTCTTTCACGGCGGCTTTTGCCTCCTCCCTGAAATCCATCCCTTCCAGGGCGGACTTGACCGCCGCGGACGCCTCTTCTTTCAGATTCATTCCGCCCAGAGCGGCCTTTATCTCCTCCGCCAAGGCCCCTTTCATGGCTTCCCGGGAGAGTTCCGCCCGGACCGCCTCGCCCAGGCCCTTGCGCACCGAGTCGTAGTCCACATGGCGGCTGATTTCGGCGTACAGCATTTCGCTGATGCTGTTCAGGGTGAATATCTCGAAAAATTCAGCGGAGATAACCTCGCGAAGCTGTTCCGGCGTAAGCAGGTTCCGCACCTCCTGGGCAACCGCATCCCGCACGGTGTCCTGGGATACCGCGCCCGCCGGAGCCTTGACCGCCGGGGGGGACGGGGTTTTCAACCGCTCCCGTGAAAGCGCCCGGGCCACTTCGGCGGCGGCCAAGGCCCGCATCCTGTCTTCGGAAACCGCACCGCCCCGCGCGTCAAAGCCGGAAGCGGCATAAGATGTCTCGCCGGCTCCCGCCTCCATTTCCTCTCCGCCGGTTTCCCCCGCGTCCCCCTCTTCCGCTTCGGATTCAAGGTGTTCGTCAAGACTTGCCATGTCCTCCGGACTGGCCTCCAACTCCCCGCCTGTGCCAAGCTCGATGCCGAGTTCGGGAGTAAGCAGCGGCTCTGTGGTGAAATCCGAGGGTGGCGGGGTGGCGTCGGGCCCGATTCCCAGGGCAGGGCTTTCCGCGCGGGGAGAAGCGGTGTATCCGTTGTCCGCGTCGTCAGGCGTAAGTTCAATGCCGATGGGCGGCGTCAGGGAGCCGGTGGTGTCCCGGACCTGTGTTTCCTGGCCTTCGCCCAGGGTAAGCTCGATTCCTAGAACGGGGGTGTAGGCTCCTGTGTCGTCATACCGGCGCGAATCGGCCTCCAGGCGGTAAGCGCCGTCGCCGGAGTACAAGTCGGACAGGTCCTCGTCCTCGGCGCGCGCCTCCGGTTCCGCCGCGCTTTCCAGTTGGATGCCGATGGGCGGGGTGCCGCTGGAAGGGCTGGACTCTTGCGGCTCTTCCTCAATGGCGAGGCCCAGATCCTCCATTCCGGAGCCGAACAAATCCCGTTCGCGCAGCGAGGTGGAGGCGGGTTTGCGGGAGGATGCGGGAAGCTCCTCGTCGCCGTCTATTTCAATGCCCATGGCGGGAGTGAGTTCCATTCCTGTGGACGTGGATTCGGACAGGGGACGCCTTGGGCGGAACGCCGGGTTCTTGGCGGGACAATCTTCCTCCAGAGCCTTTGCGTCGGCGTCCAGGGCATCCTCGTCCGCTATTCCCAGAGGGTCCGGGAAATCGTCATGGCCCTTGTAGGGCGGCCGGCCGTTTTTGTCCACCATGATAGCGATGCTCCTTGCGCGGTTTTTTCATGCCGAAAACGCCATGAAGACCGCCTGCCGGATTTTTTACCGCCTGCGCCGGCGGAAGGCCGGAGCAGGCGCCTCTGGACATGGCAGCTCAAAATGGCTGTAAAATCCCGCAGCACAGTAGCAAAGCCCTTGCCGGGTGTCAAGATGTGGCGTGAGTCCGGCAGGTTATCAACGCCGCGCCCGGCGCGGGGGTTTTCATCCGCCCGGCAGACGGATAGCGCGTGCATGATGACGTAATTGCACAATGTGAATACCGATTCCGCCTGTTTGTGGAATTTGCTCCAGGGTGTCATTCCCGCGCAGGCTGGAATCCAGTCTTTTCAACTTGTTATGGAGTCCATCCCTCGCGGGGATGACCCGGTGGCGCAAGCCCCGCAACAGGCGGGGACGGTGTTCCTGTTTTGCAAGCACCTCACCAAAGCAGAATTATGAGGGCACAGGCAAACGTCAGCAAGGCGCGTTTGAGGAACTGTCCCTGCTCCCCGGGAAGCCCGGCCCGGCCGTCCGGAATATGGCGGCCACCCAACGGTGCGGGGATCCCCGCGGAAAATTTTACCAAGACCCTAAGTCCCAGGAGGATTTAACAGGACTTTCCCCGCCTGACGGGAGAAACCCTCTACAAAAAGCCAGGCCCTGCCTTCCAGGCCGTTATCCCTTCTTGACTTGTCCCTCCCTGCCTTCTAATGTTCCAGACGGCGCTTGCGTCTTTTAATCCAACCCTTTTGCCAGAATAACTTTTCGATTGCCGCCCCGCCTGACCGGCGGCCTGCCGTCTCCACGGCGAAAGCCGGGATCCCTGCCATTACGGGGCGGCTCCGCCTCCGCACGGTTCCAGGCCCGCGGCGGAGCGCCTTCCATCGGAACGGGTTCTGACTCCTGTTTGAACCCCGGCTTCGGACAACGGGCGGAAAAAACTATGGCGGATCTTCTTTCAGCGTTCTTTTTCGCGACTCTTCTTACCATGGCCCTGGTCCCCTTCATGGTAAGCCTCGTGAGGGAGATAGCCCCCATGGGGGCCTCCCGCCTCAAAAAGGCCTCCGCCTCCTCCATGTCCAAGGTTGGCGGCGTGGCCATGGTGTTGGCCATGACCGTTTCCATCATGCTCTGGGCGCCCCCGCGCAGCGCCATGTGGGCGCTCATGGCCGGGGCGGGGATCATGGCCTTTTCGGGATTTCTCGCCGATGTGCTCGAACTCGGCAGCCGTGTCCGCCAGGGCGGGATGGTCTGCGCCGCCCTGTGCGCCGCGTTCCCGGGGGAAGTGCGCGTCCCTCTGGACGGGGGTTCCGCTGTTCCGGAATGGTGCCTGGCCCTCGCCTCCTTCCTGGCCGTTCTCGCCATCATCAACGCGTTCCATTTCGTGGACGGGAAAGGGCGTAACGCGGGGGCCTTTTCCCTTGTCACGTTCGCCTCCGCCGGCCTTGTCGCCCACGGCGGGGGCGACAACCTGCTTGCCGTGTTCGCTGTGGCCGCCACTGGGGCGGTGCTGGGTTTTTTGAGGTTCCAGACCCGCCACTCCAAGGTCGCGCTGGGAGACTCGGGAAGCCACCTTTTAGGCTACGTGGCCGCATGCGTCACGCTCTCCCTCGGACGCAACAATCCCGCGCTCAGCTCCGCCCTGCCCCTGTGCCTCCTGGGATATCCCCTTCTGGACTCCCTGTTTTCCCTCATCCGCCGCGCTCTTCAAAAGCCCCTCTCCCCCTCCTCTGTGCAACAGGACGCGCGCGCCTGTCTCGCCTGCTCCGGGTTCGGGGAAAGCGAAGCCGCCTTTTTGATCTTCCTCGCCCACCTATTGCCCGTAACGGTCGCCCTGCTGTTTCCAAACGGTCCCCTGTGGATTCCCGCCACAGCTTTTGCCCTGGACGCGGTGGTTGTGTGGCTTGCGGTTTTCGCGCCCGGGGGGCTTTTTCGCCTGTTTAAAAGCCTGGGCCTTCTCCGGATTTTTAACACGGCCTTGCGCCTTACCCTGGAAAAAAACCTGGATATCCGCGTGGCCTTCCGCCTTGTTCGCCTGGGAGTGCCAAGCCTCCTTCTGGCTTCCTGCCTTGCGCCCGCGGTCATTCCCAGAGACGTGGCATGGCCCGCCCTCATGCTTTTCGCCGTCGTCGCCGCGACATGGCTTACCTCGCCGGAGCTCATGCCCGTTGTGCTTCGCGTCGCCGTGTATCTCGCCATGCCCCTTGTCCTGTTCCATGGCGAACGCTCCCCTGCTGTTTGGGCGGCGTCCTGGGGAAAAATTCCGCTCAATCTGGCCTTTGCCCTGGTGCTTTTTTCGGTTCTGGCCTCCATGCGGCTCACGCGCAGGAGGCGCGGCACCCCTGTTTCGTTCATGGACGCGGCCCTCATTTTATGCGCCCTGGTTGTGCCCAACATCCCGTTCGGCGTTGCGGGAGAGGCCCACATGGGCGTGGTGGCTGCCCGGATTCTGGTAGTGTACGGAAGTTTCGAGCATCTTGTGGGCGAGTTCCGGGGAGAGGTCAGGCGTCTTGCCATTGTTGTTTGCCTCTGTTTGGCTCTTGTCTGGCTTAAAGGAGTGTTGTAGGAATTGTTTCGGCTTTACAAACCGTCAAGGAGCGTGACGCCTTTGGCGGGAAACTCAGTTAGAGCACAATGTTTTTATTTGTGATTTCAAACTGTTTTCAGTTTTCCACGCTGGCACGGGCATTGCTCGGCTCTAAAAGGCGGCACGATTTCCCACAACACGCGGCAACGCGGCCTATACGAGGAGAAACCCCATGGCATCCGGTGAAAAGAAAAAAATTCTGGTGGCCCTTGACGGCTCGGAAAACGCTCTGGGCGCTGTCCGGTATCTGTGCGCGACAGGTTGTTTCAAAGACGCCCAGGTAATTTTGTACCACGTTTTTTCATGTATTTCCGCCCACTTCTGGGATCTGGAGCGCAACCCCAAATACGGGGAGGCCCTTTCCCAGGTGCAAAACTGGGAAAGCTCCCAGAGAAAATCCATTTTAGATGCCATGGAAACCGCAAAGGGACTCCTTGTATCCGCAGGGTATCCGGAAGAGGCGGTGAGCATCCGGGTGGAAGACCGGGACAAGGGTTTTGCCCGGGACATCATCGCCGAGGGGCTGTCCGGATACGAGGCGGTCCTTTTGGGAAGAAAGGGCACTGGCACCCTGGCGGATATCTCCATCGGAAGCGTGGCGCTCAAAATCATTGAAAAGCTCTTTGCGGCGACCCTTCTTGTGGCCAACCCGCAACCCCTCAACAGCAAGGTGCTTATCGCCCTGGACGGCTCTGAAAATTCCATGCGGGCCGTGGATTTCGTGGCCCGTGGCATGGGTGCCGGACCGGGCAGAACCGTGGGCCTCATCAACGTCATACGCGGCCAGAATGACTCGTCCTGGGCTTTTAAGGAGTTTTTCGCCCCCAAGGAATGCATGCTCCAGGCCGAGCAGGAAATCCTCACCGTTTTCGAGGAGGCCAGGGCCCGGCTGGAAAAAGCGGGATTTGACCCCAAGGACATTGCGGGCAAAGTCGTGACCGGCGCGGCCAGCCGGGCAGGGAGCATTGTGGCGGAATCCCGGGAGGCCGGTTACGGCGCCATTGTCATGGGACGGCGGGGCCTATCCAGAGTGGAGGAGTTTTACATGGGCCGGGTGAGCAACAAGGTGCTGACCCTGGCGAAGGACGCCTGCGTCGTGCTGGTCGCCTGATGCTCTCTAATAACGGTGAACACCGGCGTTCCTTCAGCCAGGACACAAATAATACAAAAGAGGGAGGCACAAACATGCGGGAAGCCATCGTCCGTTTTTTTAGCAACTTCACCCGAAAAGAACGCGCCACCGCCTACAAGGCGGGCGCCACCTCTGTCGGCGTTTTCCTGTTCATCTTTCTCTTCCCCGTCCTTCTGGTCTGGCTCTCCAGGCTGGCCGAGGCACGGTGGCCCAAGGGAATCGAAACCACCGTGGCCGGACTTGCCGTTACCGCGGGAGCCTTTTTCCTGGGATGGGCCGTGACGGCTCTCTGGATAAAGGGACACGGAACCCCCAACTATGTCGCGCCCACCACCACCCTGGTAACAACCGGCCCCTACCGCCTGTGCCGAAACCCCATCATGCTGGGTGCCTCCCTGTTCTATCTGGGCCTCGGCACGCTCATCGGCGACGGACTTTCCACCGGCGTCTTCCTCTTTTTAGCGGCCCTTGCCTTTGGCGCTTTCTACCACCGGTTTATAGAAGAAAAGGAACTTCTCGCGCGTTTTGGCGACGAGTACGCGGAATACAGAGCCAAAACCCCCTTCCTGGTGCCCAGAATCTGGTAGCGGCCCGGGACACATAATTTCCAGACACTGCGCAAGGCGGGTCCTTTAATGGTCCCGCCTTGTTGCGTTGCGCGCGTCTCTTGCCGTGGCACACGGGAAAAACCCGTGCCTGAAGGGTTTGCGGAAAAAGCGGAAGGGCGGGAAGTGAAAGCAACTCAAAAGAAAACGAAGGGTGCCCGCGCCAAAGAAAACAACAGCCCGGCGGTTGGAAAAAGTTCCATTGACAGAAGTCTTTTGGAATTCCATAGAAACACCCTCGCCCTCATGCCGCCTCCAGGCGATAGCGGTCCAGGAGTGGCGTTTTTCCGGACCGACCCCGCCCACAGACAGGAAGAGCGCCTCTGCTCCTGCCGCGCCTTCCGTTCCCGGACCTGCCCCCATATTCTCGCCCTGGCGGGACTCCACAAAACCCTGGAGGCGGAGTATCCGGGCGGCATTGACACCGCCTTTCGCAAAAGCCCATGGCATTCCCTCGCGTCCTTCTTTTCAGAGGGTCTTTCCGCGCCCCTGGAATCCGTCCGCATGGTCACCTGCCAGGATAAAGACGGCTTTCTCTTAAGACTTCTGGGCCCGGACGGCAGCCCCCTTGTCACCTATGTTTCCCAGGGCGCTGACGCGGCCCGTTTCACCGGACGATTCCTCCCCTGCCAGGACCCCAACGGCCTGCCCGGCAGGGCCAGGGTTCTTGAACAACTCGCGGTGTTCTGCCTTTCCGATACCGAACGGCAAATGGCTGAAAAGGGAATCCAAACCCGACGGCAGGCCCTTGAAAAAAGCGCCTGGCACCGCCTTGCCTACCACGCTTTTATGGAATTCGGCGCCGCGCCCGTCAAATTCCGTCCTTCCATCCATCCGGAGACCGGGGAATTCCAACTCACCTTTCCGGCGGAGGACAGCGCCCCGGTGTTCCACATAACCCTGCCCCGGCCTCTGGTCCCTGCTCTTCTTTCCGCCCACGCGTCCCTTCTTTCCAACCAGTACGCCCTGCCTGTCCATCCTGTCCCCCTCAAAACCATTTTCAGGGTAAGCCAGACCACAGAGCTGGATCTGGATGTGCGGCCCATGGTCAAACTCCTGCAGGCGGAAGGCGAGGAACAGTATCTTGCCCGGGAAGACCTTGAAAAATTCCGGTACGGGAATCTGGTGTACGTGCGGGAACTGGGAATGATGGCCCAACTGGAAGACCCCAAAGGGCCTGTCCGCCAGTTTGGGACACCTGAGCGGGTTCTGATTAAAAAAACCCGGATTCCCGGCTTTCTTGAAGAGATAGGAGGCGCCTGGGAGGATTACGTTTTCAACGGAGGCCCCGGAGGAGTTTTGGTCCACGCGGATTACGACCGGCTGGAAATCGCGGACGGGGAGGCCGTTCCAGAGGACGCGCTGGAAAGAGACTGGCGCTGGCTTTCCATCCGGTACGGAATAGGCTCCGCCAGCGTTTCCCTGGGCGAAATCGTCAGCGCCCGGCGCGCGGGCCAGCGTTACCTGGGTCTTGGCGCGGGATGGGTGGACACCTTTGCCCCCGCGTTCGCGGACCTTCCGGACCTGGAAAATGGCGCGTCCGACCCGCGCAAGGCGCGGATGAGGCTTTTAAGCGCCTTGGCCGCGGAAACACGGCGTGTGGTTTTCACCGCGGCCTCCGGACGGGCAAAAGCCCTTGAACAGGTGCTTGGGATGAAATCCGCGCGGCCTGTCCCGGATACCACGGGACTTGCCACGCCGCTCCGCCAGTACCAGGAGGCCGGCTGGAAATGGCTTTGGTTTCTGGTTGACAACAGCCTGGGCGGGCTTCTTTTGGATGAAATGGGCCTTGGAAAAACCCATCAGGTCATGGCGCTCCTTTCCGCCCTGGTCAGCCACGGCGTCCATTCCGGGCCGTTTCTGATTGTCAGCCCCACATCGGTACTCCCGCATTGGAAAAACAAACTCGCCAAACACGCCCCCGCCCTTTCTGTGGCCGTGCATCACGGCCAAGGCAGAGACCTCGAAACCGCACTCGGCGGGAACAGCGTCCTCCTCACCTCCTACGGCATTCTCGCGCGGGACATTCAGGCCCTTTCCAGACAAACCTTCGCCCTGGCGGTGTTTGACGAAATCCAGCACCTGAAGAATCCCAAGACTCAAAGCCATGACGCGGCGGCGGCTCTTCCGGCGGAGGTAAAAATCGGGCTTACGGGAACCCCGGTGGAAAACTCCCTGGATGACCTGTGGGCGCTTATGGACCTGGTTCTCCCCGGGTATCTTGGCAGCGCGATGGAATTCCGGGAACACTACGGGCAGGAAGGCCAGGACGGAAAGAGCTGCGGCAGGGAAAGGCTGGCCCGCAAACTCCGCCCGTTTACCTTGCGGCGTAAAAAAGCCATGGTCCTTTCAGAGCTTCCTGAAAAAACCGAGGATCTCATGTTCTGCGCCCTGAGCGAAGAACAGGTGCGTCTCTACAGAGAAGCCGTGGACGGGCGAAGCCAGGAGCTGCGCGAAATTCTCATGGAGGAAGGGACGCCCGTTCCCTACATCCATATTTTCGCGCTGCTCAACCTGCTCAAACAGATTTGCTGCCATCCCGCCCTGGCCGCGAAAAATCCAGGCGCCTACGAAAAGTATGAGTCCGGCAAATGGGAGCTTTTCAAGGAGCTTCTGGAGGAGTCTTTGGACAGCGGGCAAAAGCTGGTGGTGTTCAGCCAGTATCTGGACATGCTGGACATCATGGCCGATTACCTGAAAAAGCGGGGGGTGGATTTTGCGAAGCTCACAGGGGCCACCGGGAACCGGGAAGAGGTGATACGCAGGTTCAACGAAGAGCCGGAATGCCGGGTGTTTTTAGGAAGCCTCAAGGCGGGGGGCGTGGGAATAGACCTTGTGGCGGGCTCTGTGGTGATTCATTACGACCGGTGGTGGAACGCGGCGCGGGAAAACCAGGCCACGGACCGGGTTCACCGGATAGGGCAAAAGCGGGCGGTGCAGGTGTTCAAGCTGGTGTGCGAGGGCACCCTGGAGGAGAAGATCGCGGCGATTATTGAAAAAAAGAAGAAGCTCATGGAGGATGTTGTGGGGGAGGATGACCCCGGGCTGCTCAAGACATTTACCAGAGAGGAGCTTTTGGACTTTTTGGCGGGTCCGGGAGGGGTGGAGTAACGCTGTTTTTTTGGAATATGGCAATAGCGGAGATCAAATCCTGTGATGATTGACAGGTTGTCCTGCTTTGACAGCAAAGGACACGGCGGCCAAGCCCAGACTATAGAGGCAATTGCAAAACTCTTGGAAACGACAAATTTGATGCGGGCCGGATGGTTCCGCCCGAAGGGCAGGTTCATCCAACACATAGAAATCATTTTAGAAATGTCGTGTGAACCCGGGCCTTGCGTCCCGGAACCACCCATCCTGCGCCGAATGTTGCAATTGCCTCTTCAGAATAGCTTTCCTCAGTGGTCAGGTCAAATTTGGGAACGTTGAAAAGGTATTCCTGCTGTCGGCTCTCGGGCAACATGGCTTGCCTCCTTTCCTGGGCGGTTCAGGATTTTTTACATGAATCACCCGAAGGAGGCAAGGAAATTTAGTTCAAATTGCGTTGTAGGGTTATGGCAAACGCTATAACCCCTCACCTGCCTCATCCAGCCCCCGGCCTTCCAAAAACCCCAGATCCTCCATCTTCTCCCGCAAGGGCATCCCGTCCGCGTCCAGCCCCCGCGCCCGGTAATACTTCTCCCGCGCCTTGAAAAACTCCTCCCTGGGCAGCGGCGGCACCGTCGGCTCGCCCGGCCCGTTTTCAGGCGCGGTGAAAAACCTCTCCGGCAGCGCGTCATCCCCCGCCCTGAACCCCCGGGCCGCGTTCATCATCCTCTCCCGGAAATAAATCCGCTCCCCGGTCCTCTGCAAATCCTGGCCGGTCACGGAAACCCCCGTGACCGCGCTGTACACCCGCGCGTACTCCTCCAGCCCCGCCGCGAAAAACACAAACTTGCAGGCCGTAAGGGAATCCACCGCCGCGCACATATCCTCGGAATTCTTGATAATCCTGGCCTTGCCATCAAAGGAGAAACGGTCCGTGGGCGCGGGCTTCCGCAAAATCTCATGGCTTATGGGATACGCCCGCAAATGGCAACCCCCCCGGGTTGACACAGCGTAGGCCAGGGCCATGCCATACGCGCCCCGGGGATCGTAGGCGGGCAAATCCAGCCCCTTCACGGCCATGGCAAGCTCCGGCCTTCCCCGGCCCGCCGCCATCCTTGCCGCGCCCTGTCCCAGTTCCAGCCCTGCGTCCTCCCCTCTTCCGGTCTTGTGAACCAGGTCAAGAACCTCCTTGCCCGAAAGCGCCGCGCCCCGAAGCTCCGCGTGGCAGGCAAGGGCGGAGCCCATGGAAATGGTATCCATCCCGTATTCATTGCACAGCCGGGACGCTTCCAGGCAAACCGCAAGGTCAGGGTTTTCGATAAGCGCGGTGAAATGGCTCAGGGTCTCGTATTCCGGCAACCAGGCGTCGCCCGCCCGTTTTTTGCACTGAATATGGCAGCCTCTGCATCCTGCCCGTTTCGGCGGATAAGCAGCGTGCATGGCGGGCGCGTTGAGGGTTGCCGAAAACGGATAATAAGTGCGCCGGAAGTTGGCAGTAGGGGTCATGGCCCTGGAGGAGATAAGGTCCACCAGGGCCGCGGTGCCGTGGCGCGCAATGCCGAACCCGCCTAAGAGCGCGGGGCTCGCGGCGATGAGCCGGAACACGTCCTCCCGGGCAACGGCAAGCCCCTTCGGGTCATATACCCTGGTTTTGCCGCTTCCCCGGACAGTGACGAACGCGAGATTCTTCCTTGCCATCACCAGCCCCAGGCCGCCCCGGCCTGCCGCGTGGTGGCGGTCCGCCATGAGGGAGGCGAAGCGCACGCCATGGAGGGCGGCGGGGCCGTGGGCCAGCACCGCGCCCTTGCCTTCCAGGGCCTGTCCGATTTCCGTGGTGGTTTTTCCGGCAAGGTGTCCGGCCTGGACAAATTCCGCATGGGAATCCCGAATGCCAATCCCCACAGGATGTTTTGCCCTTCCGGTGATGACAAGGCCGTCCCATCCGGCCCTTTTCATCTCAACCCCCAGGCTGCCGCCCACCGAGGCGTCGCACACGGTGTTTGTAAGGGGGGAAATACTCATGACCGCAAAGCGGCCTGATGTTGGGGACGCCGTGTGGACAAGGGGGCCTGTGAAGAGAAGAAGGGGGGTTTCCGGCGCGTCAAAAGCCAGGGCCGCGCCAGGGGCAAGGAAATGCCCGGCAAGACCCCTGCCGCCAATCCATTCCCGAAGGAGTTCGGGTTCGGGAGCGCTTGTCCGGAAGGTCAGCGTATCAAGGTCAACCTCAAGGATTTTTCCAGCCCAACCCCAGAGATTCATAGCACAGGCGCCGCGCCGCCCGCTCCCGGCCGGGCCAACGGGTTTGCCTCATACACTGCGTGGCCGGTTTCGAAAAACGCCGGATGCAGCTCTTCAGAGAGCCTCCCGCGGAACAGGTCCGCCTCCGCCGCCGTGAAGTTGTCTGTAAGGTATTTGTCCATGAGGTCAAGCCTGACAAGCAGATGGGTTATCCCGCGTTTCCTCAAATACTCCGCAAGCCCTCCGCGGGTTTTGGACGCCGCTACAAGCTCATCGGTGGTCCGCATACCATAGGACGGCTCGTACACGTATTCCCGGTCCAGGTAGTAGGCCCTGCCCCGGTCAAACAGCAGAAGCACCTTGGCGTCCTTTTGCGAATGGCTGTTGATATAGCGCACCGCGGCGTGATTTGCAAGGTGGCGGGATAAAAACGCGTCCCGGCTCTCCCGGCCTGAAAGATAGGGGATGGGTTTGATTTTTTCAAACTGCCCGGCCAAATACAGACCGCCCGTGACAACAATGTGGACCGAGGCGCAAACGGCCAGAGCCTGGAGGGCCAGGGCCGGAAGCCGCTTTTCTTCCCCTGCCCGCGCGAACAGGTTTTTTACCCCCTCCGCGGCCAAAATGGCGAGCGCCGGAAGCACGGGAAAGATGTACCGGACCCGGGGCATGCCCATGAGAAGCGGAATCCCTATGAAAAAAAGCGAAAATACAGAAAAAAAACCGCGTTCGGTTTTATCGTCACGGGAAAGAAACGCCAGCGGCGCAAGAAGAAGCAGCGTGGGGCAAAGCACACCGTCAAAAAACTGGTCGGAATCGTCCCGCCCGGAAAAAAACATCCGAACAGGAATCAACACCGTGTACCACCAAGGTTCCCCGTACATAAGCCCGCGTTTCCTGAAAAATCCGACCCCCGGCCCTCCTTCCCCGGAAGGCCCGTGCGCCCCGGGATTAAAAAAGCTGTCGAACATGGGAAAGATGGGGTTCCCTGTCCAAAGAGCGTTTCGGATAAACCAGGGTGAGACCACGAGCAGGGACACGGTGAGAAAAAGAGCCATATACCCCACGGCGCGGGCCGGGCTTCGGGTCTCCCGCACAACAAGAACGCCCATGGCAAGGTTGAGGAAGCACCAGACAATGAGGGCGTTGTGCTTAGACCCGGCGGCCAGGCCCATAAGGACAGCGGAGGCAAGCAGCCACAGGATGTTTTGGTATCCGTCTTTGCGGAAACGCAGAAACGCGAGAAGGGATGCGGTGGTAAAAAAGGTTACGCCCAGGTCAACGTATGCGCTCGCGGCGCAGCGGAGCACGGCGGGGACGGCAAGGAAGAACAGCGCGCCCAGAAGAGCGGTTTCGCGTCCGCGGCGCGGGGCGAGATGGGCGAAGAGGAGTCCGCAGACAGCCAGGGCGAATCCCAGGTGGACGTAATGGGCGGCGATGTCGGAGCCTGCCCAAAGGCAGGCCATGTAGAGGAGGTCCACATTCATGGGAAAGTAGCTGTGGTGTTCCCAGGGGATTTCAACCATGCCGCCATGGGCCAGCCAGAGCTTTGGAATGGCGAGGTGGTGGATTACGGCGTCCCTGGCAAAGGGGGGCAGGGCTGCGAGAAGGAGAAGGGGCGCGGCAAGGAGAAGAAAAGCGCTTGAGAGGCTCAGGAAGGAGGCCGTCCGCAAGGCGCTGTTTTTGAAAAGGCTCATGGCTTTTTCCCCGGAACGCGCCATCCTTGCGCCTCGGATAAGAGGTTAGGGTGTTTCCGCCGCCGGGCGCACAAACAAAAAGGCGGGCGTTTTCGCCCGCCTTTTGCTCAGCATTGCACAACCAGGTTGCTACTAGAAGGTGATGTTTCCAGTGGAGTCAACCGTGTAGGTCTTGTCGCCCTGGGAATGCTTGGAGGTCATGGAGAGGCCGGTCTGGGTGGCCGTGGCGCCGACGGTCAGGGTGACGTTCGGAGAGGGCTTGTAGCCATAGGACTGGAGCTTCCCAACGGTGACCGAGCCGTTCGGGAAATCGGTGAAGTAGGCCTGGGCCGCGGTGTAGCCGTTCTTGGCGTCCGCGTTGGCCGCGCTGTCATAGCCGCGCTTCCGGTAGCTGATGAAGTTCGGGATGGCGATGGCGGCCAGGATTCCGATGATGGCGATAACGATCATGAGCTCGATAAGGGTGAAGCCTTTGTCATTCCGCATTTTTCTCAGCATGGTGAATCCTCCTTGCGATTTTGTGGGGTTTAGCGCCGGATGGTGGCACCGTTGCCTGTCGGCGCTTGCCAACAGTTGCTCTTGGTAATAGCATGGAGCATGCCAAGATTGACGGGGGTCCGTGTGTCTGAATGAAAATCCTGGGATGTTAATCAGTTCCGATGATTTTCCCTGGGCTCTGGCGCGCGGCCTCCTTTTCCAGAAGATTCCGGAGGCGGTGGTTGCGGTGATTTTCACCGGACGCGGGGGGAAAACCACCAGGGAGCCGGCGGGCTTATCCGTCACCCCGGAAAAAACCGGAGCACCAACTAAAAGACCTGATACCAAAATGCGGTCCAATCCGTAACATCTGCTGAAAGCTCCCGCTCAATCTCCCTCTCCCTGTGGGAAAGGGCCGGGGTGAGGGCATACCTTGTCTGATTGCGCCTTGGTATGAGTCCCGGCCTGGAGCAGCATAACATGCGTAATGTCGGATGCCGCGGAATTGTCAGGGCAGGCCCCTGTGCCTGCCTTGACAGGGTGCAACCTTGAAGAATTGGGCAGCCACAGGGGGTTCCTTACGGTGAAGACGGGGCGCATCCGGCAAAGATCATAGTATGGCTTGGGACATAGTGAGGTAATTGCAAAATGAGGCCTAGGTTAGGTGGTTCCGGGCCGCAAGGCCCGGGTTCACCCAACCTTGTGTCTCTGGCCGCCGCGCGGCTCCGGCTCGCGGTGCTCGCTGTTCCCTGGAAACCCTGGAGCGCCCGGGAACGCCTGGAGCCGTCGCCGGACAGTTCCTCTCCAGACCTTTCCGGCGTGACAGCGCTCATTCCGGCCAGAAACGAGGCGGCTGTCATCGGGGAAACCCTCGCCGCCCTTGCCGCCCAGGGGGAAGGTCTCCGGGCCGTGGAGGTGGACGGCCAGTCCCTGGACGGGACAGAGGAAGCGGCCCTGGCTGTCGGAATGGAAGGGCTGGAGGTGCCCGCCGGACAGCCCCTTCCTTACGGATGGACCGGAAAAATGTGGGCGCTGGCCCGCCGGGTCAAGGCAAGGGGGGGGCGAAAACCCACACCGGCCTGAGCCGGGGTGTTGTGATGCTCCGGAAAGGCCAGGGGCTGAAGGCCATTTGGAACATGACGGCCCGCTCCGCGTACACCCGGCTCCGTTACAGCCCGCGCTTGCTGGCCCTGTGCCTTGCCCTGATGTTCACAGCCTTTGCCGCGCCTGTTTTAGGAATTCCCGCCGGAACCTGGCGGCACGGTTTTTTTGCGTGCCGGCCTTCCGGGCCATGGTTTCGGCCTATCTTCCCACGCTGCGCTACTATGGCCTGCCCGGATGGCTTGCCGGGTTTTTGCCGGTCACGGGGATGCTGTGCGCGGGCATGTGCGTAAGCTCCGCGTGGCGGTATTACCAGGGAAGGCGCGCGGCGTGGAAGGGGCGTGTGTACGGGGGGGAGTGAGGGGGCCTCCCCATAAGCGCTAACTTACCTTAATTGCATGCACATTGTTATTTTTGGGTAGTTCCGCTAGAATAATAGGTGTTGGGTGAACCCGCGCGCGAAAGACG
>JAGVGH010000290.1 GCA_020057225.1 Desulfobacterales bacterium | reverse complement strand
GTTTCCCGGCCATCCCGGGAGCTTTGGGGTGTTGCACGACACAACCCGGTGCATCGGATGCAGGCGTTGCGAGGAGGCGTGCAACGCGGTGAATGAACTGGCAAAGCCTGAAAAGCCCTTCGATGATTTGGCTGTGTTGGACACGTGGCGCCGGACCGGCGAGAGCGTTTTTACCGTTGTCAACAAATACATCCCCAAGGGCGGCGGCAAGCCGGTTTTTGTCAAGTCCCAGTGCAACCACTGCCTGGAGCCGGCCTGCGCGTCGGCATGTTTTGTCAAGGCGTTTAAAAAAGAGAAAAACGGGCCGGTCTCCTACAACGAAAAGGTGTGCGTGGGATGCCGGTACTGCATGATCGCCTGTCCGTTCAACATTCCCGCCTACGAGTACAACAAGGCGTTCACCCCCCGGGTGCGCAAGTGTACCCTGTGCCAGCCGCGCCTTGCCGAGGGCAAGCTGCCGGGCTGTGTCGAGGCCTGTCCCAAGGAGGCCCTGACGTTCGGCCCCAGGGAGGAGCTTGTCAAGATAGCCCGGCGGCGCATCGAAAAATACCCCGGACGCTATATGGACCACATCCAGGGCGAGCGGGAGATGGGCGGGACAAGCTGGCTGTATCTTTCCGGGGTTCCCTTTTCCGAAATCGGCATGCGGGAAGACCTGGGCGAGCTTCCGGCAGGCGCCTACACCAGCGGAACCCTGAGCATCGTGCCCGTGATTGTGGGCCTTTGGCCGGTCTTGCTTACGGGGATATGGGCCATCTCCAAGCGGAAGGAAAAGGTAAGCCGGGAGGAGACCGGGGAGGCTGTGGCCGCGGCGCTTGAAAAGGCCGGGGAGGAAACCCGCGCCAAGCTGGCGGAGCAAAAGGCGCAGCTTGCCAAGGAAAAGGAAAAGGCCGTCAAGAGCGAGGTCAAGAAGGCGCTGGAGGAGGCGGCGAAGGCCGCCGAGGCCGCAAAGGCGGCAGCGGAAAAGGAGGCGGGCGGCGCGCCCGGCGACTCTCTTCCGGACGCGGAGGAATAAGAGACCATGACAACCCATGAGACTCCAAAGCCTGCGGGAATTTTCACCCCCTTTAATATGATTGCCGGGGCTGTCCTGCTTCTGGGCTTCGTTATCACCGTTCTGAGGTTCACCGGCGGCCTGGGCGCGGTGACCAACCTTTCCCATGACAATCCCTGGGGCTTTTGGATAGGCTTCGACCTGTTGTGCGGAGTGGCTCTTGCCGCGGGCGGGTACACCACCTCGGCCGCGTGCTACATTTTCGGCCTCAAGCGCTTTCACGCCGCGGTCCGGCCCGCCATTCTCACCGCCTTTTTAGGCTACGCCCTGGTGGTCCTGGCGCTTCATTACGACGTGGGACGTCCTTGGCGGCTGCCCTACCCCATCTTCTACAGTCCGGGACCCAGCTCGCTGCTCTTTGAGGTCGCCCTGTGCGTGTTTTTGTACCTCTCGGTCTTGTTTGTCGAGTTCACCCCCGCCCCCCTGGAATGGCTGGGCCTTGGGAAAATCCGCGGCTACGTGGTCAGGCTCACCCTTGTTCTCACCATTTTCGGAGTGATTCTTTCGACCCTTCACCAGTCCTCTTTGGGCGCGCTTTTTGTCATCGCGCCTTCCAAGCTCCATCCGCTCTGGTATTCCGCATACCTTCCCATTTATTTTTTTGTGTCGAGCATCTTCGCCGGGCTTTCCATGGTGATTTTCGAGGGAACCCTGGCCCACAAATACCTGCACCACAAGATGGACGCGGAGCATCTTGCGGCCAGCGAAGGAATTGTTTTCGCGTTTGGCAAGGCCGCCTCGTTTGTCATGATGGGTTATGTCTATATCAAGCTCGTCGGCCTTGCGGCGGACCATAACTGGCATTATCTCGCCACCGGCTGGGGAGCGTGGTATTTATTCGAGATAGTGGGCTTGGTGGCGCTGCCGAGCTTTCTCTACGCCTTGGGCGTGCGCGAAAAAAACATGCGGATGATCCGCTTCGCCTCCGCCCTCACGGTTCTGGGGATTGTGGTGAACCGGCTCAACGTGTGTCTTGTGGCCTTCAACTACCATCTTCCGGCGGACCAGAGGTATTTCCCCCACTGGATGGAAATCGCGCTTTCGGTTTTCGTGGTCACTGTGGGCGTGGCGGCCTACAAGTTCATCACAACCCGGATGCCGGTGCTCTACGGGCACGAGGACTATAAACACGGGCATTAGAAGCAAGGAAGACGCAAATGGAAACGCACTTTTTCACGCTGCAGGAGTTCATGACATTCACCAAGGGGGTCGCCTATTTGCTCATGGGCTGCGGACTTATCGGGCTTCCCCTGTACTGGATATTCCTTACCGGGCGCGACGACGAGATGCGCAGGTTTTAAACACCTTTGAGGAGAAGCGCCATGTACGCCTTTTTGACAGGACCCATGTTCTGGCTTTCCCTGGCCGTCTTTATCGCCGGCCTTTTCTGGCGGGCCGTCTGGTACGCCCGGGGGCTGGACTGGCAGCTTGACCGCGTGGCCTACAGGGCCTGGCCCAAAGAGGGGGCCAGGGGAGCTGTCCGCTCCGTTTTCCGCTGGCTTGTGCCCTTTGGAACGCGGGGCTGGCGGGTGCAGCCGTTTATGACCGTGGTGTTTTTTCTGTTTCACGCGGGCGCTGTCCTTGCGCCCGTCTTCCTTCTTGCCCACAATGTGTTTTTAGAGTCCAAACTGGGGGTTTCCCTTCCGGCCCTGCCCCGGTTCCTGGCGGACGCCCTCGCCCTTCTCGCGGTGATTGCCGGGCTTTTATTGGCCCTGCGGCGGGTGGCGCTGCCCGAGGTCCGCATCCTTACGGACTGGCGGGACGGGCTTGTTCTTGCCCTGTCGTTGGCGCCGTTTATCACCGGTCTCCTGGCCCGGTTCCAGGCCGGGGACTACCAGTTCTGGCTTCTTGCCCACATCATCTCCGGCGAGGCGTTTCTCATCGCGGCGCCGTTCACCAAGCTCTCCCACATCGTTCTCTTTTTCATGTCGCGCGCGCAGCTTGGAATGGATTACGGGATCAAGCGGGGGGGAATGAAAGGAAAAGGAATGGCTTGGTAACAGGCCGTCCACGCGACCAAGGAGTGCCGCTCATGCCTGAAGGTCAATTCTGCAACAAAAGGCCCGTGAACACCGACGAGGAACTGAAGGCTCTTCTCGGGGACACGGGCGGACAGAAATACTACCAGGAGATGAAGGCGCTGGAGGTGGACACGGCGCTTTTATGGAGCACCATCCAAAAGACGATGAAAAGCCGGATTAAAACCTGGCTTTCCATTTGCGCCCACTGCGGCATGTGCGCCGACAGTTGTTTCATCTACCGCGTGAGCAACCGGAACCCGAAACAGGTGCCCGCGTACAAGATCCAGTCCACCCTGGGTGAAATCGTGCGGCGCAAGGGCAAAGTGGACAACGCCTTCATGCACATGGCCATGGAGACCGCCTGGGCCAAGTGTACCTGCTGCAACCGTTGCGGCATGTACTGCCCCCACGGCATAGACATGGGCGTCATGTTCGGCTACCTGCGGGGCCTCTTGTACCAGCAGGGTTTTGTTCCCTGGGAAATGAAAATCGGCGCCGGGATGCACCGGGTTTACCGCGCCCAGATGGATGTTCCCAACGAGGAGTTTGTGGACACGTTCCAGTGGATGGTCGAGGAAAACCAGGAGGAATACCCCCGGCTCGAGGTTCCGGTTGATAAAGAGGGGGCGGATATTCTCTACACGGTGAACGCCCGTGAGGTGAAACACTACCCGGAAGACCTTGCCGAGGCCGCCATCCTGTTCCACATCGCGGGTGAAGACTGGACCGTGACCAGCGAAGGATGGGAGCTGACAAGCCTTGCCATGTTCGCGGGCGACTGGGAAGCCTGCAAGATGCAGGTCACAAGCGTGTATGGCGCCATGGAGCGCCTGAAGCCCAAACGTATGGTGGGGACGGAGTGCGGACACGCCCACCGGGCCACCGTGGTGGAAGGACCCTACTGGGCGGGACGCAAGGACGGCCAGACACCGGTTCCGTCCATCCACTATGTCGAGTGGCTGGCCGAGGCCCTCCGGACAGGCAAGCTCAAGATTGACCCGGAAAAACGCATCAAGGTTCCCGTGACGATTCAGGACTCGTGCAACTACATCCGGAACCACGGATTGAAAGAGGTTACGCGGGAAATCATCAGTTACATTGTGGAGCCGGGATATTTTAGGGACATGAGCCCCAACCGCGAGCACAACTACTGCTGCGGCGGCGGCGGCGGATTCAACGGCATCGGCCTCTACCGCCGCCAGCGCAACGAGGCGCTTAAAACCAAACGGGACCAGATTCTCGCCACAGGGGCGGAACTGGTGCTCGCGCCGTGCCACAACTGCTGGGACGCCATCCGCGATCTTATCGAGGAGTACGAGGTTCCGGTAAAGTGGTCCTTCCTAAAGCCCTTGATTCTGAAGATGGCCGTGGTGCCCGAACACCTGAAACCCAGGGAATAAGCGGGGCCTCCCCGCAAGCGAGGCAGGCATGTTCAAAAACATTTTGTTCGCCACGTCGGCCACCGAGGCCAGCGACCACGCCGCCCGGGTCGCTTTCAACCTGGCGCGCCAGTACGGGGCCGCGGTGACGGTATTCCACGTTCTGGGAGTCCCCACGCGGGGGTACAGCCAGGTGGTTGTGGATGTCCGAACCAAGGAGTCGGTCCAGGTGGACGACGAATACCGGGCCTGGGTGGTCGAGGAAATCAAGAACCAGCACGGCGGGGAGATGAAAAAGGCCCCGCAGGCCGTGGTCGAGGTGTGTGTCGGCTACCCGCACAGGGAAATCCTGCGGGCCGTGCGGGAGAAAAAACCGGATCTTGTGGTCATGGGCGGCACAACCGGCGGGGACTCGGTGTATAAGAAGGCCCTGGCCGGGACCACTCTTCAAAAGGTCGCCAAGGCCGCTCCCTGTCCCGTGCTCGCGGTGGCCCGCGAGGCCGCCTCGTTCTGGGGGGGCTTTTCGAGCATCGTCTTTGGCGCCGATTTTTCCAAAGCCTCGGACGCGGCCTTCGATTTCTCCCTCAAAATGGCCCGCGAGGCCCAGTGCGAGCTGCACCTGTTCCACGCTGTGGATGTGGGCGCCACGCTTATGGGCAAAATCATGGACCAGGATACCATCGAAGGGCAGATACGGGAATCCCTGAACCGCATCCGGGGCCGTTATGTCGCCAAAATGGGGGATTTCAAAAATTACACCATGGAAGTCTGGGAGGGCATCCCCTCTATTGAAATCGTGAAGTTCGCCCGGGAGAGAAACGCCGATCTCATTGTCATGGCCCACCACGCCCGCCAGGCGGACCTTGAGGACAGCCCCATGGGCAGTACCATGGAGCAGGTCATCATGCGGGCGGGATGCCCGGTCATCAGCGTGAACCGTTTGCCGAAAGCCTGATAAGACGCTAGGTTTTTGAAAGGACAGGGCCATGAGCAAAAAAATTCTGGTGGTGGACGACGACCCGGCGATTGTGGACTACCTTACCTCCTTTTTCAAAGACAACGGCTACGCCACGTGCTCGGCGGAGGATGCCAATGCCGGATTTGAAGCCGCCAAAAAGGAGCTGCCGGACCTGATTACCCTGGATTTGGACATGCCGGGGGAGTGGGGCCCCCGCCTGTACCGGAAGATGAGCCAGGACAAGGACCTCAAAAACATTCCGGTGATTGTCATAAGCGGCCTCTCAGGCAACCAGTACGCCATTCCCAAGGCCGTTGCCTGCCTGAAAAAGCCGTTTGACAGGGACACGCTGCTCAAACTTGTGCGCGAGACCCTGGGCGCGTAAGCGTCCGGGGCGGACGGAACCATTTGAAGGGGGCGCGACCGGCGAGGGGCCATGGCCGATGAAATCCTCATTCTAGACCATGACAAAGGGCACGCGAACGCCCTTGCCCTGTATCTGGGCAGGCAGGGCGCCCATGTGCGCACGGCGTCCGCAGGCGGCGAGGCGCTTGCCCTGTGCGGCGCCAAGGCGCCAGGCATTCTTCTGGCCGATCCGGCGTTGCCCGGGGAGGACGGAGTGGCTCTTCTCGCTCAAATCAAACAATCTTTTCCAGACACCTACATTGTGGTCATCACCGCCAGGGAAAACCTTGACCGGGCCATAGCAGGATTGCGGCAGGATGTGTTTTCCTGCCACCACAAGCCTGTGGGCGGGTTTACCCTGGAGATGGCTCTTAAAAACATCCGTGAGCTTCGTGACCTCAAACGCAAAGCGGTACGCTGCTCGGAGGAACTCGCGGAGATGAACCGCGCCCGTTTTTTTTTAAAGCAGCTTTTTGACGAGGTTCCCTGCTACATATCCGTCCAGGACAAAGACTTTCGCCTTACCGCCTCCAACCGCCTGTTCAAGCGTGACTTTGGCGACAAAGTGGCCGGCTTCTGCTACCAGCTCTACAAACACCGCCAAAGCCCGTGCCCGGACTGCCCGGTGGCCTCCACGTTCGAAGACGGGAAACGCCACCACACCGAGGAGGTTGTCACCTCCAGGTCGGGAGAGCAGTACAACGTGCTGACCTGGACCGCGCCCATCTGGGACGAGGAGGGACGTATCACCCAGGTCATGGAGATGTCCACCAACATCACCCAGATACGGCGCCTTCAGGACCACCTGACCTCCCTGGGGCTTATGCTCGGCTCCATGTCCCACGGGGTCAAGGGCATGCTGACAGCCCTGGACGGGGGCATATACCAGCTTGAACAGGGAATCGCCAAGAAGGATGAGGCCCGGGTGCGCCGCGCCCATGAGCAGATACAGGCCATGGCGGACAAAATCAAACGCATGGTTTTGGATATCCTTTTTTACGCAAAGAGCCGGGATCCACAGTTCCAGTCCGTGGACGCCGACGCTTTCGCGGCGGACCTTGCCGCCACGGTGCGGCCCCTTGCCGCCAAGAACGGCGTGCGGTTCGAGGAAGACGCCGGGGTTGATCTTGGGAGCCTGGAAGGAGACCCGGCGTGGCTTGCGTCAGCTTTGGTGAACATTTTGGAAAACGCGGTGGAGGCCTGCGCTTACGACAAGACCAAGGCGGAGCATGTGGTGGAATACCGGGCCAAGTCTCTGGGCGAAGACGGGGTGCTGTTCGAGATATCCGACAATGGCGTGGGCATGGACCAGGAGACCCGTGAAAAGATGTTCACCCTGTTTTTCTCTTCCAAGGGTTCCAGAGGCACCGGGCTTGGCATGTTCATCGCCCATCATGTCATCCGGCGGCACGGAGGGACCATCGAGGTGGAGTCCCGGCCAGGAGAGGGCGCCCGGTTCCGGGTGATTATTCCCCGAAGGCTTCCCAAGTCCGCTGCCGCCTTGGCCCAGGGGGCGGAAGGCCCTGCGGCGACAATGATATAGGGGCGGGTTGTCATCCACCCCGTTTGCCCCCGCGCCGCAACCCTGTCACACGTTGAACCGGATGGTGAGGATGTCGCCGTCCTTGACCTCGTAACCCTTGCCTTCCAGACGCACTGTCCCGCGTTTCCGCGCCTCCACAAATGTCCCCGCGTCCACAAGATCCTGGTAGGCCAAAACCTCGGCGCGGATGAATCCCCGCCTCATGTCCGTGTGGATGGCCTCCGCCGCGTCCGGGGCCAGCGCTCCGCGCCGCACGGTCCAGGCACGCACCTCGTCCCCGCCCACCGTGAAAAAGGATATCCGGCCCAGAAGCGCGTAAGCCGCGCGGATCATCCTGTCCATGGCGGTTTCGGCGATGCCGAACTCGCCAAGAAAGGCCGCGGCCTCTTCTCCGGACATCTGGGCAAGCTCCTGCTCCAGCTTGGCCCGGACCACAAGACAGGCGTCCTTTGGGGCCGCTCCCGGGTCCGGCATGTCCGGGTCCTCGTCGGCGTTGTTGAAAACAATGAGCATGGGCTTGCCGGAAAGAAGGGTATATCCCCTGAGCAAGGGGTCCTGGGCAAGCTCCGGGGCTTCCCGAAGCGGGCGCTCCTGGTCGAGGGTCTCCTTGACCCGGCGCATGAGGTCAAGCTCCTGGGCCGCCTCTTTTTTTCCCTTTTTGAGGTCCGCCTCCAGCCGCTCCAGGCGTTTTTCCACCACTATCAAATCCGAGAGGATAAGCTCCTGGTCAAATTCCGTGATGTCCCTTGCCGGTCCAGGCGGATCCTCTCCCGGAGAAGCGAAGTTGCGCACCACGTGGACCAGGGCGTCCGCCCCGCGCACCGGTAAAAGCCCCGTGTCGCCCTTTTTGGCTTTGTCCCCGCCCTCGGGCCGGTGGGGAAGCACCACCTGAAGCTGGGCGTAGATGGTCTTTTTGGGCTTGTACATGGCCGAGAGAAAATCCACCCGGGGGTCGGGCACGCTGATGGCGCCAATGCGCAAATCGCCTTTTTTGGCGGTTTCACTCCCGCTTTTGGTCACGGCCCCGAACAAGGTGGACTTGCCCGCGCGGGGCAGTCCTACAATGCCAAGCTGCATGGTGTGCTCCTTGGTGCGTGGTGATTCACGCGGCGTTCAAGGCCGCGCCGCAGCTATCCCTAACGCCTTGGAGGCGGGATGTCAACGCGCGTTTTGTTTTGCTTTTCAAGGAAGAGGCCTGTGTGGTAACTCTGGATGGACAGGCCGGGCGGCCCTGCCCTTTAAAAATGGAAACAGTGGAATACTCTGTGAGGAGGATATATGCCGGAGGTTATGCAGCTTGGGGGAATGGTTCTTTTCGGGATCGCGGTTGGAACCGGTGCGTCCTTTACCGGCCTTGGCGGCGGATTTCTCATGGTTCCGCTTTTGCTCATGCTGGGCCACACCACCCAAAAAGCGGTGGGGACGAGTTTTTTGGCGATTCTGGTCATCAGCGTGTCCGCGCTGGCGGCCCACAACAAACTCGCGAACGTGGACTACCGCGCCGGGCTGCTTTTGGGCGCCGGGGGCGTCATCGGGGCGCAGGTGGGCGCGCGTCTGGTCGAGCATGTGTCCCAGGCGGGATTTAAACGGATTTTCGCGGGGGTTCTGGTGGGGCTGGCATGCTATTTGTTTTTTAACACAAAATAGGGGGATGGCCGGAGGAGAGAGGCAACAGCCGTCATCCTGGAACGCCTGTATTCCTCAGCCTTGACATCCCGCCTGTGGCAATCGCAAAACTCTGGAGGCACTTGCAAAACGCATGGAAACGACAAATTTAACGTAGGCCGGGTGGTTCCGCCCGAAGGGCAGGTTCGCCCAACACACAGGAATCATTTAGAAATGTTGGGTGGTTCCGTGCCTTTCCGCCCGGAAGCACCCAACCTAAGGCTTTATTTTGCAATTACCTCTTATTCTAACTCCTGACTCCTAGCTTCTCCGGCTCCGCGGTTCAGGAACAAGGCCCTTTTCATCCAGAAAACGCAAGAGCGCCTTCGCGGCCAGCTTGTGGGCGATCTCATTGGGATGGTGGTCCGTGGGATGCGCCCACAGATCCTCGGCCTTGTATTTTGAAAAAACGGGCAACAGATCGAGAAACGCTATGTTGTTTTCTTCACAAAACGCGCGGATTGTCTCGTGGGGTTTTGTAAAAGGATACGCGTCAAACTCGTACAGCAACGGAAAAAGCACCACCACTAAACGCCCGCCCTGTTCTTCCACATTTTTCGCCAGCATCCGGTACAGCTCGAATTTGATCCCCGCGTTTTCCGGTTTAAAAGCCTTGAGGTAGGCCCGCCGTGTCACCATGTCCAGCCGCAGGGTGTCCAGCGCGCGGGCCACAAGGTTCGCAAGCGCCGACGCCGCGCGGACACGGGAGTGGGTATTCCCGCCGTTGTTGATGTCTATGTAGTCCGATCCCTTTATGTCCATATCTTTTGGAAGGCCAAAATCATTTAAAACAAATCCGTGAATTACAAGGGGGTATGTCCGCTTGAATGCCTCAAACCGGTACACTTCTCACAATTTTTTCGATATCCGCTCCGGTAATGGCGCAATTTTTAATTGGCGCGTACTGGCCGCGCTGTTTCCACATCTCCTCAAGCCGGGTAAGATAAATGTCCCTGTAAAAAACTCCCCTGCCAATTGTGAAGGAGTCTCCCAGCCCCAAAACCAGCCACTCTTTCTGTTCCCGCTTACTGTGTGGAGGCGTGTCATCGGGAATACGGTACCCCGGCGGTTCACCCTTCATGGGTGTGCCGTAAACTGTCTGGCCGTTCTCCTCCCCCACTGGCACATAGTATCCTCTTGAATTTCCAAAATATCTGGAACTCTTGTTGCTGAACTGGTAATATTTGGGCCCGAAAAGGCGGGCTGTTCCTTCCATAAGAATTAGGGCCAAAACAAAGCCAAGGGCAACAGAGGCCGCCCGGAACAGCTTTTCTTTTTTGGGGCTGCGTTCCACGTCACGCCTCCTACGCGCCGGCAAAGTCCCGGCGATGCTTCTCCTTACATAAAATCTGCGAGGGCGGGCGAAAACAGATTCCGGAATCAGGGCCGCCGCCCTCCTCTTCCTTGTCCTGCCTATTACAGGGGCCTTTTCCCGGCGGGTTTTCCGTGCCGCCTTCCCTCCAGCGTTTTCAACGTCGTGAACGGTTTGTCCAAGGCAGTATAACACAGGACGGAATCCCGGGCCAGAGCAAGCCCGCTTATGCCAAGTCAGCGAACCGCAGCCGCGTTTTCCCGCTTTCCCGGAATCCGCGTCTGGTTTATACTGGTCTCACGCTGATAAGCTCCCACGCCAACCGGTGCAAGGAAACGCCCATGCAATGCCCCAAATGCCACCGCTTTCAGGAAGAGACTTACGAATGCGTCTATTGCGGCGTGATCATGCCCAAATACGCCCAGATGCAGGAGGAGGAACGCGCAAAACGCCTCGAGGAGGCGGCCCGGAAGCTTGTTAAAAAGCATTTCCGGGTACACCCTTTGGCGCCCTGCGTGTATGGGGCCACGATTATCCTTTGCCTGGCAATCGTTGCCGTTCTTTTGTGGCCCAAACGCCACCTTGTGGAAACACGCGGGGAAACCCTCCTGCGCCAGCGGCAGACACTTGTGGTCCGGATCGAAAACACAACCCTCCCCGAACTGGACGCCCTTGCCCGGATTGTTTATCAGCGAAACATTTTTCGCAAAGAGCAAAACGCCCGGACAAAGCTCTTTATGGAATGGGCGCCTGTCATGCGAAAGGCTGTTGAAAACAGACGCGCCCTGATAAGCGGAGAGGAGTTCGAGTACACCGCCGAGGAGAAATGGCTTGGTTCGGTGGAGGCCAACACCCGGAAAATTCTGGCGGGAATGCGCAAGGACTCCCGGGGCATCCCTGTGGACCTGCCCGCCCTGGACAGGAAGGAGCTCTTTAGCCTGGCAGGCCAGTGGACAGGACCGTGACAGAATATCCGGCCCATGGCCTGTTATAGCCTTTGTCGGAATACCTTTCCGATAGGCCTGACTGTTTTGACGGGTCAGCGGCCTGCCGTCTCCCCGGCGTTCGCCGGGACGTCGGCCGGTTACGCGCGGGTCTGATACCAAGGCGCAATCAGACAAATAATGCCCTCGCCCCGGCCTCTCCCACAGGGAGAGGGATATTGAGCGGGAGCTTTCAGCAGGTGGTACGGATTGGACCGCATTTTGGTATGAGCGTACATGAGGGCATATTGAATCGGAACGGAATTATGAAAAACGCTAGTCCGCGCGCCGCGCGGTTCTTCCGGATGCGGGGATTCCCCCGGGCCCTGCCCGCGCCACGCGCTCCCGCTTGGCGCCAAAGCCGTCGTGGCAGATTGTTTCCTATTTCCTCTTCGGTTCCAGGCGTCCCCGAGAGGTCCTCTGTTCACGCGCAGGCAGCCCCCGCCCCGGCGCTCCCTGGGCCAGGCGCGCCCGCCGTCGGGATGACACGGCCGGTTGAGAGAATTATGCCAACCGCAGCATATCCATTTGAGGTAATTGCAAAATTGGGCGTAGGTTGGGTGGTTCCGGGCCGCAAGGCCCGGGTTCACCCAACAATTATACCATTATTCCAAGATGTTGGGTGAACATGCCCTTCGGGCAGAACCACCCAACCTACATCAAATTTGTCGTTTCTAAGAGTTTTGCAATTACCTCATTTCTTTAAGAATTTCGAGGGTCTCCTCGGCCTCGGATTTTGAGAGGCGGCTTATGGCGAATCCCGCGTGGACAATGACGTAATCCCCCACAGCGGCATCCTCAAGCGGCAAAAGACTCACGGAACGGGCAAGGCCGTTGATTTCCACCTGCCCTGTCCCATTGTCAACCGCGGTAAGCATGCCGGGCACCGCAAGGCACATAAATATCCCTCCTTTCCCCGCAGAATGCCCGCCATGACAGGCCGGGCATGTTTCCCTAAACCGGCGGAGCCAAAGAATTTAGGAGTTAGAATAAAAAATCATCTTTTGTCGTGTTTTTTAGTTATAAAATGGGCATTTTTCCTCATAGCAGCCGCGTAGCGGCAAGGTTTTTGATCTAGCCTGGGGTTTCAACCCCAGGACCACGGCACAGACATTATCTGCGCAAAAAACGCGGATAATCCGGACATAGAATCCAAGCGCCACGTTGTTCCCTGGATATGAAGGCCCGGGCCGCGTCCCGCCGCCCTTTTGGGGCGGAACGGATGCCCGGCGCTCTTTGCCCTTAAGCAGAGCCGTTGATGTATGGGCAACCTCTTCGTTTTCGCGGCGGAGCTATATCTCTCCTTTTTCCCGCCGTGTGCGCCGCGCCTCCTCTTTCCACCCTTTCTTTTTGCGGCCACCCTTTGATTTTTCCCCGGGCGCTTTTCCCTGCCGCAGGGACAAATCCATCAAAAATCCGCCCCACACCGGCTCTTCCTTCTGCTCCGGCTTTTTCTCCCGCGTCTCTTTGCCGGGCCGCTCCTTGGGCAGGGGCGGAGCGCTGAAGGACCCCGGGGGCAAATCCGGAGCAGTGTACAGCATTGCGCCGCGCTGGTCGAACACAACACCCAGGGCCTTTGCCTGGGCGGTGTTCACCGTGAGGAGCACCGGATTCAGGCCGCTTCGCCTCCCAATCCGCAGGGCCATCTCCTTTTCCGCGGCAAGAACCACAAAGGGCATGGCTCCCGGGCGCGCTCCGTGTTCCAGCGCAACAGAGTGGGCGCGGTCGCGCACCGTGGTGTACAGGAGTTTGGGCAGGTCCCGGACCGGGCCTTTATGAAAGGAGCCGTCCCAGTCCAGGGCCTTGATCCGCCCTTCCGCGATGGCGAGGCGCGGTTCTTTTGACTGGACAAGGGCGGCGTTGATGTGGCCCTCGCGCACGTGGCGAAAGCCCTCCTCCTCTGCCAGGGCCTTGAGCAGCTCTTTTACCGGGACAAATCCTTCCGCGTCCGGCACAAGGCCGAACTCGTCCGGCACCCTGGAGAGGATGTAAACGAGCGACTTGGTGAGTTTTTCCGCAGCCTGGTCCGGACGCATGGGGTTTCCTTTCACACATCCCGCTCTTGACCTTTTTCCGGCGCTTGGATAGGTAGAGGCTGAAATACTCCCTTGTATCCTGGGGAACAGGTTTTTGTCAAAGCTCTGGCCGGGCGCTTCCCGGCAGCCGCAAAAACGTCCGTACGGGGTGAGGGGGCAGTCCTGGCCCCGGGGGTAAAACCCCAGGCGTCAAAAGCCTTGCCGTTGCGCGTCCGCTATGAGGAGAGCGGCCCGTTTTTCAGTATAAAAATCCCAAACCAGGGCTTTTTTCTTATTATTTGAACCCCTAACTCCTCAATCAATGTCATTAACTTTAGGATTCCCCCACACCCTGGCCCTCCCCCAGGGGCGAGGGAATATCCCCGCTGGATTATTTGGCAAGAACACGTATGATGGCTGGGCAGCGCCTTGGGGAAAAAAGAGCGTTGCTTTTTTTTGATATGTCCGCTTGGCGCGGAAGCCGTTTTATCCACACGCGCCGCGCGGGATTCCCTCGCCCCCCGGTCCTTTTCGGGGGGAGAGGGGCAGGGTGAGGGGGGATTAACCCCTTGCCATAATTCAATTTTTTAATACAGGACCAAGACAGCCTTAAGTTGATGACATTGACTCCTCAATACCAACTTCTCCGGCTCCGCCGGTAAAAGGACACGCCATGAACACCCGGGAATCCTCGCGGCTTTTTGAAAACGCCAAAACCCTCATTCCAGGCGGAGTCAACTCCCCTGTCCGGGCCTGCGCCTCGGTGGGCGCCGCGCCTGTCTTCATGCAATCCGGGGACGGCCCCTTCCTGGTCTCCGCGGACGGCGACCGCTATATAGATTACGTGGGATCCTGGGGACCTCTTATCCTGGGACACCGCCATCCCTCGGTGCTCGCAGCCCTTTCCTCGGCCATGGAGCGGGGGATCTCCTTTGGCGCCCCCACCGAGACCGAATCCATGCTGGCCGCCCTGGTGCGGAAAACCGTGCCGTCCATGGAAATGGTCCGCATGGTCAATTCCGGCACCGAGGCGGCCATGTCCGCGGTCCGGCTTGCCCGGGGCGCAACGGGCAGGGATGTGATCATCAAATTCGACGGCTGCTACCACGGCCACGCGGACAGCCTGCTTGTGGCCGCGGGAAGCGGCGTGGCGACCCTGGGCATCCCCGGAAGCCCGGGGGTGCCCAGGGCCCTGGCGGAGATGACCCTCTCCCTTCCTTACAACGGCGTGGCGGAGTTCAAGGAGGCCATGGCCTCCCTGGGCGCCCGTGTGGCCTGCGTTATTCTCGAACCGGTGGCGGGCAACATGGGAGTGGTTGTCCCGTCCCGGGACTTTTTGGACACTCTTGTGGAGCTGACCGCCAAACACGGGGCGCTGTTGATCTTTGACGAGGTGATGACGGGATTTCGTGTTGCCCCTGGCGGCGCCCAGGAGCTTTTTGGAATCACCCCGGACCTCACGTGCCTGGGAAAAATCATCGGCGGCGGCCTGCCTGTGGGCGCCTACGGCGGCAGGCGCGCGCTCATGGAGCAGATTGCCCCGGCAGGCCCTGTGTACCAGGCCGGAACGCTCTCCGGCAATCCCCTGGCCATGGCCGCGGGCGCGGCCACCCTTCGGGAGGTCACACAGCCCGGGTTTCACGCGCGGCTGGAGGAAACCGGCAAGCGCCTGGGCGAAGGGCTTGCAAAAGCGGCCAAAGACGCTGGAAAAGCCTGCTGCGTCAACCGCGCGGGGTCCATGCTCACGCTCTTTTTCACTCCCGGCCCGGTCCGGAATTTCAGCGAGGCCAAAACCAGCGACACGAAGCTGTTTGCCGCCTTCTGGCGCGCCATGGCCGAACGCGGGGTGTATCTGCCGCCCTCGCAGTTCGAGGCCCTGTTTGTCTCGGCGGCCCACGGGGCGTCCGAGGTGGACGCGGCCGTCGAGGCGGCCCGGGAGGCCCTGGCGGAAGTGTAGGGACATGAGCCGGAAAGGGACGCCGCGGGGATGGCCGCTTGGCGGGAAGCGGGCGCGCTGTGTTGACAAGGGCCTGCTGACGGCTGGCCCGCGGGATTCTTGACAGGCGCGCGGACGCGCATCCCTGTCACAATTCCTTAACACTCTGAAAAAAACGGACAGGGATAAATCCGTTCCGGGGCGCGGACAAGCCACCTAAAAAGATGGCATGTTCCGGCACTGGGGCGGACATGCCGGGAAACAAAGGAGCGCCTCGCGTAAAGGAGGGGGCGCTGGAAAGGAAGAGGGGAGAGGCGCTTCCAAATACAGGCTAAATACGGTCTTTTTCGGGTTGGCCGCACAGGGGGCTAAGTATTCCGGCTCCGGCCGGCCCCAAACCGGCCTGCGCAGCCTTTTCACACGGCCGCCAGCCGCCGGATTAACCGGGGCGGTGGATTTGGGATTCTCCGGGGCGTTGACAGAACAAGGATTCTGTCTTAAAAGAGGGATTCGCGCGGAAGTGCGCAGCTCACTGGTGGGGCTCCCGGACTTCAAATCCGGTGTGGGGCGCTAAAAACGTCCCGGGTGGGTTCGATTCCCATGCACTTCCGCCATTTTTTTATTGACTGTTCTTCCCGCGCTCCTTGGCCGCGCTCCTTGGCCGCGCTCCTTGGCCGCGCTCCTTGGCCGCGCTCCTTGGCCGCGCTCCTTGGCCGCGCTCCTTGGCCGCGCTCTTTTTCCCAAATTGTCCCCGGATTGCCATGACGGCGCGTCAGAGACCGCTTGGCTTCCACTTCCGCCCTGGCCTGCCTGGCAACGGACGTTCGCAAGGTGCGGCGCTTCCAAGCCCCCAACCGGCCGTTTATTCAGCGGGCAGCAAATCCGCCGCCCATTCCGGCAAAGGGTCCGCCTTCTTTTCATAGCGCCCGGACTTAATTCTGACAACTGGTTTGAACCGGTCTTTTTCCGACGAATTATCCAGAAGCCAGGCGTCATCCGCCAATAGCAGGGCTGTCTTCACATTTTTCATGGTTCTTGGAATGCGCGTTCGTATTTTTTCCGCGGGCACATTGTGTCCGCCTTCGGAAACACGCTGATGAACACGGGCTTCATTCAGACTGGGGTCAAACAGGTGGATGTAAACCAGAATGACCGTATATCCGGAAGCTTTGGCCATGGCCAGGAAGTCAATTTTGGATTCATGGGAAAAGACCGTTTCAAAGCAAAAAGAAACGCCTTCCCTGACCAGGTTTTCCCTCATGTCAGACGCCAATGTCGCGGCCTCATGGCTGGCCTGTTCCGGGTTATCCGGGTCAACATCCCTGGCGATCAGGTCGGAGTTGACGAACCGGATACCGCGCCCGGACAGATAGTGATTAAAAAAAGTGGATTTTCCAGCGCCGTTTCCTCCGGCCAGAACCCAGAGTTGTTTCGTGTCCGCCATTAGACAGCCTCAAATTTGCCGTCCTGAAATTTTCCGGTCTGCCTTTCCCCGGTCAGAGTATTCACCTTGTCCAGGAGGCCGGATTTGCTTTGGCTGGCTTCAAAATAAAAAGGCGCCGCCGTTACCGGCTTTCCGGAAAAGCCCTGGGCCCTGTCGGCCTCAAGCGCGTTCCAAACAGCATCGGGATCAACGGAAACGCTTGGAGATGGTTTCAAATGGATTTCCTTGAGGCCCTGGGTTACTGAAAACGCTTCCGCAGGGCTGATCTTGGGAGCAATGGCCCTGCCCAGCTTCGCCCAATATTGAATCTGCTCGTTGATGGACCTGTGTTCCACTCTGGCCTGCCGTTGGGCCTGGAGGAACAGGCTTTCCTCGATTCGTAACGATTTGGTTCCCATGGCCGCCTCCTTCGGATCACGTGATTCTGATGCTAAAAGCGCCAATGCGATGCACTTTGCCACAAAATAATACGTCCCCTATTCCACGTTGTCAATATGAATCCGCCGTTACGCCTCCTCCGCGTGGTGATGTTTACCTTGGTCTCAAAACGGACCCTTGTCCCAGGGTTGTCCAAGCCCAAAATATACCTTGTCGAGGCAATTGCAAAACTCATGGAAACGACAAATTTGAGGTAGGCCGGATGGTTCCGCCCGAAGGGCAGGTTCATCCAACACATAGAAATCATTTTAGAAATATTGGGTGCTCACGGGCCTTGCGGCCCGGAACCACCCGGCCTGCGCTTTATTTTGCAATTGCCCCGCCAAAGTGGAAATAGAATCTAACCAAAGAATTCCCGCATCCACTGCTCCAAAACCACAAGGGTGTAGAGCACGGCGGACTGATCCCCGTCTCCGGCCCGGTGCCGGGAAAACAACGTCCGTATAGGCGCCTGTCTAAACAGAACACGGGTCCGGGCGTCCGGTTCCAAAAGCATCCGTTCCATGGGGTTGTCCGGAGCCTTGAGCCACAGATGGATCGGGGTGGAAAAGCCCCGCTTTTTCCGCTTCAAAATGGCCCTGGGAAGCCTGTCCCGCATGGCCCGGCGGAACACCACCTTGGACTCCCAAAGGGTCCGGCGGCAGGCGTCCGGAAGGCGCGCGGCCCACTCCGCGAGGCCGTGGTCCAGCAAGGGGGAGCGCGTTTCGATGGACGCGGCCATGGAGCACTTGTCTGTCATAATCAGGTGGCTGTCCGGAAGCCAGAGCATTGTGTCGCAATAGGCCATGGTTTGGAGGGCTGTGGCGCCTTTGGCCCGTTCCATGGTTTCCCGGCATAACAGCCCTGTGGGCCGGAAGTCCAGCGCTCCGGCGAAATCCTTTGTATAAAGGGCGCGTTTCGCCTCCTCGTCCAGGCTTCCGTACACGCAGGAGCTTCCCAGAAACACCTCTTTGGGATGGACCCGCGCGCGGCGGACAAAATTTTTCCCCGGAAACCCCTTGGGCAAAAATCCGGCGGCGGGGAGCACCAGCCGTTCCCACAAATGTCCGGGCAGCCTGGAAAGAAGAGCGCCGAGCGCCGCCTCCCGATAGACAGGATACCCGCCAAAAAGCTCGTCCCCCCCGGTGCCGGTCATGAGCACTGTCACGGTTGCCCTGCTTTCCCTGGAAAGGGCGAGCACGGGATGGGCCGCCATGTCCGCGAGAGGCTCCTCCAGAATCCGCACGGTTTCCGAAACGCCTGCGGAAAAGCTCTCCCCGGGAACCAGGATTTCGTGGTGGTCTGTCTGGAACGCCCGCGCCGCGAGCCGCGCGTAGGCGGCCTCGCTGTGCGGGCCAGGTTCCGGATAGTCCACCGTGTAGGTGGATATCCGCGCGTGTCCCGCGCTCCGCATCCCGGCGACCACGGCGGAGGAGTCCATGCCGCCGGAAAGCATGGCGCCCAGGGGAACCTCGCTCTCCAGCTTTCCAGCCACTGCCCGGTCAAGCAGGACTGACAGCGTCCGGGCGTTTTCCGCAAGGCTTTGGCCTCCTTTGGGGGAAAAATCCGGAATGTCCCAGTACCGGCGGACTGTCCAGCCGCCGGGTTTGGCTAAAAGCCAGTGCGCGGGGGGGAGCTTGTGAATACCTGAAAAACCGGTTGCCGGAGAAGGGGTGAAACGAAGGGTGAGATAGTCATGCACAGCCTGGGGGTCCAGGCGGACCGGGATGTCTCCGGCGGCCAGAAGGGTCTTGATTTCCGACGCGAAAACCAGCCGTCCCGCGTCCGCGTGGTAATACAAGGGCTTTTCGCCCAGGCGGTCCCGGGCAAGAAAAAGGGTCCGCGCGGGCGCGTCCCAAAGAGCCAGGGCGAACATGCCGCAAAGGTCTTCAGGCATTTCCGGGCCGCGCTCTTCCCAGAGGTGGACCAGCACCTCTGTGTCGGAGCGGGAGCAAAACACATGGCCTTTCTTGACAAGCCGCTCCCGGAGCGCGGCGTGGTTGTAGATTTCGCCGTTAAAGACCACGTGGACGGTTTTGTTCTCGTTTTCCCTTGGCTGGTGTCCGGAGGCGACATCAATGATGGCGAGCCTGCGGGCGCCCAGGGCCACAGGGCCGTCAGCGAAAAACCCCTCCGCGTCCGGGCCCCGGTGGACCATCTGGTCCGCCATGCGCCGTACTGTTTCCACACGGGCGGGTTTTTCGAAATCCAGATGGAGCGTACCGCATATTCCGCACATTTAACGCGTGTCCTTTTGCGCCAGGGTTTCCGCGCAGCCTAAAACGCGCCGGGCAATGGCGCGCCAGGAAAGGTTTTCCAAAATATACACCCGTCCCTTTTCTCCCATGGCGCGGGCTTCTCCGGGCGCGTCCAGCAAACGGATGACAGCCAGGGCCAGCGCCTCCGGGTCATCCATGTGTACGCTTAGGCCCGCGCCGGTCCTTTCCAGCATGTCGCCAAGCCCGGGGATATCCGACCCCGCCACAGGCCGCGCGCAGGCCATGTAGGCGAGAACCCGCAGGGAGGCGATGCCTGAGCGCGTGTTTCTGAAAATGAAAGGAGCGGCGCACAGGTCGGCCATGGAGATGTAGAAGGCCGCCTCGTCCCAGGGGATGAACCCGTGAAACAAAAATTTTTCCCCCAGCCCCGCGTCCCGTGCCAGGGTTTTTAGCCGGGAAAGCCCTGGCTCCTCTCCGCTTCCTATCACAAAAAGCGTGTCCGGATGCTTTTCAAGAATTTTGGGAGCGGCGGCCACCAGGGTTTCCAGGCCGGCCCAGGGAAAGAGGCTTCCCAGGGAGAGCACCACCTTGGTCTCTTCCGGGATACCGTAGTTTTTCCGGGCAAGGTCCTTGGGTTTGGGGGAAAACCTGTCGGCGTTGACCCCGTTGGGGGAAAGGAAGAACCGCTCCCTGGGAAGCCCGTGTTTTTTTGCGTAATGGGCGTGGATTTCCTCTGTGACCGGCAGAATACGCGAGGCGAGCCGGAGATTGGCGAAGTGGTAGAGACGGACATACGCCTTTTTTAAAAGGGAAGCGTTGGCAAAGGCGATCTTGTCTTCCATGATGTCGTTGAGTTCGACCAGGCAGGGCACCCCCAATAGTTTTCCCGCGAGGCAGGCGGCAAGGGACGCGGCTCCGTGGCGGGTATAGAGGATGTCCGGGCGGTTTTTGGCGAAGCTGGCGGCGAGGGCGGGGAAAAGGAGCGCGGCAAAGAGCGGCTCGGAGAAAAAGCGGACCTCCGGAGCGCGGAGGTTGGTGACAGTCACCTCCGGGATATTAAAGGCCCTGGCCGCAAGGTCCGGGTCCACGCTGGTGAAGACGCGGACCCGCGCGCCCTCCCGGGCAAGAGCGCCCACAAGTTCGGACACATGGATGGGAACAAAACGCCTGTCATGGAAATACGCGTAATAGATTAGCATGCCTTGTTTCCCTGCCATTCTCATCCCTCATCCAGTGTATCAAGAGGTAATTGCAAACGTCCCGAGGTAATTGCAAAATGAGGCGTTGGCCGGGTGGTTCCGGCAGAGGGGCAGGTTCACCCAACATCTTGGAATAATGGTATAATTGTTGGGTGAACCCGGGCCTTGCGGCCCGGAACCACCCAACCTACGCCTCATTTTGCAATT
>JAGVGH010000042.1 GCA_020057225.1 Desulfobacterales bacterium | reverse complement strand
GATGAAATATCCAATGCATTATTAGATACTCCACGCGCACGAACAAATCAATTATATCGGTATGTTAGAATTCATCAAACAACTTAGCGCTTATGGGGCAACCCCCTGTGGTTGCCCAATCTTCCAGGGTTGCGCCTTATCAGGGTAGGCACGGGGGCCTGCCACTACAATTTCACAGCATCCGAAATTTTAAATGTTATGCAGCACTAGGCGGGGAAAAATATTTCCTGGGGACTTGGCAAGCGCGCGGGGCACCCTGTGCTTGCGGCTCACGGAGGGTTTGGTGAACGCTGTCATCCAAGATACTGGTCGCGTTTAGACTCGGCACATGATAGAATCGCGGACACGATTGGGAAATCCCGTGAACACCGCGCCCCCCCCGGTTTCCTCGGCGGACACGGGCAAGACAGACGCGCGGCAGGAGGCGGCATGAACCGGCTTTCCGTCAAACCTGAATTATTGCGGTGGGCGCGCGCCCGGTCGGGCAGGACTACGGAAAGCCTGATGAAACACTTCCCCAGGCTCGGCCTGTGGGAACAAGGCAAGGAAGGCCCCACGCTCAAGCAGATGGAGGCTTTCGCAAAGGCCACGCGCACCCCCATCGGGTTCTTCTTTCTTCCGGAGCCGCCTGTCGAGACAATTCCCATCCCGGATTACCGCGCTGTGGACAACGAGCGCCTCGGGCGTCCGAGTCCCGACCTTCTCGACACCCTCTATATTTGCCAGCAGCGGCAGGAGTGGTACCGGGACTTTGCGCGGTCCATCGGCGAGCCGCCTTTGAAATGCGCGGGCGCCGCTTTGCCGGGGGATGAAATCACCGGCACAGCGGCAAAGATGCGCGCCGCCCTTGGCTTTGACATCGGGGCGCGCCAGGGGATGAAAACCTGGGAAGAGGCCCTGCGCCATTTTATTGCCCAGGCGGACAATTTCGGTGTTTTGGTCATGGTGAGCGGCGTCGTGGGAAGCAACAACCACCGGAAACTCGACCCCCGGGAGTTCCGGGGCTTCGCCCTTGCGGATGACCTTGCCCCTCTTGTGTTCATCAACGGCGCGGACACCAAGGCCGGGCAAATGTTCACCCTTGCGCATGAACTCGCCCATGTGTGGGCTGGCAAGACCGCGCTGTCCGATGCGACACCCGCCTCCATCCACTCCCGCCAGGTGGAAAGCTGGTGCGGCCAGGTGGCTGCGGAACTGCTGGTCCCGCTCGACATTTTCAGGGAAGAGTATCACAAAGACGCGGATGTGTTCGCGGAGGCAAACCGCCTTGCGCGGGTCTTTAAAGTGAGCGCCCTTGTCGTCCTTCGGCGCATGCATGACGCCGGGGGTTTGAGCCGGGAACAGTTCTGGAACGCCTATGGGGCGGAGCTGCGGCGTCTGCGGGAGATAATCAGGAAAGGCGGCGGCGATACGCGGCGGCCGCACACAAGCCTTGGGTACAGAATACCGGAACAGGCGCATGCGGCTGCTTAAAAGGCCTGGGGAGCACGGTGGGGTGGCGCCTGGGGGCGGGGGGGGCGTCACGCGTCTTGCAGCGCGACATATTTAGGGTGTCTCTGGCAAGACGCGCGCCTCCCCCCCCGCCCCCAGGCGCCACAAACAACCCTCGAGGCATGCGGCCAGCGCCGCACCCTCGGAAAGAATTATGGTGGCGCGGTGTGTCAACTTTAAACCAGGACTGGACAGCCGGAACCACCCGCGCGCGCCGGGGTGATGTGTTATGGCAAAAGGGGTGTTCGCGCGCGGGTGGTCCCGGCAATCCTCTCCTCGGCAATCGGAAAAGAATTCTGACAACCGCTATAAACGCAATCAGACATGGAAAAAGGGATGCCCTCACCCAGGCCCGCTTCCACAGGAAAAGGGAGATCGGGCGGGAGCCCTCAGCGGGTGTGCGGCATTACCCGTCGCACCCGCCCAGGGTTTCCCCGGCTGCGTTTTATGGTTGCATTTCCCCGCCGTCCAAGGCATTATGAACTGGCCATGTCCCTGGCACAACCGGAAGGCGCCTGTAACACTCCACCTTCAGATGATGGAAATGGAGGTTTGCCAATGACAGTGGTCAAGAAGGAAATCAAACGCATCCTGGTGCCTGTTGTTTTTTCTGAAAAAACAGGCGCGGTTCTCTCCCTCGCGCTTTCCCTCGCGGACAAGTTCGATGCGGAGGTAATCCTTTTCCACGCGGTGGAGGATTTGGCGCTTCTGGGCGGGGGGTACGTGCCCCATCCGAGTGCCGGGATCTTCCAAAAGGAAATGGAAAAACACGCGGCGGAAGTGTTTGACAGGTTTTTCTGGGAAAACAAGGAAGACCTCGAAAAATTTTCCAGGCTGGAAAAAAGGATCTCCACAGGCCGCCCTGCGGAGGAAATTCTCAAAGCCGCGGAATCCGGCAGGTGCGACCTTGTCATCATGGGCACCCACGGACGCGGAGGCTTCGAGCGGGTGCTCTTAGGCAGCGTGGCCGAACGGGTCGTCCGCAAATCCCGCGTTCCGGTCATGGTGGTCAATCCCGACACGGCCTGAGCCTTTTCGCTAGAGTTCAACTTTGGCGAGTTTCAAAACAAGCGAGAGTAAGACGTCTCAACCTGTCATTTCGAGCGAAGCGAGAAATCTTGCCGTTAACCGGATGCCCATCGAAGACAAGATTTCTCGCTTCGCTCGAGATGACACTTCAACTTGCTTTGTTGTTAAAAGCGCACGCCATGACCACGTTAACGGCATGGGCAGATGAAGTAACCAACGTAGAACCGCTACCGCTAGTAGAATGGTACGTTGATTTTTTCGCATACTGGCGCCCATAGCCATGATAATGTCTTTGTCTTGGCCACTTCATTGGCGCCGCAGGGGCAACCCCCTGTGGTTGCCCAATTCTCCAGGGTTGCACCCTGTCAGGGAAGGCACGGGGGCCTGCCCCATAAGCGCTAAGTTATCTAAATGACATTTATATTGTTATATTTGGGTAGTTCCGCTATAGTAATTAGTGTTGGGTGAACCCGCGCGCGAAAGACG
>JAGVGH010000012.1 GCA_020057225.1 Desulfobacterales bacterium | reverse complement strand
TCGCGCGCGGGTTCACCCAACACCTATTATTCTAGCGGAACTACCCAAAAATAACAATGTGCATGCAATTAAGGTAAGTTGGCGCTTATGGGTTGAAACTCCAGGCTAAATCAAAAGCCTTGCCGCACTGCGGCTGCCATGAGGAGAAAGGCCCATTTTCTAACTAAAAAATACAACAAAATATGATTTTTTATTCTGACTCCTGACTTCTCCGGCTCCGCCGGTTTAAAACACTAAGGAAATCAACCCCGGCCCAGCCGGCAGGACACTTTCATGCCCAAATTTTCCTACAGCGCCTACACCGCGAGCGGCACGTCGGTCAGCGGCACCATGGAGGCCGAAAGCCGCCAACACTGCATGGAAATCCTTGGAGCCAAGGGCTACATTCCCAACAAGGTCACCCGGGCCAGGGAAAAGGCCAAGGGCGGCGGGATGGGCGGCTTTGGAGGAGTCCGGGCCAAGGATCTCATCCTCTACACCAAGCAGTTCTCCACCATGCTCCGGGCCGGTCTTTCCATCCTGGAGCTTCTGCGGGTGCTTGAAGAGCAGACGGAGAACGCGCGGCTTAGGGAAACCATCGCCCTCATGTCCCAGGACATCCGGGAGGGATCAAGCCTGTACGGCTCCATGCGCAAACACCCCCGGGTGTTTCCGCCCATTTATCTCAGCATGATCAAGGCGGGCGAAATGAGCGGAGCCCTGTCGGATGTTTTGGACCGCCTCATCTACATCATCTCCCACGAGCACAAGGTAAAAAACGATATCAAGGGCGCGCTCTCCTACCCCATTATTGTCATCCTCGCCCTGGTCATCGCGTTTTTCGTCCTCCTCACCTTTGTTGTGCCCAAGTTCGTGCGCATTTTCGAATCCGCGAAGATTGACCTGCCTATTCCCACGCAAATCTGTTTTACCCTGTACAAGTTTTTACTGGCGTACTGGGCGCCCTGCCTTTTTGGTTGCATCGGACTGGGAGTTTTTTTATATTTTTACATGAAAAGCCCCCAGGGCAAATACACCCGGGACTGGCTTTTCCTTAAATTCCCGCTGCTGGGGCCCTTGTTCGTCAAGGGCGCCATGAGCCGGTTCGCGAGCATCTTCGCCATTCTTCAGTCCAGCGGCGTGACCGTGCTCGAATCCATGCGGATACTCTCCGGCACCATCGGCAACGCGGCCATTGCCCGGGAGTTTGACAAGATAAGGGAAAGCCTGGAGGAGGGGCGGGGGATTTCGGCGCCTTTGCGGAAGGCGCGGTATTTCACGCCGATGACCATCAACATGATTGCCATTGGGGAGGAATCGGGGAACCTGGAGGAGATGCTGCGGGAGATTTCGCGGCATTACGACGAGGAGGTGGAATACGCGGTGGGGAGGCTTGCGGAGGCCATCACGCCCATTTTGACCATTGGTCTTGCGGCGGTGGTGGGGTTTTTCGCCCTGGCGATTTTTCTGCCCATGTGGGATTTGGCAAAGGTCATCAAATAATTTTTCACGTCGTTGATTTTTTGTGTTGGCTCGGGGCAGGGCATGCTGTATATTTGGAAAGAAGCTGGGAAGGGCAGAAATTCCATTTTCGCTTTATTCCGCATGGAATCCCGCGTGGTTTATGTGTATTTTGGCCTGATTGGGAGCAACAATCAGCTTAAGCCAGTTTTCACCGGCAATCCGGCAAAACGGAGTTTTCAATCACCCATAACAGCGCCTCACCCCAACGCTTGAAAGGACAACAGTCATGTTACGCAAAAATCTCAAGAAACAAAAAGGCTTCACCCTCGTGGAAATCATCGCCGTGCTTGTCATCATCGGCATTCTTGCGGCGGTCGCCGTACCCAAATACTTTGACATGCAGGCCACCGCCAAGCAAAAAGCCATTGACGGCGCCGTGGCCGAAATGAAGGCCCGCGTGAACCAGTATTTCGCCAAACAGCTTTTAGCCGGCGTCACCAACCCCACCTACGCCTTGACGGATGTGGGAACTGACGTGGGCCCGGATTTTGCCATCAGCGCTTGGACTGTGGGCACAACCGACATCACATTCACTGTGGACTACGACGGCACCACTTACAGCGCAACCATCACCAAACCCACCAGAGGCTAATGACGGCTGACGGATGAGGCTTCAAGGGGCGTCCGGAAAAGCTCTTCCTGGCGCCCCGTCCTCCAAAAGCTCCCTGCCAAGCCGCTCCCGCTCCCCCGTGAGCGCGGACTCCAAAGCGGTCCGCATTCCGGTTGCGTCCACTCCGGCGGCCTTTGCCCTCTTGACAAGGGCGGCAAGGTCCCCCTCTCTTTGGGCCATGGAAAGAAGCGCCAACGCGAGTTCCGTTGCCTTTTCCCTGCCGCCCCGCGCGGTTTCCGTCAAAAACAGACCGGCCAGGGCGGGCCCGTCCGCGGGCGACAAGGCCAGCGCCCGGTTGAAAAGCCCCGCCGCCTCGCCGTAATTGTTCTCCCGCCGCGCCTGTTCCGCAAGAATCCTCAAAGCCCAGAGAGACGCCCCGCCGCGGGACATCGCCAGCCGTGCCCCCTTTGTGGCCTCGTTAAAACGCCCTTCGCCAAGCGCCAGCAGCGCGCGCATCTCCTCCCAGACCCGGGCCTCCGGCCAGCGTCCCGCGCCGTTC
>JAGVGH010000276.1 GCA_020057225.1 Desulfobacterales bacterium | reverse complement strand
CCGCGCGCGGGTTCACCCGACAATTCTCTCCTCGGCAATCATAAAAGAATTCTGACAACCGCCTTAGCGTCCGGGCGGAATCACCGGACGATGGAATAGCAGGGCGAGACCGAGTCAAAGGGCGTGGCCACAAAATAGCCGGCAATGGCCTTGTCGTAGGCCGCCGTGTGGACAAACGCCTTCCGGGCGAGCCGGTAACGCAAACGGAACCCCAAAGACCCGCTGTTCTTCTTAAGCTCGTCCAAAACCGTGGGATAATCCTCCGGCTCCACCACCGGGGCCACCCGCAAAAAATTCTTCGCCGCGGCCCGTATCATACATGGCCCGCCAATGTCTATCTGCCCGCGGATATCCTCGGCCCTGGCCCCGGGCTTCGCCACCGTCTCCCGAAAGGGGTACAGGTTCACCACAACCATGTCAATGGGCGTGGCCCCTGTCCGGGCAAGGTCCGCCTTGTGGAAATCATTGTACGTTTCCGTGAGAATGCCCAGGTAAATCTTGAAATCCAAAGTCTTCACCAGACCCCCCTGGGTCTCCGGCTGTCCTGTGTAATCCTGCACCTGGGTGAGCCGCTCCCCGGCCTCGTCCCCCAGAATCTCCCTAAGCCTGGAAAAGGTTCCGCCGGTGGAAAGAAACCGCGCCCCAGGGCAAAGCCTGACCAATTCAGGGATGAAGGTCTCCAGCCCCTCCTTGTTGGAAACGCTCACCAAAACCGTCTTCACCGCCACAAACTCGTCCGCCTTGTCCACCACATTCACCGCCATGCGTTCCTCCTTATTGGCTCCGGCGCGGTCCATTCCGGCCGGTCGCTTCCTGTTTCAGCCGCCCGCCCTGAGGCCCTTCAGCAGCTCCGACTTTTCCTGAAAGACCCTGTGGATTTCAGCGGATTTCTTCCCGGTTTTCAAAAAGGCGTCCTCAATAACCGGATTAAAGTGGCGCCCGCGCTCTTTCAGCACCGTGTCCCGCGCGATTTCGTGGCTAACGGCCTCCTTGTACAGCCTTTTGTTCACCAGCGCGTCGTACACATCGCACAAAGCGGCAATTCTTGCCGATAAAGGAATATCCCTCCCGGCGCTCATGGTGGAACAGGGCGATATCCGCCGCCATGCGCAGGCGGCCCGCCCCGGGATCAAGACGGAGGGCCTCCGCAAGGGCCTTGTGGCCGATGCGGCAATGCTCCTTGCATCACCGTGAACTCGGCGGGCGTGAGGGAACCCTGCTTGAGCAGCGCGTTGTCCGGTATCCCCACTTTGCCGATGTCGCGGAGAACGCTGGTAAGAAACAGGTTGTCCAAAAACGCCTGGTCAATCTCCTCCGGGGCGGACGGTCCCCCGGCAAGGGCGCGGGCAAGGATGAGGGAATGGTTGCGGATGCGCTCGAGATGGTAGCCGGTTTCCGGGTCCCGGCTTTCGGCAATTGGCAAGGGCAAAAATCACCACATCCCGGGACTGGATTTGCAGAACCCTTAGCCCGGCCCGCGCGCGGACAACGAGTTCCTCCCGGCGCTGGGTTTGGCGATGAAGTCGTCCGCGCCCGCCTCCATGCCTTCCACGAGGTTCGCCACATCGTTTTGCCGGGCAAGGATGATGAGGCAGGTGTACTGGCCGGAATCGTTCCCCCGAATATTCCGGCACAGGTCCGGGCCGTTCATGCCGGGCAGGCTCCCGTCGGTGATAACCACCCGTGTCTTTGTCTGCCCCGGATTTCCAATGCCCCGGCCCCGCCCGCGCAGGTCACTGTTTTGCACCCAAGGCCCGTGAGCGCGCGCTCCAGTTTGCCCCGGCTGACAGGTACGGCGTCCGCTATAAGGACGGTTACAGCCTCGTTTCTTTCCGATCACACTGTGGTTTTTATCAGCTCCCTGTAATAGGCGTCGAGACGCTCAAGCTCGGAAAAAAACAAGGTGAACGCCTCCGCCGCCCCTGTCAGGTCAGAGTCCCGTCCTGTGCGCTCGATGTCCCGGGCGCAGGCCGCCAAACCGTCCGCCGTGAGATTCGCCGCGCCGCCCTTGATGGAGTGGGCCTCTTTCTGGACTGTCAGCGCGTCTCCGGTTTCAATGGCGCTCCGGATGGATGCGGCCTGCTTTTTCGCGTTTTCGAGAAACGCGCCAAGGATTTCCTTTAAAAACGCCGCGTCCCCGTCAAACTCATGCACCGCCCGCTCATAATTCATGGGAGGTTCAGGATTGCCTCCATCGGTCTCCCCCATGCTGATTTTTGAAATGGCATCCTCGTCCAGTCCGGCCCGCTGCCCGGTCCACTTCTCCACCATCAGCAACAAATCCTTTTTCCGGAGCGGCTTGCCGATGTGATCGTCCATTCCGGCGTCCAGGCATTCCTGGCGCTGGCTTGTGAACACGTGGGCGGTCATGGCGATGATGGGAACCCGGCGGGCCGCTCCGCCTTTGTCATGGGCGCGGGAGTTTTCTATCTCACGGATTTCCCGGGCCGCGGCCATCCCGTCCAGGAGCGGCATTTGCACATCCATGAGGATGCAATGGTAAAAATGTTTGAGATACGCCTCAACCGCCTGTCTGCCGTTAGATACCATATCCGCGTGGTATCCCGCGCCCGTGAGGTGCCGGGCCGCGATCTGCTGGCTTGCGGGGTAATCTTCAGCCACCAGCACGCGGACCTTTTTTCTGCCGGATTCGGCGATGGTGTGCCGGGTCACCAAATCCCCGTCCCCTCTCTTTTCCCGGGGAACACGGGCAAGGCGCAGCACCGCCTCGATTGCCGCGCGCAGGTCTCCGTTGCCAATGGGCCTGGGAAGATAGCCCTCGACGCCCAGCTCTCTGCAGCGCTTGCCGTCTCCAATACTACCATGGCTGGCAAGAAGGAGCACAGGCGCCCGGGGGCACTGGCCGCCGGAGCGGATTGCTGTTGCCAGCTCAAAGCCGTCCATGCCGGCCATCCCTGTTGAGGCGATAACAAGGCCGGGGCACTCCTCACGGCTCCCCGCACCGGAAATGGCCTCCAGGGCCCAGGGACCGGACTCCACAGAAGAGACAAGGGCGCCCTGGGCGCGCAGAGAGGCTTCCAGGGCGGCGCGGGCCTGGCTGTTGTCCTCTGCGAGAAGCACCCGCAGGCCCTCGATGACAACCCTGTCCTCCTCTTCCCCCGGGAGATCTTCCCCCTGCCTCTCCAAAACCACCGTGAACCAGAACGTGCTTCCTTTGTCCGGCTCGCTCTCAACTCCAATATCGCCCCCCATCATCCGGGCGAATTCCCGGGCAATGGCGGTCCCAAGCCCGGTGCCGCCGTACCGGCGGCTGGCGGAGCCGTCGCCCTGGGTGAAACTCTCAAAAATGCGGGCCTGCTGTTCCTTGGGAATGCCGATTCCGGTGTCGCGCACAGCGAAAAACAGGTTCGCTTTTTTAGGCGTAATCTCAGCGGGTTCCACCTTGATTTCGATTTCGCCATGCTCGGTGAACTTGAGCGCGTTTCCGGCAAGATTCATTAAAATCTGCCGGAGCCGGCCCGGGTCTCCCATAACTTTGGCAGGCACCCCGGGAGCCACATGGAAAAACGCGGCAAGCCCTTTCTTGCGGGCAAGAAGCGAAATGGTGGAGGCCATGTCCTCCATGAGATAATGGAGGTCAAAGGGAATGTTTTCCAGCTCAAGCTTGCCCGCCTTGATTTTGAAAAAGTCCAGAATTCCCCCGACAACGCCCAGGAGCGCCTTGGCCTCGTTGGCGATGGTGAGAACAATGTGGCGCTGCTCCTGGTTCATGCTTGTCTCAAGCCCAAGCTCCGCCATGCCGGTTATCGCGTTAAGCGGCGCGCATATCTCGTGGCTCATGTTGGCCAAAAACCCGCTCTTGGTCTGGTTCGCGGCCTCCGCGGCCTCGCACGCCCGCGCCAGGGACTCTTCCGCCTGCCGCCTCTCCTCGATTTCGGCGGCCAGAGCCCGGTTGGTTTCCTCCAGGGCCGCGGTCCGCTCCCGGACCCGGTTTTCAAGCCCGGCGTGGGCTTCTTTAAGCCCGTCCTCGGCCACCTTGCGGGCTGTCATGTCGCGGGAGATGACCACCGCGTGGGTAATCTCGCCGTCCGTGTTTTTAAACGGATAGTAATCCACCGCGTAGTAGCCTCGAGGGCTGTCGGCAAAGGAAAACCACGCCTCGTAGCACACGGTTTCCCCGGCAAAGCACTGGTCCAGGGCGGGCTTGATAAGGGTTGTGAAAACCTCCTTGCCCCAAACGCTTGGAAGATCCCGGCCCACAATGTCTTTGGCCGCGCGGCCATGGTTGCGGCAGTAAGCGGCGTTCACCGCCTCGTAAACATAGTCCCGGCCAATCATGGACATGGCGTCCTTGGCCGTGTCGGCGATAAACCGGAACTTGACCGCCTCCTCCTCCGCGGCCCTGCGCACCGTGATTTCCGTGCGCAGTCCGTAATTGGCGTCGTCCAAATTCGCAGCCATGTCCCGGAGCGCCCTTGCAAGGTCTCCGATCTCATCGTTTCTGTACACCGGCACCTCGACCCCGTAATCCCCTTCGCCGATGCGCGCGGCGACCTGGGTGAGGGCCATAACCGGCCCGGCGATATGGCGCGAGAGCAACAGGGCGAAAACAACAGCCACCAGGAGCAGGATTCCTGTCGCCGCGGCCAGCCAAAGCGCGAGGGACTGGATGCCCTGGCGGTTCAAGGCCGCGAGTTCCTGAGCGTGCCTGCGCGCCTCCTCCCGGGTGCCCTCCAAAGAAAGGACGAGCACCGCCGCGCCCAATAGAACGCCCTTGTCATGCACGGGCGCGGCCACCGTGAGGTGTCCCCCGTTGTCAACCACCAGGGCCTGGGGCGTGGCGGGCGCGTCCGGCCAGACCTCTTTGACCGGTCTGCCAATTCCCTCCCTGGCCGGAGGATTCGCGTACAATACAACGCCTTCCGGGCTGATGATGAAAATCCGAAGGATATCGGGATCATCCTGAAGGGCGTCCGCCACCCGGGCCGCGGCTTCCATGTCGCGGACCGAGAGAGGATACACCAGGGCGCCCGCCATGACATCGCCCAGGTTTTTCCCGCGCGTGGCGTACTGGTTTTGCAGGGCCTCGTCCATGGCCCTGCCGCTTGCCCGCACAACCTGGCCGGTGTAGGCCTGGAAATTGGCCAGCATGATTCCCGCCGACGCGGCGATGGCCGCCGCGACGATGGCAAAGAGGATGGCGAATGTCCTATGATGAAAGCGCATGGCGACGTTTTGTGGGGTTGGCGGAGAAGGGCCAAGAAAAACTGCCGGACAATAGCACATTATCCAAAGAGACGGCAAGGAATTCAATGGAATGAAGGAGGTTGGACTATTCCCCCCGCCCGGGATCCCTCCCCCTGGAAAGAATCAGGGAAACAAGCGCGCCAACGGAAACCCCGCACGGACTCCCGCATTCCCGCCTTCTTTCCCATCCGCCGGGCGCTGTGCCGGTTTCCCTCTTGAACACCAAGCGGTTCCATGGCATTCTGCGTCCCGTCCCGCGGCCGACGAGCCTGGCAGGCCCGTCGGCCCATTCCTTCCTTAGCGCTTATTCCTAAATACTGCTGAGGAGGATTTTAGGGGCACTTTTTCATCGCGGGCGCACGCCGTGCGCCCCTACGGTTATGTGACGGCCGTTATCGCTTACCACTG
>JAGVGH010000009.1 GCA_020057225.1 Desulfobacterales bacterium | reverse complement strand
CTGGATGGTTCCGCCCGAAGGGCAGGTTCACCCAACATCTTGGAATAATGGTATAATTGTTGGGTGAACCCGGGCCTTGCGGCCCGGAACCACCCAACCCACGCTTAATTTTGCAATTACCTCTTAGATGTTAGATTCTATGTCCGGATTATCCGCGTTTTTTGCGTAGATAATGTCTGATACCAAAATGCGGGAAAATCCGTACCACCTGCTGAAAGCTCCCGCTCAATCTCCCTCTCCCTGTGGGAGAGGGCCGGGGTGAGGGCATACCTTGTCTGATTGCACCTTGGTCTGTGCCGTGGTCCTGGGGTTGAAACCCCAGGCTGATCTCAAAAACCTTGCCGCACCGCGGCTGCTATGAGGAAAAAGGCCCATTTTTTTAGAAACCGGGCGATTTCCCTGATATTCTAACTCCTGTCTCCTGACTCCTGAATTCTCCGGCTTTGCCGGGTTGGGCTTTAGGCTTTAGGGCTTGGTGTAAACGGCCCGGTTTAAAAACAACGCCATTATCTCCCCAAAAAGCGGAGATAATCCGAACATAGAATTTAAAAAGGACCGGAAACAATGACACAGGCGGTTTGGCAGACAGATCTCGCGGGACTTCCCGCCCCGCGCAGGGGCAAAGTGCGCGACATGTACGACCTTGGGGACGCCCTGCTCATGGTGGCGACCGACCGGCTCTCGGCCTTTGACGTGGTAATGCCCGACCCGGTGCCGGACAAAGGCAAGGTCTTAACCCAGATATCCCTGTACTGGTTCCGGACCATGGCGCGGCTTGTGGGCAACCATGTCATCACCGCCAATGCCGAGGAGTTTCCGCCCGAATGCCTGCCCCACGCGGACGTGCTCCGGGGAAGGAGCATTTTGGTGAAAAAGCTCCGGCCCCTGCCTGTGGAGTGCGTGGTCCGGGGATACATCACCGGCTCGGGCTGGAAATCCTACAAGGCCGAAGGGGCGGTGTGCGGCATTCCCCTGCCCAAGGGGCTGGCGGAGTCGGACCGGCTGCCGGAGCCGCTTTTTACCCCCACCACCAAAGCGGAGACGGGCGCCCACGATGAAAACATCACCTTCCAGGAGGTGGAAGGACTTTTAGGGGCGGAAACCGCGGCAAAAGTCCGGAACCTGTCCATCGCCATTTACTCCGAAGGCGCAAGGCTTGCCCTTTCGCGCGGCATTCTCATCGCGGACACGAAGTTCGAGTTCGGCCAGGACGCGGACGGCGGCATTGTTTTGATTGACGAGGTGCTCACACCGGACTCCTCCCGGTTCTGGCCCCTGGACACCTACGCGCCGGGCCGTTCCCAGGACAGCTACGACAAGCAGTATGTTCGGGATTACCTGGAAGCGATCAAGTGGGAGAAAAAGCCCCCGGCGCCCAAGCTTCCGGAGGAGGTTATCGTCAAAACCCGGGAAAAGTATGTGCAGGCCCTGGAGAGGCTCGCCGGGGTGACGTTGTAGCCGGACGCACGATGACGGCCATGGGAAGGGCAGGATGCTGGAAGCCGCTGTAAAAGCGTCCCCCCTTTATTTAACCCAAGGCGCCTCCGTCCCCGGACCGCCCTGCCCGGCACCCCCCGCCCGCGCAACCACCACCGGGTCCGCGCCGTATCCCGCAAACGCCGCGGCGCCCCCGTCCGGCGCGAGCGCAACAGCCAGGGCCGGTTCCTTGGGAGTAAACACCTGGAACGGTTCCCCCGCCGGAACAGGAAACACCCTGCCGTCGCTGGCAAGCCCCTGGATCCCGCTGGCGGAAAGCGCAAACGCCACGGACCGGGGCGCGTCCGGAAGCAGAACTCCCTCGAACGCGCCTGTTTTCGCGTCCCAGGCGCGCACGCACTCCCCCTGTCCCGCGGTGACGAGAACGTTGCCGTCCGGGGTGAAGTCCAAATCCGTGACAAGCGCCTCGTGCCCTGTCAGCACGGCAACGGGTTTCCCTGTGGCCGTGTCCCACAGCCGGACCGTCCCGTCCAGCCCGGATGTGGCCGCGCGCCTGCCGTCCGGGGAAAGGGCGGCGGCCGCCACCGCGTCCCTGTGGCCCGCCAGCTCCGCCGTGATCTTCCGCGTCACAGGATTGTAAACCCGGGTTTTTCCGTCCATGTCCCCGAACACAAGGGCCTGGCCGTTGGCCTGGTAGCGCAGGCAAAGAACCGGCGCGGCCGAGGGGATTTCGCCGGAAACCCGTCCCTGGGTATCGTAGAGCAGCACCGCGTTGCCCGAAAAAAGTCCGGCCGCGGCAAGGGTCTTGCCGTCCGGGGAAAGGGCAGCCGCCGTCACCCGGGCAAAAGGCCCTGTTTCGCCGGAGGGAACAGCGGCAAACAGCGCGGGTTTTGTGTGTTCCCCTGTGGGGACAACGCGGATATCCCGGGAGAAAAACGCGGCCACAACCTTTTTTCCGTCCTTGGTAAACTGAAGGGAAAGGGCAGGCTCGGGAAGCCCTTTGTCGCCGGGCGTGAGTTTCAAAGCCTCGGCGCGGGCCGCCGCCCAGGGCAGCATGGGAGGCTCCGTGGCAAGGGGGAGAAGCCGCCGGACATCCTCCTTTTCCTTTGCCCCTTCCCCAAGGGTCTTGTGGGCCAGGGCCGAGAGGCGGAGAGCCTCCTGGTTTTCGGGGTCTGTTTCCAAAATCCGCGCGAGATGGATGGCGGCCTCGTCGCTTCTTCCCCTCCACCGCTCCACCGCGCCCAGCAAAAGCAGGGTGCCGGCGTTTCCGGGTGAAAGCCCCCGCGCAACCGACAAATCATGGGCCGCGGCCTCCAGGTCTCCCTGCCGGGCAAGGAGGGCGCCGCGCCGGTAGTGGATTTGGGGAACCTTCCGCGCCAGGCTGAGCGCCCGTCCGTATTCCTCCAGAGCTTTGTCCGCAAGTCCCGTGCGCTCAAACACCAGCCCCCTGGAGGCGTGGGCCGCGCCCTGGGAAGGCTCGGCCTTGAGCGCCTTGTCAAAATCCAGAAGGGCCAAGGCGTATTCGTACAGATGCAGATAGGCGGCGCCCCGGCTCATGAGCGCCGGAAAATGCCGGGGATTTAGCGCGAGAATGGCGCTGGTGTCTTCGATGACCTTTACGTGCTCGCCCAAAGAGCTGTAAGCGAGTCCTCGGAAGTAGCGGGCCTGGGTATCCTTGGGTTCGAGCCCGAGATAGCGGGTGTAATCCTCCGCGGCCTTTGCGAAATCACCTTTTCGGAAATAAATCCCGGCCCTCTCCCGAAACGGCGGGGCGTAGCCGGGGTCAAGGGCGATGGCCCTGGAGTAGCCTTCCAAGGCTTTTTCAAGCGCGCCTTGTTTTTCACTGGCAAGGGCGAACTCGTATTCCCCGCGCGCCTTGGCGGGTGTGTCTGTCCGGGCCGCCGCGTTTTCCGGCGGTTTGGCCTGGATATCCTGGGCAAGGCAGAGCGGAGCAAAACAAAGGACGACAAGCACAGAGGACACGGCAACCAGGGCGGAACGGGACATGGGGAGTGCCTTTCAGTGAAGCGGGACAAAAACACGCGGAGCGGGACTATCGCGGCATAACATTTATAATTTCGGATGCCGTGAAATTGCAGGGGCAGGCCCCCGCGCCTGCCCTGACAGGGTGCAACCCTGGAGAATTGGGCAACCACAGGGGGTTGCCCCATAGGCGCTAACTTATGTGAGCATTCTTGCTTAAAGATATATGAGGATATTGTCGGGTGAACCTGCG
>JAGVGH010000073.1 GCA_020057225.1 Desulfobacterales bacterium | reverse complement strand
GGCGGCGCGTCCGCCGGGACAGCCCCGGATACAGGCGCCTCCTGCGCTTCGGTGTCCGCCTGCGCGGGCGGCTGTGTCAAAGCAGGCGTGTCCTGCCATGGGGACGAGGGCGCTCCCGGGGCCTCCGGCAAGGAAGACACCCCTGGCAGGGTTCCTTCTCCCGGCGCGTCCGCCGCGTTCCCGGCATCCGCGGGGATGCCTGTGTCCTCACTTCCGGGCAACGCCCCGCTCTCTCCCGGAACAGGAACCAAGCCTTCCACAGGAGAGACATCCCTGGAATAGGGCGCCGCCTCTGTCACGGCTCCTTCCGGAAAAACCGCGGGAACGGATGGACTTAAATCCCAAGCCTCCGGTGACGCTGTTTCCACAGTTCCCGGAGTCATTCCAGCGCCTTCCGCCGCTCCAGAGGCCGCCCCGGGTGTCATGGAATACGCCTCGGGCAGAGCGTACTCAGGCTCCTCCACATCCGAGAACCGGGTTTCCGGCCTTTCCGGAACAGCGGGCGCGGCGGACGCAAGGGGCTTGAGTTCCGCGATGACCACAGCTTCTCCCGCTTCGGAAACCGCCACGGAAAAATCCTGGAAGGTCAGGGTCCCCATGGTCTTGGCGAGAGATTCGGAGCTTCCCTGGTATTCAACAGCAACTTGCACCTCGGTGGGGCTGGTGCGGATGGGAATGATTGCGGAAACTCCGGGCGCGGAGGCCAGGGCCTGCCTAAAGGTAACGAATCGGGAAAAAGGGCTGGTTCCGGACAGGCGCAACGCGATCCGGTTTGCGGGGACTGCGGGACTGCCTGCCCCGCCCGCGTCCGGAAAGGCGGCGGAGATTGAAGCGGAGATTTTGGCGTCCAAATCGCTCGCCGCCAGTTCCGCGGCTTTACGCAGGGCTTCCTCCGCGTCGTTTTCCAGACCCGTCAAGGCGCGGGTTGTTTCCCCGGAGGCAAGGGCCACGGTTTCCCCGGAGCCGCCCCGGACGGCTGTGAGGCTGACTTTGGCGGTGAGGGCGTTTCCTGAGGGGGCGGGAGTGGCGGTGGCTTCTCCGAAAACCACCAGGGAGACTTCCGCGAACTGGCCGAGAAGGGCCGCGGTTCTGGGATTCAAGGGACCCTGGTCAAAGCCGGGGGCGGACATGGCGCTTTGGATGGCGGCGGCCCCGTCCACAGCGGTGTAGCCCCTTGCCTCCATTCCGGAGACCAGGGCCGTTTCCGCGAAGGAAGGCGGAGCGCCGGAAAGTCCTTTGTGCCACCATGGCAGGGTGCGGCCATTGTCCGGACCCTGCTCGCTTAAAACAACCAGCACGGAGACGGAATCCGTGTTTAAAAGACCGGCGGAGGCAAGCCGATCCTGCATCGCGCCGGTGTTCACCGTCACCCGGGCAATCACCCGGAGAACGTCGCCATCCCGTTCCTCGGCCAGCACCTGGTAGTCCTGGATAAAGGAGCGCGCGTCCTTGCACAGGGCCTGGACAGCACGAGGGTAGCTTCCCGCAAGCCGTTCCATGGGCAACAGGGCAAGGGCCGCCTCTTGGACAGCGGACTCCAGTGCCCAGGTCAACGCTTTTTCACGCGCGCTGGAAACCCCTCCCAGGGAGACGCTGGCGTTGGAGAAGACATCCAGCGTCTGGGTCTGGGAAGCAAGGCTGTCGCCCGGGCCCGCAAGCAGGGCGCAAAGGGCTGCGAACAGGGCCGCGGCTCCAAGGAGAACGCGCCGGTTTGGTTGGTGGATGGCAGCCATGGCAGTTTTTCCCGTTTGTCGGAGTTGGCCGCGCGCCGCGCGCGGGGATGATCCCGGAGTCATCAGGTGTTTAATACCGCACAAAGGTTTCCCCGCGCAAGTGATGGAAGTTTTTGAGCGGGCCAAAGACAGGGGTCTGGGCGCCTCCGGTGGCTTCGGGAAGTCTTCGCGCGAGATAGTCTTTTAATTCCTCCACCGTGACTTTGCCGTCTCCGGACAAATCGGCCTGGAGGCTGTCAAGTCCGTCTATAAGGATTTTGGCGAAGACTCCGGATTTCCGGCCGGGAAGCGCGCGGGAGGTTTGGCCTTCCTTGGTGGACCCTATGGCAAAGACGCCGGCTTTGCCTGCGGCGCGCGCCATGTCCTCGCACAGTCCCTCGTCTATCCTTTTGCGGGAGCCCTTGGGCCACACCACATCCAGGAACATGATTTTTTTACAGGGAAGAGGCGCGAGCGCGTCCAGGAGAAGGGAGAAGGGAACGATTCTCTCGTCCGCCCCGGTTTTGTCCAGCCGGGCCAGGGAGGCGCCCGCCGTTGCCAGACAGGGTTCTTTCCCTACCCGCGCGGCGCGGCCTGTGATGTACACCGCAAGAGTATCGTTTTCCCGAAAGTCTTTGGGGTAAATGGTATCCAGAAGCGCGTAGAGATCCTTGAAGGTCGGGTCCGCCAGGGCGCCCTTGGAAACAGAGTTGATTTGTCCATACATCTTTCCGGCCTGGCGCTCCATGGCGCTGGCAAAGGCCCTGGCGTCCTTTTCCGCGGTTTGCAGGTTGTCCCGTTTATCCGCGTGGCGTCCGATTCCGATGGACAGAATGTGGAGGGTGGGCGCGTCAGCGTGAAAAGGTTGAACAAAAGGGCTTGCCGCCTCCTCCTGGTTTGCCGCGCCGCCCGCGGAGTCCTCCCCGGCAGGCAAGGCCCTGGCTGTTTCCTTTGCGGGCTGGGGCAGAGCGGGTGTTGTCCCGGCAAGCTCCCATTGCACCGGCGCCACAGGAACCAAAGGCTTGAGGGCCTCCGGGTCCGGCGGCGGGGCCGGCCTTGTGTCCGGGCTTTCCCCCACGGGCGCCGGACGCGCCGGAGGAGGGATTTCCTCCAGGACGGGATCCACTGTGCCGGGTGGCTTTTCCTCGGCCGCGACAGGAGGAGTATCTTCCAGCCCGGGGATTCCGGGCGTTTCAGGAGCAGCGGCCGGGACAAGGGCCTCCTCCTCCATTTTTTGCGCCGCGTCCTCCTCCTTCTCCTCCAACTTTTCCGTTTCCTCCGCTTTTTTCCGGGAAGGCGGCGGAGGAAGGGCCGAGGGCGGCAGAAGAGCGGGTTTCTCCACGCTCCGAAGCGCGGAAAACACAAGGGGAGCGCTTACAAAGAAGTCCGCGTCCTGAGCTATCATTTCAACCAAGTTTGCGCCGTAATCCAGAGGAACGGTGATTTCCGCCAGATATGTCCCCCCGGACTGTTTCAGCCTCCGGACCTGGGCGCCGTCCCTGTTGACGTAAACCACAGCCCTTGGTCTGTCATCCGAGACAGTCACCCGGAAAATGAGTTTTCCGTCCTTCTGTTTTGCCGGTCCGCCGGAGTTGTCAAAAGAAAGCCCGGGCGCGGGGCCTTTGGCCGCGCTTCGCGTCTTGAGCAGGGCGGACAGGGCGCCCGGGGTGTTTTTCCGTTTAAGCTCCCCGGCGCCAAGGCTGATGATGCCCCTGGTAAACCGCAAGAGACCGGGGCTTTCCGGCGCCGCCAGGAAGGCAAGGTCCGGCGCGAACGCGGCCTGTTGCCCGCCAGGGCCGGAAACCAGAGTGACAAGAAGTTCTCCGTTGTTCACATCAAAAATTTGTGTCGTGCCGTTTTTTCCGCCCAGGGCAAGCCGGTCCCCTTCCGAAGAAAACGCGGCGCAGGCCGCGCCCCCCGCGCGCCGGAACGTGGCGCGGACGCGCTTGGAGGGCATCTCCCGCACAACCGCCGTTCCGTCCGCAAAGGTGGTGGCAAGAAGAGAGCCGTTTTTGGAAAAGGCGAGTCCTGTGGCCGCGGCGCCTTGTCCGGGCAGAACGCCGAGGGAGGCGCCCAGGATGGAGAAAAGGCGGGTTTCGCCGTTTTGGCATGCCTGGGCGATGATGCCGCCCTGGGGGGAGAAAGCCAGGGCGCGGGTTTCAGAGTTGTTTGGAGGAAACGCGACGGTGGCTCCTTCCCCGGCCAGCGTGTAAAGGAAAATCCCGCCGTCCCGGGCGCCCGCCGCAAGCTGGCGTCCGCTTGGGGAAAAAGCCAGGGCGCCCGCCCATTCACGGGCCGGGCCGAGTGTTCCAAGAGGCCGTCCTTCCCTTGAGAACAGGCAAACGAGTTTGTCCTTGCCTGCGGTGGCGATTTTGTCGCCTCTGGGCGAAACAGCCACCGCGCTCACGGGTCTTTTATGGGCGCGGAGGGTCTGGGGAGACGGGCTTTCGGGCTTGAACAGCACCAATTCCCCTCCCATGGTTCCCGCGGCGGCAAAATCAGCCTCCGGTGCCATGGCCGCAGGCATCGGAGGCCCGCTGAGTCCTTTGGCTGCCGCGTTTAGCGGCCCGTTCAGGTTCCATTCCACAAGCGTTCCGTTCCCGGAGAGCGTGGTAACCGCCTGGCCGTCCCCGGCCCACGAAACCGCCTGGACAGGAACAGGGGCGGCGGCGCGGGAGGGAGCAGGGACGCCCGCCTTCCAGAACCGCACGGTGTTGTCCTCGGAGCCGGTGATCACGCGTTTTCCGTCAGGGCTTACGGCGATTCCCGTCACAGGGGCCGAGTGCCCTTTGAAAACACCTTTGCGGGCGCCGTCCATTCCAAAAATCCGCCATGTGCCGTCCATGCATCCCGCGGCGACGTGTTTGCCGTCCGGGCACGGGGCAAGGGCTGTGACGCTCCGGCCCTCGGACGGGAAGGCGCCCAGGGCGTTGCCCGCAAGGTCATAGACGCGGAGGAACCCGTCGGCGAAACCTGCCACGGCCTTTTCACCATCGGCTGAAAAGGCAACACATTTGGCCTCGGCTCCCGGGCCTTTGAGCGCTGTTTTGAACTCGCCCGCCGGAGACCAGAGGCGAACATTGCCGTCTTTTCCGCAGGTGGCCAGTGTTTGACCATCGGGCGAAAAGGCAAGGGAGAGGACAGCGGCCTCATGGCCCGAGAGAACCTTTGCCGGGCTGCCGGGGATCCACAGCCGGGCGGTGTTGTCCTGGGACGCGGAGGCGATAGCCCCGCCGTCCGGAGAGAAAACCGCGCAGGTCGCGGCCTGGCTGTGACCCTCGAACACGCCCTTGGGTTCCCCGTAAAGGGACCATGTGCGGACGGAGCCGTCGGATGAGGCGGTTACCAGGAGAAGGCCGTCGGATGAAAACGCCACAGAGTTGAATCCGCCTTTGTGTCCGCTCATCCGCCGGAGGATGTGTCCCTCGCGGGTCCAGAGCAGCACGGTCCCGTCCCGGGAGGCGCTGGCGGCAAGTTCTCCGTCGGGTGAAAACGCGACAGCCTGGACATCCGCCCCATGCCCGGTTTGCGGGACAGGTTCGATTTCCAGGGCCAGGGCTCCGGGGACCGGGGCCAAAAACAAGGCGAGAAGCAGCGCAAGGGCCGCTTCCCGCCATTTGAGGGCAGAACCGGGTTCCATCTCTCACCTCATAGGGCTGGGCAGAAACAGGGCGATTTTCGGAAAGGCAAGGAGGAGAAGCCGACATATCAGAAGAGGGATGACCATGGGCATGACCCCTGAGGTAATTGCAAAATGAGGCGTAGGTTGGGTGGTTCCGGGCCGCGAGGCCCGGGTTCACCCAACATTTCTAAATGATTCCTTCGTGTTGGGTGAACCTGCCCTGCGGGCGGAACCACCCGGCCTACCTCAAATTTGTCGTTTCTTAGAGTTTTGCAATTACCTCCCATTTGAATATTTTTTCAAGGGGAATGTCCCGGGCAACTCCGGCCACGGCATACACGTTGACTCCGACGGGCGGGGTGACGACGCCCATTTCCGTGATAAGGACGATGGCCACGCCGAACCATATCGGGTCAAAGCCCAGGGCAAGGACCACAGGGTAAAATATGGGCACGGTGAGCATGACCATAGCCAGGGCGTCCATGAAACAGCCGCCCGGCAAATAGAGGAGGATCCCGTGGTCCGGAAACTGTGCCGGCCAGCGCGGTGGGATGTAGAACGTTTTTCAGAATAACTTTCCGATTGGCTTGATCGTTCTATTTGGCCGGCGCTCCCCCCGCCCCGGCGAAAGCCGGGGGCCAGGGTCTCTAAAAAAGCCTGGATCCCGGCATTCTCCGGGATGACGACCGGTTGCGCGCGGGTCTGAGCGACCACCGGGCCGTCTCGAATGGAAAGGAATTACAACAAACGATAGAAGATTTTTTTAGTAATTCCTTGCTGTTACTTCACTTCGACAACGCGATAAGCCGGTAAACCAGCATCCCCGCAAGCCACGCCAAGTCCTCCGGGGACAGCATCCGGCCCACGCCCCGGTCAAAAAGGATGTTGGACTCGGGGGGAAACTCGTCGTCCCCCACATGCATGACCACCTGAATCGGAACATAAGGAAAGGGACGGAACTCATACGCCAAATCCCCCACCTCGATGGGCATGCCGTCCAGCTTGGCGGCGGAGCGTTTGAGCGCAAACAGGTTGCCGCCGAAAAACTTCTTCAACGGCTCCAGCGCGCGCTTGGAAAACGCCGAAAAATAAAACGCCGCCCCGGGAATCTCCCGGTACGTCACCCAGTCGGAATGCGGAGGCGCCTTGTCCCCGGCCTTGAGGTAATGGAGAATCAGAACCTCCTCCTGCAAGGGCACATGGGCGTTTTGGTCGCTCTCGTCCTCGAACCGGAACTGCGGCAGCTTGACCAGATACACGCGGTTTAAAAACGGAATGCGCAACGTGTCATGGCTCGCGGTGTCCAGGCCTGAGCTTTTGGCAAGATCCCGCGCCATTTTTCCGGCAAGCTCGCTGGCCGCAAGCCTTTTCGCTTCCGTGTAGTCATCCACGCGCGCCACAAGCCACTCCCAAAAACAGCAGGCCCCTCCCCGTGGAAGGGGCCCGCGTTTATTCCGCTTGCACTACACTTCCAGCCAGGAATCCGAATACAGCGTGCGGCCCAAAATAACGTCCACCGTCTTGGCATAGTCCAAAAGTTCCTTGGACAGGCCGCCCCGGTCAACATGCTCGCCATTGTACACCTTGGTCACCACGTCCACGATGTCCGGACGCTGGCCCTTGGCGATGTCCACCAGGGTGGTGTCCCTGGGGTCGGCGATGAACGAGTACATGCCGTTCAGATGCAGCATAATCATGTACGTCTGGTTCAGGATGGGGCGCAGCCGGTCCGGAGGGCCGTTGGAGATGTTGGACAGGCCGCAGGTGCTCTTTGCGCCCGGGGCGATGTCCTGGAGCATGCTCTGGAACGTCATGAGGCTCATCAGCTGGGGCTGCTGGATATTGACGGGGGTGACGATGCCGTCCACCCAGGCCTTCTCGTTGGCCAGTCCCGCCTCGTTGGCCGCGTACATCAGCTCGACCAAAAGGGCGGCGCGCTCGTTCTCGTCCCTGGGCAGACCCTCGGGGCCCCACATCAGGGCGACGAAATCCGCGTTGTACTGCACCGCGAGCGGGATCATCTTCTGGTAGCGCTCGGGCCGCGCCATGATGGAGTTGATGACCGGGGTGGTTTTGCACACCGGCAGGGCCGCCGCAATGGCGTCAATGTTGGATGTGTCAAGATACAAAGGAACGTCCGATACGACTTCCTGGACCGTCTCGACCACCCAGGGGAGCAGCTCGTGGCCGTCCTTTTTGGCGGGGCCGATGTTAAGGTCAATATAGTCCATCCGGGCATTCTTCTGGAACACGGCCTCTTCCTGGATGGGGCCTTTGTCCCGCTCCTTGAGCGCCTTGCCAATGACTTTGGATATGACGTTCAAGCTTTCGCCAATGAGAATCATCCTCGCCTCCCTAGGTGGTTTGGGATAACGGACCGCCGCTCCCCCGGCCTTGCCAGAGGACGCGGCTGTCCCATGCCATATCGCGGCGCTTATCTGGACTTGAGGAACGCCGGGATGTGCGCGGCCTCGCGGGGCCCGACGGTGACGGTCCAGCCCGGAAGCTCCTCTTCCATGTCGCCAACGATAGAGGCGGCGAATCCGGGAATGATGACCTCCTTGCCCTTCACCTTGTCCATGATGCCGGACTTCTTGATGAACGCGCCCACATCGTCACCGTTGAACTTGCCCGCCGCCCAGGCCGTGAGCACCGAGAGTCCCTCGGTGTCCTTGACCAAAAGCCATGCCGGCATCTTGCTCGCCTCGATCTCGCCGCTGACGATAAAGTAGGTGAGCGCGAAGTTCGAGGTGACCAGGACCGGAGAATTTTCGTCCGGGCTGTTGATGTCGTAGATGCCCTGGGTCACGGTCATGGGCCGCTGCGGATCGGTGAAGATGTTGAGCCGCTCGAGCAAGAGAGGGAACAAGGTGTCGCCGCGGAAATCCGAGAGGACAACGATGCCCGCGTATTTGGCCACGAAGAGCGCCGCGAGCATGGTCTCAACATCCAGGTTGTCGGCCATTTCGCAGGGGCAGGCAAGGGTGGGATATCCCAGGGACCGGTTGCCCTGTTTGAGGGCGGCGCGGCGGATGAACACCTGGTCTTCCATGGCTTTTTTGATCTCGCGGGAACCCGGATCAAGCACCAAGTCCTTGATTCCCATGCCGGTGAGTTTGTCCACCAAGGGAATCAAGGCTTCCACGCTGTCGGCCTTGACCACCAGGGCCGCGTCCTTTTCTTTTGCGATGTTGCCCATGGCGTCCGCGTTGGCCGCCGTGGCGGCGTACATCAGGGGCCGCTTCTTGCCGCAGGCGTCCACCGCCGCGGCCATGTTCTCCGCGTTGTCGGTGATGAGGATGCAGTTGAACTCGCTGGTCTCGCTCACCGTCTTGGCAACCTGGACAAAGGCCGCCTTGTCGCCGGTGTCCTTCACCGCGATCATCTGCGGACGAAGGTTCAGGCCCACGCGCTCGAACTGGAGCGCGTTGAATTCCTTAAGTTTCTTCGCAAGGGCCGCCGCCGGAATGCTGGCGGGCACCAGGGCCGCGAAGGCAGTGGGATTGTAGAAGGTCTTCTCATGGCGGTACAGCACCGTCTCGCCGCCGGTCGTGAAGGCGCGCACGCCCGCGCCGATTTTCACCGGGCGGATGGGGGGCGCGGAGGCCTCGGCAAGCTGGTTGCGGGCTTCCTCGGAGACATAGGGGCACTGGTCCAGCCCGGCCTTGCCCGATGCCAGGTTCATGGCAAAGGCCAGACACGTGGGAACCCCGCACTCCTTGCAGTTGGTCTTTGGCAAAAGCTTGAATATCTGAATTCCGGTTAATGCCATAGCTCGCTCCTTTTCCTCGCGCTCCGGCGCGCCCGGCACGGTGTCGGTCCGGAGGCGGCGGGGGGGAAGACGGGGACGGGCTAACGCCCGCCCCCGGTTGTCAACAGGTTACCAGACCGGTTTACTCAAGGATGGGAGGCATGGAAAGCGCCGGATGCCCAACCTTCTGCAGGAAGGCCAGCACTTCTTCCTCGGTGGTTCCCACTGTCTCATCGGCGATCTTGTCAATGAGATCCGGCACGCCCAACTCCTTGCCCCGCCGGACGAGGCGGTCCTTGATCTCCTCTTTCAGGCTCTTGGGCATCCACACCATCCGCAAAAGCCCGCCGTCGCCGGCAAGGAACTTCCGCTGGGTGACGTTGTACTTGGAGTGCCCCACAAAGCCCGAGGACTGCGCGCCGCCGCCCATCTGGCCGGCAAGGGTCGTGAACTTCATGCCGCTGGGCGTGTCGCCCGTGTAGTCCCGATGCACGGTCATAACGCCGTTGCACAGCGGAAGCACCGCCGCGATCGCCTCGCAACAGCCGCAGGTGGTCATCGGCGAATGCACCAGGGAATAGAAGTTATAGGATTTGATGGCGCCGCGGGAGGCCTTGTACACAAACTCATTGACGCCCTTGAACTGGCCGTATTTGGAATCCAGGCACTCGCCCTTTTCGATGGGCTGGTTGGGTCCCGTGGGGTTGATCTCGAAGGATGCCTTGCAGTCCATCCAGTTGTACGCGCCGCAAAGACCGGTGCGCTCCGGGCTCACGGTGCAGACATGGGTGGGCGCGAAGGACTGGCAGAGCGTGCAGGAGTAAAAGATGTCCACCGTCTCGTCGGTCATCTTGTCCACGCGCTCGTCGCGGGTCTTGTACTCGGCGCGCGCCTGGGCGGTCAGCTTGTCAACGTCGGCCTTGTTCGTGAAAAGCGTCACCTGGACCTTGTCAATAATCTTGGTGAAGTCCTGGTGGAACTTGCCATGGAGCACCTTGCCGATGTGGGCCAGGGAGAAACCCTTCTCAACAGCCTGCTTGGCAACGCGGATCCACGCGATGTCGCGCTGGCCGATGTGCATGACGCCCTGAATATAGTTGGTCAGGTGGTGAATCTGACGCTCGATGATGGGCTCGAAGTCCGTCTGGAACTCGCGGCCCGCCACCTGCACAAAAATGCCCAGAGGGTTGGACGCGCCTTCCTTGATGTCCGCCAAATCCGGGCCGACCACCGTGACTTTGCCGTCCTCGATCTCGCTCATCTCCGCCATTTTCACAAGCTCGGTGCATTGCACCTTGCCGCCGAACTGGCAGTAAAGATCGTCCTTCCGCACGCGCTCGCCCTCGAAGGCCGGGCCGTAGGAAAGCGGAATGTCAATGTGCGTGACCGTAACCTTGAGGCCGCGCACTTCGATGGATTTCTGCACCATCTCGCTGTGTGGAACGTTGGCCACAACGTGCTCGTAGGTGCAGATACCGGTGGGCAGAATCTCGGGGATGTCGGTGTCGGCGATGGTGGGGAAGCCCCAGTTCACACAGCCCGCCGCCGCGGCCGCCCACTCGGCGTTGACTTCACCCAGGGCGTTGACGAAGGCGAACACGCGGTCTTTGTTGTACTTCAGGATGCGCTTGTAATCGCCGGGCTGGAGCCCGCCGAAGGCCATGGCCGCGCGGTTGGCGAAGCCCAGGGCGAAAATGGCGCTGGAGATGTCCGGACCAAAGGGAACGATGCGGGTGTTCCACCCGATCTGCACGCCGCCCTCGATGAGCTGCTCGGCGACGGTGGTGCCGCTCTGGTTGGCCGCCAGGAAGATGTAAAGGTTTTTCTTCTGGTAGTCCTCGACAATCAGCTTGGCCGTCTCGACATCCGGAGCCGCGCCCACGATGGCCGCGAAGCCGGGAGCGGAGCCGTCCACGAACTCGACGCCGCGCTTGCGCATGATGGTGTCGTCCGCGGCGCCCAGCCAGATTTTGCCGGAGGAGGGGTCCACTTCCTCGCCCGGGACGTAAAAATCAGGGTCGTTGACGTAGCGCAGACCCTCGGTGATTTCAGAGGCGAACAACGCCGCCATACCGGCGTCCAACAGGGGCCCGAGGTAAGGCAGGTGGTTGACGCGCTTGACATGGGGCGGCAGGAGCTTCTTGGCAATGGCCAACGGCTTCCGCAGGTCTTCAATGGTTTTCACCGGGATTCCCAAAAGGGAGTAAATCACCGGGAGATAATACGCGGTGTTGGGGAATTCCACCTTGGTGGCCGCGTCTTTGGACGCGAGGGTTTTCTTGAGCTGGCCTTCCGCCTTGGCGACCATATTGTAAGCGCCCTGAATGGCGGCAAACGCTACCAATTTCGACATGATGCGTCCTCCTTCGTTGAGGATGTTTCTTTACAGGTTTCCCGCCAAATCACGCCGCGTCCAGCTTCTGCCGGTCGGCCATGTCAAGCAGCACGCGCTCGCGCGCCTTGTCAATGCCCAGCGCCTTGCGCTTCTTGTCAATGTGGGCAATCATCTTCCGGGCGTGCTCGATGGGGTCGGGCACAAGGTCCCACATGCCGCCATAGAGCTTTTCCATCTCATTGAAGAGATAGTTTTTAAACACCGGGGCGCCTTCCACAGGCAGCGTCACGCCAAAGACCGTGTACACGCCCGAAGCCACGAAGTAGTGGCCGATGGAGATGGCCTTCTCCGACATCCACTCCGGAGCGGACCCGGCCGCCGGGAGGTCGGAGAGGTCTTTGCCCAGGCCGCCCGCGCGCACCACCTCGGTGGCCGCAAGAAGAATCCGGCTGTTGTCCACGCAGGAACCCAGGTGCAGAACCGGCGGAATACCCACCGTCTCGCACACCTCCGCCAGACCCGGACCACAGTACACCTGGGCCGTCTCCGGCGTCAGAAGCCCTTCCATGCCGCACGCGATGGCGTTGCATCCGGTGGTAAGAACGATTACGTCGTTTTTGATGAGTTCCTTGACGACCGTGATGTGGGCCTCGTTGTGACGGACGCGGATGTTGTTGCAGCCGACCACGCCGCCGATGCCCCGGATGCGGCCGTTGATGATGTTGTCGTTGAGAGTGAAGTAGCTGCCCCGGAACGTGCCGCCCAGGTGGTACTCGATGGATTCCACGCCAAAACCAGCGATAACAGGATTCTTGTGCTTCGGAATCAGCACCTTGTTCTTGTCGCGGTTCTGGAAGTTGTCAATGGCCATCTTGACAATCTTCTTCGCGTCCTCGAGCGCGTGGTGCTCATCGAACTCGATGTGGATGACGTTGTCCTCTTCCATCCGCGCAATGGGGTGCGTGGTGATGAGCTTGGTATGGAAGCAGCGGGCGACATTGGCAAGGGCCTGCCACACACACTGAATATCCACCACCATGGCCTCGCACGCGCCGGTGATGATCGCCAGCTCCTGCTGGAGATAGGTGCCGGCCAGCGGCACGCCGTGGCGCTGAAGAATCTCGTTGGCCGTGCAGCAGATGCCGCCAAGCTGGATGCCCTTGGCGCCCTTGCTCTTGGCGTAGTCAATCATCTCCTGGCCCTGGGCCACCTGCACGATGATCTCGGACAGGACCGGCTCATGGCCGTGGATGATGATGTTGACGTGGTCCTCTTTCATGATGCCCAGGTTCGCCTCGCTCTGGAGCGGGTAGGGCGTGCCGAAGAGGATGTCCTGGAGGTCCGTGGCCAGCATGGAGCCGCCCCATCCGTCCGCCAGGGCGCAGCGCGTGCCCTGCTTCATGAGGTTTTTGTAGTCCTGGTCCACGCCCACGTGGGTGCGGTGCATGATCTCGACCACTTCCCGGTCAATGTTCCGGGGCAGCACGCCGAGTTTCTTCCAGATTTCATAGCGGGGCTCGGGGGCGCGCTTGAGATACAGAAGCTCGCCCTCCATTTTGCCCCACTCGCCCAGGGCTTTTTCGGCCACTTCCAGGGCGATTTCGTCCAGGTCGCGGTCCTTCACCTGGCCGTCCACCTCCACTGTCGTGGCAACCCCAAGGTGCGGGGCCACATCGAGCAGCTTCTGGGTGTCCTTGATGAAGTACGCGTCGGACTCTTTCCGGGCCGCGGACATGAACACCTCGGCCACGCAGCGGCCATGGTCGGAGTGGGCGGAGGCGCCCGCGGCGATCATGCGGATAAAATTCCTGGCCGCGATGGTGTTGGGGGTGGCGCCGCAGATGCTCCGGCGGTCGTCGTTCAGCGGGTCCACGCCCTTGGTAAGGGGCAGGCGGCAGGGTCCCATCGCGCAGTTCTTGCAGCAGATGCCCTGTGTGCCGATGTTGCAGGGCTTGAGCTTCTCGCCCCGGTCAAAGGCTGTCTCGATGCCAAGCTGCTGGGCGCGCCTGATCATCTCCTGGGTCGCGACATCAATGGAGGACGCGACCGGGTCCGCCAACTTCTCTTTTTTCTCTTTCTCTTCCGCCATGCTGAGGTTCCTCCTCATGTTGTCAATCTATGGTTCTGACCGGGATTACCCCGCGTCGGTTAATTCTTTACAGGCGCGGGTTTTCCGCGCCCCCTCTCAGGAGGGCCAGCCGATCCGGTGGTTGCGCTCGATGCGCATGGTGAGCTTTTCCATCTCGGTCAACTGGACAGCCGCCGGAGTGACGGGCACCTTGGCGCCCTTTTTCACGGAGCCGCGTTCCGCGGCGCGCGCCGCCGCTTCCTCGCGGCGCTTGACGCGGAGGGCCTCGGCTTCCGCCTCGGCCTTGGCAAGCTCGGCCTTCCGGGCAGCTTCCGCCTCGGCTT
>JAGVGH010000110.1 GCA_020057225.1 Desulfobacterales bacterium | reverse complement strand
CGGCCAGGGCGCGGGTCCGGGGGCGCAGACCCAGGCCGGCGGCGCGGACAAGGGGGATGACGACGTGGTGGACGCGCAGTTTGAAGAGATGCGGGACGACACCACGGCGCGGTAGCAGCGGCTTAAACCGGCCAAGCCGGGGGATTGAAGAGCAGGACGCGCGCAAAGGCGGCCAATTGTCAAAAAACGGGCCTCATCAAGGTGCGATCAGACAAGGTATGCCCTCAGCCCGTCCCTCTCCCACAGGGAGAGGGAGAGGGAGCTTTCAACAGGTGTTACGGATTGGACCGCGTTTGGGTATCATTCCCCATGGCGGCCGCGCAGCGGCAAGGTTTTTAACTTGCCCCGGGGTTTCAACCCCAGGGCGTAAAATTTAACCAACGCATTGTGAACCAACGGGCGTCCGGCCATGCCGGGCACCCGTTTGCGTTTAGGGGTACGGAAGAACCGTGGCACAGCTTCTGCCTTTGTATGGCGAAAGAGATTAACAGAAGGAGATTCCGCCCGCGCGCGCCCGGCCAGGAAAACAGTAAGCCAAGGAGGTAATTGCAAAACTCTTAGAAACGACAAATTTGATCAGGCCGGGTGGTTCCGCCTGAGGGCAGGTTCACCCAACATCTTGGAATAATGGTATAATTGTTGGGTGAACCCGGGGCTTGCGGCCCGGAGCCACCCAATCTACGCCCAATTTTGCAATTGCCTCCAAGGTGTTTCCAAGGCACCGGAAAGAAACATACCGCGAATAAAAATCGAATGCGGACCGGGCGGACGTAAGCGCTTAAGAAAAAATAACTTAAACAAAAGCCGCTATGGGATAGCCTGCGGCCGAAACCGGTAGTTCCATTCTCCATGAAAGGACCCCGGTTTTCACCGGGGCGACGGCAGGCCCCTGGCCGGGAAGAACGGTCGGGCCAATCGGAAAGTTATTCTGACAAACGCTCTGCAAGCGTCCTTTTAGCTTGTCTTGAGCATTCCCGCGTTTTTAAGGAACGTCCGGAACCCGCCGCGCTCCATTTCCATACCCTCGCCCACTGTCAAAAGCGCGCCTTTCTTGATAAGCCCCCGCACTGTTTTCAGCATATCCTGGTTGACCGCGGCGGTTTTTCCCGCGATTTCAAGAGCCCGGGGCAGAAGCCTTTCCTGGGGCACCACCTCGCACACCAGCCCGCAGCGGAGCGCCGTGGCGGCGTCTATGAACTCCCCTGTAAACGACATGCGCCGTGCCATGCGAACACCCGCGGCCTCCTTGAGAAGCTGGGACATGCCCCAGCCGGGATGAATGCCCACCTTGACATGGGTGTCGGCGAACGCGGCGTTTTCACTGGCGATGAGGAAATCGCAGTTCAGGGCGATCTCGAGCCCGCCGGTGATGGCGTGTCCGTTGACAGCGCCGATGAGGGGTTTGTCGAAGCCGGAGAGGATGTCGGAGAGGTCCTTGCCGTCGCCCCGGGGGTCCATGAGGTTGTCGGAGAGCAGGCGGTCGAGGTCGAGACCGGAGCAGAAGGATTTGCCCGCGCCGGTGATGATGGCGCAGCGGACGGCCGGATCCTTTGCGGCGGTTTCGAGGTGGTTGTAAAGATGAAAGAGAAGGTCCTGGCTGATGGCGTTTCGGCGCTGGGGCCGGTTGAGGGTGATGAGGGCGGTGTGGGAGTTATGGATTTCGTACAGGGCCGCGTTTTCCATGGCTTCCTCTTTTCAGGAATGAGTACTGTTTGTTTGAAGACTCCCAAAGCGTGCTTACCTTCCACCCTGGCGGGAGGTTCCGTACCGGTTTATCCCTTTGTCCTGAAAAGTCAACCTTTCCCGCACGGACGGACCAGCCCCGTCCGCTCCTTCAAGGAGGCGCCCCATGGATGACCCTTTGAAACGCCTGGAAACCCGGGTCGCGGCCCTTGAAAAAACCGTGGAAGAACTCAAAAAAGCGGCGGGGCTCCCGGAAAAACAGGAGACGGAGAAACCCCGGGGCGACGAGGGTTTTTTGCTCGCGGAGGTGGAAAAACGCGGAGGACGCGCCCATGTGCCGGACCTGCGGCGCGCCGTCCCCTGGGACAACCGCCGTTTCGACCAGGCCCTCACATCCCTGGCCTCCAAAGGATGCGTTGCCCTGCATGACTGCGCGGGCGCCATGTTGAGCATCCGCAGGATGGGCGAGTGTTATATGGGGGATGACGGACAAATCTATTCCGAGGTGTCAGTGGCCTAATGCGATGGCCACGGTTGCGCCTGAAAACACCGCTGGTTTGTTTACGTCCTGTCAAAAACCGTGACAAGCGCGCCTTACGGGTTCGCCGCGCGGCCTTCTTCTTTTTCCTCATCGTTTTTCATGCCTTGGCGCGCTAATACGGCGCAAGCCTCCTGGCACGGCCCTTGCTGTGCCCCTATGGAGGACTTCCGCCGGGAACTCCCCGCCAGGCGCAACAAGGAGGTTTCCCATGTCGCCTTTTTTCCCGAAAGACCCCGAACCGTCCGTCCGCGAGACACCGGAGCCGGAATGGAAGCGCAAACTGGCCTCTCCGGAGCAGGTGCTCGCCCAAATCGAGCCGGGCATGAGCATCTTTCTTGGCACGGGCGTGGCGGAGCCAAGAACCCTGGTCCGGCATCTCATGGAATCCGGCTTCCCCAATCTCCAGGACCTCGAGCTCATCCAGATCGTCTCCATTGGCGACGCCATCTCAGTCCGGCGCTGGGACGCGCAGAAATACCGGCTCAAGACCTTTTTCGCGGGCTACATCGCCAACCAGCCCGTGAGCGAGGGCAGGGTTGACCTTATTCCGGCCCGGTTCTGCTGTATCCCCCGGCTTGTTGAGGACGGCTTTTTGGACATTGCCGCGGCCTTTGTGCAAGTCACCCCTCCCGACGCCCAAGGCTACTGCAGCCTGGGCGTTTCCGTGGACGCCGCGCGCCACGCCATGGCCCGGGCCAAAATCGTGGTGGGTGAAATCCAGCCCCAAATGCCGCGCACCCATGGCGACACCTTTGTCCATGTGAATGATTTCCATTTCCTGGTCGAGGCCACAGAGCCGCTTCTTTTCTTCCCGCGTCCTGTTCCCTCCCCGGCCCAGGACAAGGTCGCGGCCAACGTGGCCACCCTCATCGAAAACGGCTCCTGCCTCTCGTTTTCTGTCGGACCGATTTTCGACGCCCTGGTGACGCATCTTTCCCACAGGCGGCATCTGGGCATCCACTCGCCCTTTTTCACCGACGCGGCCATGGACCTGGTGAGGTCCGGGGCCGTGGACAACCGCAACCGGGGCCCTTTTAAGGGAAAATGCCTTACCTCCTACGCCCTGGGCTCCGGGGAGCTCATGCGCTGGCTGGACAGAAACCCCCTGGTGGAGTTCCAGGGAATTGACGTGGTGGGCAATCCCGAGCTGGTTTCCACCAACGAGAAGTACCACGCCATTTTGCCCGCCCGCATGGTGGACCTTGCCGGGCATGTGGCGTTCCATCACGGGCGGTCCAACGTGGGCATCGGCGCCGCGGAGGCCAGCGAGTTCATCAACGGCGCCAGCATGAGCAAGGGCGGCAGGACCATTGTGGCGCTCACGAGCCGGAACCTCCAGGACGAGGCGCGTATCGTGGTGGATTTGGGGGACGCGCCCAACCAGTACACCAACCGCGAGAAGATTGACGTGGTGGTGACGGAATACGGGGCGGCCTATCTTACGGGGCGAAGCCTTAGAGAGCGGGCTCTGGCCCTGATTGATGTGGCCCATCCCGAGGACAGGGCGGAGCTGGTGCGGAAAGCCAAGGAGGCGAACATCGTGTACAGGGACCAGATCTACCTTGCGGAGTCCGCGCACCTGTACCCCCATGACGTGGCGGCCACGGAATACTTCAAGGACGGGAAAGTGCGGTTCCGCGCCATCAAGCCCTCGGACGAGGAGCAAATGCGGCACCTGTTCTACCGGTTTAGCAAGGAATCGGTGTATTACCGTTATTTCTCGCCGGTCAAGACCATGCCCCACGCCAAGATGCAGGAGTATGTGAACGTGGATTACGGCCACGCCTTGTCTGTGGTGGGTCTGGTGGGGGAGCCGGGCCAGGGGAAGATCATCGCGGAGGGGCGGTTTGTGCGTTTAAGCGACCGGCCCTGGGCGGACGTGGCTTTCATCGTGGACGAGCAGTACCACGGGCTGGGCATCGCAAGCTATCTGTTTTTGAAACTGGTGCGCCATGCCCGGCAGCGCGGGATCCAGGGCTTTACCGCGGACGTGCTCGCCACCAACAAACCCATGCTCAAGGTGTTCGAGAAATCGCCTGGTCCTGTCCACTCCCGTTTCGAGGAGGGCGCCTATCACCTGGAGATGCCGTTTACGGAATAGGCGTGAGGACCCGGCGGCCTATAACGGTTGTCAGAATTCTGTTCCGATTGCGGGGGATAGCATTGCCGGGACCACCCGCGCGCGAACAACCCTGTTGCCATAACACATTACCCTGGCGCGCGCGGAACCCCCGGCCTGCATGTAATACACTGGTAAAATCTCATGTAGGCCGGGGGGGTCTGCGCGAAGCGCAGGTGTAGCCGACAGGTTCATCAATCGGAACGGATTTATGACATACACTATCTAACGCGCGGTCTTCACGTCCAAGGGCGGTTTTCAGGGCGGCCCGTTGTTTTTCGACCCCGGCCTGGAAATCCGCCTGTTCCTCCCGGGAGAGACCCAAAGGGTCATAGCGGAAACGGTAGTGATGGCCCACGAGGCGGCGGGTTTCCTCCGCCTCCTCAAAGGAAAGGACGCGTTCCCGGGCAAGGCGGCTGAAAAACACGTGAAAGGTTTCCCCGGGCAGCCGGACCACACCCTGCCCGGCAAGATCCTGCTCCAGAAGAAACAGCGGGGAGTCCATGCCTTGCCCGGGCGGGGCGGGGCGGTGTTCCTCCGGCGCCGTAAACCCCTTGCCTTCGCTTTTTTTCCTTTTTGCCAGGAGCCGGAACACCGCGGCGAAAAGAACCGGGGGAAGAAGCCAGGGGATGAACCGGCCAACGCCTTCTTCCGTCCTGGTTCCCCAGCGGATCTGCCCCAGCGCGTGCTGAAAAAAGGAAAGGGTGTCCTGGACGATTTCCCATAAGGGGGCGGCGCGCTCCTCGGTTTCTATCCACGAGGGCGGTGTCGTGTCCACCTCGTACCAGTGTCCGTCAACGTGCGCCATGGCCCATGCGTGGGCGTGGCGTTGCCGCACCACCATCCAGCCGCCCAGGGGGGAAAACTCGCTTGCCGAATACCCTGTGACGTACCGGGCGGGAACGCCCGCGGCGCGCAACAGCAGCACGGTGGCTGTGGCGAAGTACTCGCAGTGTCCGGTCCGGTGGTGGTACAAAAAATCCTCCAGGGCTGATAAATTCCGTCCAGGTTTTCCTAAAACAAGGCTGTAGGTGAAATTTTCAAGAAAAAAGCGACGCAGCCTTTCCACGGTTTCCCGGGGAGACAGGGACACCAGGGAAAGCTCCTTGCAGAGTTTTGTGACCGCGGCGGCCTCGACCTCGGGGACCACGGAATCCCGCTCTGTGGGGGGGTCCGCGAGCGCCCTGTCCATGCGGTAATGCGCCTGGAACACCGCAAGGCCCGGTCCTCCCTCCACTTTGACGGCTCCCAGGCGGTTTTGCATGACAGAGGCGGCGGGAAGCCTTGTGAGGGAGGCGGCGCCCGAGGGCAGGGGAAGCAGGCCCTGTCCGTCCTTAAGAGGGCGCGCCACCAGGAGCAGGCTGTCGGCCTTGGCGCGGGGGTCAAGTTTCCATTCGCCCATGGGGTCATCAGGGGGCGCGGCATGGGAAAAAGCCGCTCCTGACGCAAACCATGTGGAAGGCCCGTAGGAGTCGTAAGACGCCTCGCGGAGGAGCAGGGGAATGCCGCGTCCCTTGATTGGCTTGACCCGGAAAAGGATGCGCCCGTTCTGCTTGAGGGCGCCCACCTCCCCGATGGCGGTGAGGTTCCTGTAAGGATCCCGCTCCGCGTCCAGCAGCCTGTCAAACCAGAAAAATCCGCTGGCGTCCAGGTAGATCTGCAGCCGGTTCAGCCCCGACTGTCCCGCGTAGCCAAGGGCGCCCGCAACGCACACAAGGAGCATCCAGACCGGGAAGGGTGTCCGTTTGGACCTTGCCGGCGCAAGCCCCCAGACAACAAGGGCGAACAGGGAGGGATAAAACCAGGGGGACCGGGTGTTGGCGACGCTGGCGGAAAAAACGCATAGAAAGCAGAAAACATAGACCGGGTTGATTTCCAGCGCGCCTGTTCCTGGGGGCCTTCCTGCTTTTCTGCCTAAAACCCGCAACAGAACAAGGGCGTCCAGGGCTCTGGCGGTCGAGTGGCGAAAGACCGCGGCAAGGGGAAAAAAGGCCAGGGGCAGAAGTGTCGCGATGGTGAAGAGCGAGTCGGGAAAGGGGACGGTCGTGGCGGCCCAGACCGCTGTTCCGGCAAGGAGAAGGGTGCAGAAATCGGCGGTCCGGGCAAAGTCCTTGTCCTTGAGATCCAGCCGGGACCGGGAAACAGACGCGCTTTCAATAACCAAGGCGCAAAAAAGGGCGAGAACAGGATGCCCGGTCTGCCATCCCCAGAAGGCCAGGCAGGCGCCCGTGAGCAGGGGAGGGGGCGCCATCCGCCGGATGAGGGTCTCGTCGCCGCGTTTGGCGCTGGAATTCATAGGTTGTCTTTATGGTGGCGGTGGAAATCCGGAGAGCCGCAATGGGGGCATATTCCGGGCCGTCCGGCGCCGCGGGGCGCCTTGAAGTCCCGGGAGCAGGCCCTGCACCGGAAGCGGCGCTCCCGGCATTCCGGAACAACCTGGTAGGCGCCCCCCTGCACCTGAAGGGCCTTGCCGTTTACGAGGGCGTCGGCCACGGCCAGGCGGGCTTTTTGCACGATGCGGCCAAAGGTGGCCCGGGAAACCCCCATTCTCTCGCCCGCCTCCTCGTGGGAAAGCCCCAGAAGGTCCGCGAGACGCAGGGCCTCCAGTTCATCCACAGTGAGCGTGGTTTCCTCAAGTTCTGAAAGGGGAATGCCCCTTGGCTTGAAATAGCTTATTTTGGGGCCGGACTCGACAAGCCGGCTTTTCCGGGGGCGCACCATGGTCCCTCCGCGTTGGAATATGTAACCGGAAATAGTGCCCTCGCGCGTTTTTGTCAAGAATAGGAGGACCGCTGACATTTCCCGAACATTGCGCATTGCATGGCAAAGGGAACCGGTGTATTCTGGTTTTCGTATTTTTCCGGCCAAGCTGTTCCACGCGCAAAACACCATTGAGGAGGCCCCATGCTTACCGCGAAGGACATCATGACCTCACCGGCCATCACCGTGGGACCGGGCACCGAAATCATCCAGGCGGCGCGTCTCTTGCTCGAAAAATCCATCAACGGGGTGCCTGTGGTGGACGGGACCGGGCGCGTCGTGGGCATTTTATGCCAAAGCGACCTTGTGGCCCAGCAGAAAAAAATTCCAATTCCCAGCGTGTTCACCACCCTGGACGGTTTTTTTCCCCTTGCCTCCTTTAAAAAAGTGGAACGGGAACTGGCCAAAATGGCGGCGGTGCGGGTGGGGGACGCCATGACACGGGACGTGGTGTGCGTGGGCCTGGACACGTCCATCGAGGACATCGCCACCCTCATGGTGGATAAAAACTACCACACGCTTCCGGTGCTGGACGGCGGGAAGCTCGCGGGAGTGGTGGGCAAAGAGGATGTGCTCCGGACAGTGGCCACGTGAGCGGGGAACACGGGGAAAGCCCGAAGGCGCCTGTGGCGGGGGTGGGCGCTGTGGTGTTCCACAAGGGGAGCGTCCTGCTGGTCCGCCGTAAAAACCCTCCGGCCCGGGGCAAGTGGTCTGTGCCGGGCGGCAAGGTCCGCCCGGGGGAAACCCTTGCCGGGGCGGCCCAAAGGGAGACCCTTGAGGAAACCGGCATTCTTGTCGAGCCTGGTCCGCCTGTCCATGTGTTTGATGTGATACACCGCCGCCCGGACGGCTCCCTCCGTTTTCACTACATCATCGTGGACCTGTTGGCCGCGCGCGCCGGCGGGACGCTTAAGGCCGGGGACGACGCGGAGGACGCCCGCTGGGTGCCTGTGGAAGACCTGGACTCCCTGGACGTGGAGCCTGCAACCCGGGAGCTTGTCCTGCGTCTTGTTGCCGAAGGCCGGGCCGCTGTTTGACCATTCCGCCATCCGTCCTGACTGTCCGGAGATTTCCCATGGATGACCTGAAAGTGCTGGTCGCGGACGACGACAACCAGATACGCCACATGATCGAGGACTTCCTCTCCATGCTCGGCTACGAGGCCCTTTTGGCTGAAAACGGCAAAAAAGCCCTTGAGATGGTCCGCCAGGAGGAGGTGGATGTGGTCATCACCGACATGGTGATGCCTGAAATGAGCGGTATCGAGGTGCTCCGAAGCGTCAAGGCCATGCGTCCCGAAACCGAGGTCATTGTCATAACCGGCAACGCCACCATCGAAAACGCCATCGAGGCGCTCAGGCTCGGAAGCTACGACTACCTTACAAAGCCCCTGGAACTCCAGCGTTTGAAACTTCTCTTGCGCCGCATCGGTGAAACCCGAAGGCTTGTGCGGGAGAACCGCGTCATCAAGCAGCGCCTGGGCCAACAGGACCGTTACGGGGAACTGGTGGGCGTGAGCGAAAAGATGCACGAGCTTTTCGGCATCATGGACAAGGTGAGCAAAAGCGGCGCGCTCACGGTGCTGGTCCGGGGAGAGTCGGGCACAGGCAAGGAGCTGGTGGCCCGGATTATCCACAAGAACTCGGAGCGGAACGGCCGGCCTTTTGTTCCGGTGAACTGCGGCGCGGTGACGGAAACCCTGCTGGAAAGCGAGCTGTTCGGCCATGTCAAAGGCTCGTTCACAGGGGCGCACAAGGACAAGGCGGGGCTTTTCAAAGCGGCGGACGGGGGAACCCTTTTTTTGGACGAGATAGGGGAACTGTCCCCCATGCTGCAAGTGAAGCTTTTGCGGGTGCTCCAGGAAAAAACCGTGCGCCCTGTGGGAGACACCCGGGAAATCGGGGTGGATGTGCGGGTGGTGGCGGCCACCAACATAAACCTGGAGAGGGGCATCGAGGAGGGCGGGTTCCGGAGGGATCTGTTTTACCGGCTGAACGCCATCACCATCCAGACGCCGCCGCTGAGGGAGCGCAAGGAGGACATCGCGCCCCTGGCAAGGCATTTTCTGGACCGTTTCAACCAGGAGCGGAAGGGAAAAGTGCGGGGAATCGAGCCCAAGGCCATGGACTTTTTGCTCAACCACGACTGGCCGGGGAATGTGCGGGAATTGGAAAATGTTATCAACAGAGCCTACACTCTGGGTTCCGGCGAAACAATAGGTTCCGGGGATCTGCCGCCGGAGCTCAGAGAGAAGCGCGCCCGGGAGACACCCAGGATAGAGAGCTACAATCTCAGGGACAACGAGACACGGCTCATCCGGGCGGCGCTGAAGGAATCCGGGGGGAACCGGGCGGAGGCGGCGAAACTTTTGGGGTTGAACACGACAACGGTGTACCGGAAAATCGAGAAATACGGCATAACGGATTATATATGACGCCATAATGCCGGTAGATACAATTCAATGCCGTGGGCGCGGGATTGCTTGCGTCGAGGCTTCTATTGTCAGGATGGATACCAGCCCTGGACATCGCGCATTCTTTTGCGCTTTGTCTTGACACCAGACCCGAATTCCTATAAAAATGAATAATGAAGGGCACATGGCGCCTTTTATCCGGCGAATAAACGGCGGAGTCCCGTCCGGTGCCGTTTTTTGCGCGCAAGGGACAGTATGCAATTCGTCTCTGAAAAACAGGTGGGATTAAACGCCGCAAACGAGGCGGGCCAAATCCTGAGCGGTTATTTTGGCAAGGCCAGGGTGGTGCGGAAAAAAGGCAGGATTGACCTTGTGACCGAGGCGGACACCGCCTCGGAAAAGGCCATCGTCTCTGTCCTGCGCGGCGCGTTCCCTGACGACGCCGTTCTCGCCGAGGAAGGCGGACAGATTGCGGGCCGGAACCAGCGGGTCTGGATTGTGGACCCCTTGGACGGCACCACCAACTACGCCCACGGCGTGCCTGTCTTCGCTGTTTCCATCGCCTTTGCCGAAAACGGCGAAACCGTGCTCGGGATTGTGGCGAACCCCGTAAGCGGGGAGCTCTTCGTGGCGGTCAAAGGCCAGGGTGCCACCCTCAACGGAAACCCCGTCTGCGTGTCCGGTGTCTCCGATATAGAGGACAGTCTTCTGGTCACCGGATTTCCCTATTCTGTCCGGGAAAATCCGGAGCCTGTCCTTGGCCGTCTTTCGCGCGCCCTTGGCGCCTCCCAGGGTGTGCGGCGTCTTGGCTCCGCCGCGCTGGACCTGTGCTGGGTGGCCTGCGGCAGATATGAGGGCTTTTGGGAGGAAAACCTGGCGCCCTGGGACACGGCGGCGGGCGAGCTCATTGTCCGGGAGGCCGGCGGCCGGGTGACAGACTTTTCCGGAAATGCCTTTAAACCGGAAATGAAAGAAATTCTAGCGACCAACTCCGTGTTGCATGACGCGATCAAAAACGTCCTGAACCACTGACGGAATGCCAAGGAGACCTCATGGGCAAGGGCCTTTGCAGGGAACATGTGTTGAGCGGATCCGCCGATTGCTACGGCCTGCACGACCCCAAGAACCCGGTGTGCGCCGTGTGGTGCGCCATGCGTCTTTCCTGCTGCGTCAACAACATTCCCAGGAAAGACCCCGTCGCCACACTGGAGGAGGCGCTGTTCGACAACGTATTCCCGCAAAAAAGCCGCCAGTAGCGCGCCCCTTCGGGAGGCATGCCGTGTCCCGACGGATGGATTCCGCCCCGCGCCTGCGCCCGCCGTCCGTGACCAGGCGACTCTTCCTCGCCCTTTCCCTCGCATTCGCCCTTCTTTTTGCGCACCCCATCCCCGCGCTGTCTTCTCCGCCTATGGACGGCGCCCTCGACGCCGCCGGAGCGTTTATCCGCCAAACCCTCTCCGCGCCCGGGCCGCCTGTGTTTCAAGGAAACCTGCTGTGCCAGGAAGTGTCTGTCCGGAACTTCTATTCCCAGAGAAACCACGCCCCGGCCTGGCAAAATCCTTTCGGTATATCTCCCGAGGCCCACGCCCTTCTTGCCCAAATCGCCCAGGCGGGATCCCACGGCCTGTCACCCGGAGACTACCACGAACAGGCGCTCCGCCTTTTTGCCGCAAAGGCTGTGGAACAGCACGCGGGATTCAGCCTCCCCTCTCCGGAAACCCTTGCCGGGCTTGACCTCCTGTTAACCGACGCCTTTTTTCTTTACGCCTCCCATCTTTCGCTTGGAAAGGTCCGCCAGGAAAGCGCAAGCCCGCGCTGGCATGACGAACTCTCCGGCGCGGTCCCGCTTCTCGCCCAGGCCATCGCCTCCCGTTCGGTGAGCCGGACCTTGGACCAAATGGCGCCCTCGTTTTACGGCTACCGGCGCCTCCGGGACGCGGTGGCGGCCTACCGGGATATCGAAAAAGCAGGAGGCCTTCCCCTGGTGTCCTCCGCCCGCAGGCTCCAACGGGGGGACAAAGGCCCGGATGTGGAGGCTCTCCGCCGCCGCCTCGAAGCGGAACATGACCTTGCCTTCTCTCCCGCCCCAAAGGCCCCGGATGTTTTTGACACAGCCCTTGAAACCGCGCTCACCTCGTTTCAATGGCGCCACGGGATCGCCACCGACGGCAAGCTGGGACAGGAAACCGTGGCCGCGCTCACCATTCCCGCGGGCAAAAAGGCGCGGCTTTTGGAGCGGAACCTCGAACGCTGGCGCTGGCTGCCAAGAAACCTGGAAGACCGTTTTGTCATGGTGAATCTGGCGGATTTCACCCTTTCCGCTGTGGAAAAGGGGGATATCGCCCTCACCATGAAAGTGGTGGCGGGGAAAACTTACCGGAAGACGCCCATCTTCAGCTCGGTGATGCGGCAGGTGGAGTTCAACCCGGCGTGGAACGTGCCCTACAGCATCGCTTCCCACGACATTTTGCCCGAGCTGAAGAAAAACCCCGGCTACCTCAAGGCCCGGGGCTTTCAGGTGATTTCCGGGCTGGACGGAAGCCGCGTGGACCCGGCCTCGGTTAACTGGTCCCAGGTTTCCGCGAAGAACCTCAACTACCGCTTCCGCCAAAATCCCGGCGCGGGAAACGCCCTGGGCCGGGTCAAGTTCATCTTCCCCAACCCCTACGCGGTCTATCTCCACGACACGCCCAAAAAGAGCCTGTTTGCCAAAACCCGGCGCGTGTACTCCTCCGGCTGCATCCGGGTGGAGCGGGTGGCGGACCTCGCGGAGTTCGCCCTTTCCGGCACCCCTGGATGGGGCAAAGACACCATCGCCCGGGCCATGGCCTCGGGCAAAGGGCAGACCGTGACCATGGCCCGCCCGCTTCCCGTCCGCATTCTCTACTGGACCGCCTGGGCCGACACCCGAAAGCCGGTGGTGCATTTCAGGGAAGATGTGTACGGGCGGGACCAGGCGCTGGCGGCCGCCCTTGCGGCCCCGCCCCCGCGTCCGGGGCAGGGAGGGCGCTGATGGAGGCGGCGCCAATAGTTTTCGTCAGGATTCCCAGGCCGGGGAAGGTGAAGACACGGCCTGCCCGCGCCGCGCGTCTGGCCGCGGCTTGCATCCGGCCTCCCGCGACAGGCCCGGCCGCACAACATCCTGAAAGGAAAGCGAAATGTCCAAGTATGAATGCCCTGCGGTTATGTGTACGCCCCTGAACAAGGGGAGCCAGTCCTGCCGCGTCATCAAGTCTGTGAATCCCATGAAGCCGCGCTACGCGCCGGGGACGCACATCTTCGCCAAAACCGCGCGGGACTCCCTGCCCAAGGAGCGCCAGGACGGGATCATGGCCGTGCGGGCGGAGGTGGAGCGGACGTTCTCCAAGGAATCCCGTTTCGAAAACGACAAGGCGCAGGATGCCCTTATCAACTAGGGCGTGCAGGAAGTGGAGATGGAAAAGGCGCCGTACAAGGATATCGAGGAGATGACCTGTCCTCTGTGGGACGCGTTTGCGGGCAAGGAGTTTCCGAAGGCGGCGCTGGAGGAGAGGAAAGCGCGTCTTGCGGAATTCCGCGCCGCCAAGGGGACAAAATAAGTCTGGTTTTTTGGGGGGGGTTGGGGTTACTTTAATTCTTCGCGGCCCGGGTTCATTTTGAGGCGCGCCGTCCCTTGTCCCCGGAACGGGGCGGCGGACGGACGCGCCGCCGGGCCGGAAGCCTTGCTGCTTTTTTAACTTCCGAGGTAATTGCAAAATAAAGCGAAGATTGGGTGGTTTTGGGCCGCAAGGCCCGGGTGAACCCAACATTTCTAAATGATTTCTTCGTGTTGGATGAACATGCCCTAGGGGCGGAACCACCCGGCCAACATCAAATTTGTCGTTTCCATGAGTTTTGCAATTGCCTCTTCCAAACAACCCCAAGCCCGGCGGGAGGGCGTGATGCCTTGCTGCAACCTCAAGTTCCGCGCCGCCCTTGCCATGATGGCGGTCATCGCGGCAATGTCCGGGGCGTGTAAAAGCGCTCCCCAGACCCGGGAGGGCATGTTTCAGGAGCGGCAGCTTGCGCTCCACGCCCTTTCCTTCCACCGGGTCAAGGCGGAAAACGCGGTGGCCGCGGCTGTGGCCCAGTTCAAGCCGAAAAGCGGTCTTTTTCTGGAAACCGAGGCCATATACTCCCGCGCCGAGGCAAAAGCGAACCAGGTTTTTACCGCGTTCGCCCTTCAGCTTGGCGGTCCTGTCTGCCATCTGGACACGTTCGAACCCTCGCTCAAGGAGATCGCCCTGGACGTGGAGCGTCTGGAGGAGTTTGTCAGGACCCAGGGGTACGCCAAGGATTTTGATCTCTACGCGGGCCCTTTTGTGGGCGTGGAGGAGGCTGTGGCCGCCGCGGAGAGCATTTGGAAACAAAGCAGAACTCTGGATCCGGAAGACGTGACGGTGATGCGGGCTGAAATGGAGAGGCTTAAGTGGAAGCCCTACCGGGAGCTTCCGGGAACAGCGCGGCAAAAGACCGGCAGCTACCAGGGGCCTGGGGAGGAATTTTGAGTTAGGCAGTAGGCAGTAGGCTATTAGAGGAATCCTTTGTCTTTTGTCTTTGTCTTTGTCTTTGTCTTTTGGACCGCCGCGCGCCAGCGGGCCTTGTTTTCGGGACACGCCCGTCCCGCTTCCTTTACTATTGATGTAATTGCAAAATGAGGCGTAGGTTGGGTGGTTCCGCGCCGCAAGGCCCGGGTTAACCCAACAATTATAGCATTATTCCAAGATGTTGGGTGAACCTGCCCTTCGGGCGGAGCCACCCGGCCTAGGCCCAATTTTGCAATTGCCTCTTAAGAAAACTGTTTCGGAGGGATCTGGCGGGGAAGCGGCGTTGGCCGACCGGGAAAAACGGCCTGACAATCCCTCTGAGTCTGGGTCAGGTCCAAAAAACCGGGTTTTCTGTTAATACTACTCCGACAGCTATGCCGCAGGTTCCCGCCCCGAAGGGGCGAAGGGTTGTAGCCTGGGCTTTAGCCCCAGGTTTGCGGCGAAAACGATAATT
>JAGVGH010000145.1 GCA_020057225.1 Desulfobacterales bacterium | reverse complement strand
TGCTGAGGAGGATTTTAGGGGCACTTTTTCATCGCGGGCGCACGGCGTGCGCCCGAACAGGGGAATCCCTTGCAATAAGATTATTTATGGATAAGCTCTCAAAACCTTGCCGCACCGCGGCTGCCATGCGGAATAAGGCCCATTTTGAAAAAAACACCATGAAAACAGGGCCTTTTTCCTGGCATTCTAACTCCTGACTCCTGGCTCCTAAATTCTCCGGCCTTCCCGGGTCAGGCCGTTGCCCTGGCAATACCCTGGGCTTTCTTGTCCCTGGCCTTGAGCAGCGCGGCCCCGTACTCGTACCCCTTGCCAAAGGCCGCGAGATTGGATTTCTCCGTGCCCCTGGGAACGGATCCCGCCACGGTGTCCTCCATGGATTTGCGCGAAACAAGCTGGGTCACGGCGGTGATGAAGCCCGCCATAATGATGTTGGCCATCATCTTTTTGCCCATCTCCTCGGCCAGGCGGGTGGAGGGAACCGCGAAAATCTCCCTTTCCATGTCCCGGGGCTTGACCAGATCCTGGTCAATGAGCACCAGGGCGTCCTCCCTGACCCCGCCAATGTATTTGTCAAACCCGGCCTGGGACATGGCCGCCAGAACGTCGGGTTTTCTTACATAGGGGTAATGAATGGTGGCGGTGGCCAGAATGACCTGGGCGCTGCACGCCCCCCCCCGGCTTTCCGGGCCGTAGGACTGGATGAGGGTGCTTTCCACTCCGTCCCCCAGGGCCGCGGCCCTGCCGACGATCTTGCCGGCCAAAACGATGCCCTGGCCGCCAAACCCGGTAATCACGATTTCCTTTTTCTTCCAGCCGCGTGGCGTGTCCATTATCTGTCCCTGTCAGGCCGCGTGGTCCTTGCCAAAATCCGGACGGCAGGTTTTCTCGTACAGTTCGTTGCAGGAGGGTTTGGCCACGTCCCAGAATTTTCCAAGAACGATTTTCCCGTCCTGCCGTCCCTCCAGCTCCGCCGGATGCGCCCCGTTTTTGATGATGGTCTGTTCCTGGTAGATATGCAGGGTGTCCAGGGCCTTTTCCTTGTTCCTCCGGCCATAGTTGATGGGACAGGGGGAGAGCACCTCGATAAAAGAGAAGCCCGGTTTTTTCAGCGCCTCCTCGATGGAGTCCATGAGGTCCCGGGCGTGGAGCATGGTCCAGCGGGCCACATAGGCGGCGCCCGCGGCAAAGGCCAGAAGGGGAATGTTGAAGGGGTTCTCCGGGTTTCCCCGGGGCGTTGTGGTGGTCTTGGCAAGGTGCGGAGTGGTCGCGGCCACCTGCCCGCCTGTCATGCCGTAATTGTAGTTGTTCACGCACACCACTGTCAGGTCCACGTTCCTCCGCGCCGCGTGGATAAAGTGGTTGCCGCCAATGGCGAAAAGGTCTCCGTCCCCGGAAAACACCACCACGTTCAGGTCCGGGTTGGCCAGCTTGAGCCCTGTGGCAAAGGGAATGGCCCGCCCGTGGGTGGTGTGGTAGGAGTCCACGTTGGCGTAGCCCGCCCCGCGCGCGGAGCAGCCGATGCCCGAGACCATGACGAAGTTTTCCTTGGGAAGCCCTGTGGCCGCCATGGCCGAGAGGCAGGCCGAGAATGCGGTGCCGATGCCGCAGCCCGGGCACCAGATGTGGGGCATGCGGTCGGTCCGGAGCCAGTCGTCCAGGGGGTGCCGCGGCGGCTGTTTCGATTGGGTCTTCCCTTTTTTTGCGCTCTCCATGGCCATGCTCCGTTCAGGGCCTAAAATTCCCGCCTGATAATATCCAGAACCGCGTCCGGGGAAATGACCGTGCCGCCGCAGTGTCCCGCAAGAAAACAGGGGGCCTTGCCCTGGACCGCGCGCTCGACTTCCCGGTGGATTTGGCCGAAGTTGATTTCAACGGTGATGAAGCCTTTGACTCTTTGGGCAAGCTCCCGGATGTGTTTTTCCGGGAAAGGCCAGACAGTGGCAAGGCGGAGAAAGCCGACTTTGCAGCCCATTTCCCGGGCCTCGTCCGCGGCGGCACGGCTGGTGCGGGCGGAAACCCCGTAGGAGATCAAGACAATCTCCGCGTCGTCCAGAAGATAGCCTTCCACCTCGATGATGTCGTCCAGGTTGTTTTGAATTTTCCCGATGAGCCGGGCCATCATCTCCCGCTGACAGTCCACGGACATGACCGGGTATCCCCGTTCGTCATGGGTCAGTCCGGTGACGTGGATGTTGTAGCCTTCCCCGGCAATGGCCATGGGGGGCACGCCCAGAGGCCCGGGTTCAAAGGGCTTGAACCTGTCTTTTCTCCCCTTGGCCCTGGGCCGGTTGAAAACCGTTATTTCCTCCGCCCTGGGAATGACAACCCGCTCGGACATGTGGCCTATGACCTCATCGGTCATGACCAGAACCGGGGTTCTGTATTTTTCCGAGAGGTTAAAGGCCCGGATGGTCTGGTAAAAAATGTCCTGGGCCGACGCCGGGGCAAGGGCGATGATTTCATAATGCCCGTGGGAGCCCCAGCGGGCCTGGTACATGTCGCCCTGGGCGCCCTGGGTGGGAAGGCCGGTGGAAGGGCCGGCCCGCTGGACATTGACCACCACGCAGGGGGTCTCGGTGACAATGGCGAGCCCCAGGTTTTCCATCATGAGGGAAAAGCCCGGGCCGGAGGTGGAGGTCATGCTCTTGACCCCGGCGCAGGAGGCGCCCGCGATGCTGGCCATGGCGGCGATTTCATCCTCCATCTGGATGAAGACTCCGCCCACGCCGGGCAGACGCTCCGCCATGCGTTCGGCGACCTCGGTGGCCGGGGTGATGGGATACCCTCCAAAGAAGAGGCAGCCCGCAGCCAGGGCGCCTTCGGCGCAGGCCTCGTCGCCTGTCATGTAGTGGGTGCCGGTGAGCACGGCCGGTTCCATGGGGAATGCTCCTTAAAGAGGGTGAGGGTTATTCCTCCGGCTGTGTGTCGGGCTTGGGGGCCTCGACGGAGTAGATGGCGAACTCCGGGCAGATGATTTCACAGTACCGGCAGTGGACGCATCCGTCCGGGTTTAGGATTTGGGGCGGATGATAGCCCTTCTTGTTGTAATGTTTGGAGAAACCGAGTATGTGCGTGGGACAGTATTCGATGCAGTACCCGCAGCCCTTGCACCTGTCCTCGATGACATGGACAATGCCGCGCGTGACCTTGACGTGTCCCGCGTCCAGGGGAACCCTCCAGAGTTTCATGGGTCAACCGGCCTTTTGGAGTTCGGGGTGTCAGTTTGGAACAACCAAACGAAGTTTTTAATCCGGGCCTATAGAGAAAGTCAAAGAAAATTGTGAGCGATACCTCATAAAAAGGAATAGGGCGCCATTTTTTAAGCGGGTATGGCCGGATACGCCGGGCGGAAGGGAAAAAGAGAGGAAGTGTGCTCCAAACGCCCGTCTCCCCTTGCTCCGGTCGGCACCGTCTGGTACATTGTCCGCCACGGATGAAAAAACAGAGGACCGGGACATATAGAGACAGGATTCCGTCATAAACTCGTGCGCGAGGGGGATTATGTCGCCGAAGTTCAGGTCCAACTGCCGGAAGACGGAGAAGGGCGGGGTCCCTATCCAACAGTACAAGACGCTCTTCTCATAGATGAAGTCCGTCTTGCCCTCCGCCGGGGAGACCTCGCGGCCGCCGCGCGCCTCGGACGGGTAACTACCCTTGTGCCGGTCTCTCCCGCGCCGCCGGAAGAAATCCCGGCCCCGTATCCTGTGATTCCATAACCCAACGCCCCTTGTCCGAGGGCGCGTCCATCACACCCCTGCCGACCGGAACTTGAGGCGCATGGCACGGCCAACATTCAAAAAAAACAAGGTGGACGCCGCGTTTCTCGCCGGACTTGCGGAAATCAAACGCGTGGGACGCTATGAAATTGTTAAGAAACTGGGCCAGGGCGCGTCGGGGGTCGTCTATCTCGCACGGGACCCCTATATCAAACGCAATGTGGCCGTCAAAATCGCAAAGCCCGACTCAAACCGGGGGCGCGAGCGGTTTTTCGTCGAGGCCCAGAGCGCCGGAAGGCTCAACCACCCCAATATCGTGGCTGTCCATGACGTTGGCGAATACAAGGACTTCTGCTACCTCACCATGGAGTACGTGGAAGGGCCGACCCTCGAGGGGTTTTGCAACAAAAACAATCTCATGACCTTGAAGCAGTGCCTTGAAACCGTGTTCACCACCTGTCAGGGCCTTGACTATGCCCACCAGCAAAACGTCATCCACCGGGACATCAAGCCCACCAACATCATGCTGGACAAAAGCGGCGCGGCAAAAATCGCGGACTTTGGCATTGCCCAGATGACAGGCCAGACCTCCGAGGCGGGGATGTGGGGGACGCCGGGCTACATGTCGCCGGAACAGATCAAGGACGAGACCCTTGCGGCCAACTGCGACATCTTTTCCGTGGGCTGCGTGCTTTACGAGCTGTTGTGCGGGCATCCCGCGTTTCCCGGGGAAAACGAATACTCCATTATCTACAAGGTCACCAACGAGGACCCGGAGCCTATTGAAAACCTGCGGCCCGGCCTTCCCAGGCTTTTGCAGGGCATCCTCGGCCGCGCGTTTCAAAAGGATCCGGGAAAACGCTACCAGACCTGTCAGGAAATGGCCTGTGATCTGCGAATGGTGCTTCGCGTGCTCATGGACCAAGCGCCTGAAAAAATTGAAACCATCGTGGACTTTGTACACAGCGTCTCGTTTTTCCGCAATTTCACCCAGGACCAGGTGCGCCATCTCGTGGCCGTCGGGACCATCCTCAAGGCTGAAAAGGGGCAGATCATTCTCACCGAGGGGGAAATTGACGACACCTTTTATGTGTTGCTTGGCGGAAAGGCCAGCATCTGTAAAGGTGGGCGTTGTATCGCCGCGGTCCGCGCCGGGGAGGTCTTTGGCGAAATGGCCTACATAGCGGGACAGGCCCGCATCGCCTCGGTTGTGGCGGAAACCGACTGCATGCTCATGCGCATCAGCGCGACCCTTCTCGACAAAGCGCCCAAAGGCATACAGCTTCTCTTCTTCAAAAATTTCGCCACAACCCTGGTGCAGCGCCTGAGCAAAAAAACCGACGCGGATCAGGGGGTCTGAGCCGAGAGAGGGAAAGAAGGATTCACAGGTCCTGTTTTCAGAGTCCTGAACCTGAAATTCAAAATGAGGAGGATACCATGCAGGGAATCATTGCGTTGGCCGTGATGGGGCTCATTATGCTGTGGGCCATGATCAAAATCCTGAACGAGTATGAGCGCGGTGTGATTTTCCGCCTTGGCAGGGTCATCGGCTCCAAGGGACCGGGCATCATTTTTCTGATTCCCTATGTGGACCGCATGGTCAAAATCAGTCTGCGTCTTGTGGTGGTGGATGTGGACCCCCAGGATGTGATCACCCGTGACAATGTGTCGGTCAAGGTGAACGCTGTCCTGTATTTCCGCGTGGTGGACCCGGTCAAGGCCGTGGTCGAGGTGGAGAACTACTATTTCGCCATGAGCCAGCTTGCCCAGACCAGCATCCGCTCCGTGTGCGGCCAGGCGGACCTGGACGAGCTGTTGAGCGAGCGGGACAAGCTGAATGATAGGCTCCAGGAGGTGATTGACACCCAGACGGATCCCTGGGGCATCAAGGTGACGAGTGTCGAGCTCAAGCACATTGACCTTCCCGCGGAAATGCAGCGGGCCATGGCGCGGCAGGCCGAGGCGGAGCGGGAGCGGCGGGCCAAGGTCATCAACGCGGAGGGCGAGTTCCAAGCCGCGGCAAGGCTTTCGGAGGCGGCGGAGATTATCGGGAAGCGCCCGGTGGCCTTGCAGTTGAGGTATCTGCAGACCATGCAGGAGATCGGCACGGGGCAGAACACGACGACCATTTTGCCTTTGCCCATGGAGCTGTTAACCCCGCTGGCCAGGATGCTGGAAAAATATTCGGAGAAATAAAGGCAAAGGGGACTTCCTATCCTGGGTTCCCTCTGGGCCATGGTTCTGGGGTTGAAACCCCAGGATAGCTTAAAAGCCTTGTTGCTACGCGGCCGTTATGAGGGAAAAAGCCCCGTTTTCTAACGAAAAAAGACAACAAAATATGATATTTTACTATCAGTTCTAACTCTTGACTCCTAAATTCTCCGGCTCCGCCGGTTTAGGTTCGTTACCCGCGAAAAACTTCTTGACAGCGGGTTCGGGTCTGTTTTACAAGGAGGAATCTCAGTTAGGCGTTCTCATTCTCAACCCTTGAAAGGCCATCATCACCGTGCAAACCACAACCCTCGGCTACCGGTTTTATTACTTTTATTATTTTAGCACCGGTCTGCCGCGGGGCGCGCGAGGATGACATAAACCCGAAATAAGCGCGAAAAGCCGTGGCGGACCAAAGGTCGCCACGGCTTTTCTGTTTTCAAAAAGGGCCGCGGCGGAAAAAAATCCGCTTCGGCCCTTTTCCTTTTTCAAAGGAAAAAACACACACGAAGACACACCGGGAGGACTACTAATGACGATGATTGGCAAGCAAATCAGGCTGGAACGCATCATCAACCGCAACACCCGGAAAACCGTTATCGTGCCCATGGACCACGGCATCTCCCTGGGGCCCATTGACGGTCTCATTGACATGAAAGAGGCCGTAAGCGCCGTGGCCGAGGGCGGAGCCAACGCCGTGGTCGAGCACAAAGGCCTTGTCATGGCGGGACACCGCCGGGGAGGACGCGACATCGGCCTCATCATCCACCTTTCCGCCTCCACCAGCCTTTCCCCCCATCCCAACGCCAAAAGCCTTGTCTGCTCCGTCGAGGAGGCCATCAAGCTGGGGGCCGACGCCATCTCCATCCACGTCAACATCGGCAACGGCGACGAAGGCGCCATGCTCCGGGATTTCGGCCGTGTGGTCTATGAGGCCAGCGGCTGGGGAATGCCCCTTTTGGCCATGGTCTATCCCCGGGGCGATAAAATCAGGGACGAGTATGATGTCAAATACATCAAGCACGCGGCGCGCCTGGGACACGAGATGGGCGCGGATATCGTGAAGGTCTCCTACACCGGTTCCGAAGACACCTTCCGCGATGTCATAGCGGGCTGCGGCATCCCTGTTGTCATCGCGGGCGGACCCAAGATGGACTCGGACAGGGATATTCTCGAAATGGTCAAGGGAGCCATGAACGCGGGCGCGGCGGGCGCCTCCATCGGACGGAACGTGTTCCAGCACAAGAATCCGGCCAAGATGGTTCAGGCCATATCCTCCATTGTGCATGAGAACGCGGGGGTTGAGGACGCTCTTCGAATATTGGCCTAACGGGCGCGCAGAGCGGGAGGCCGTGTCCCGGACTGGAAAATCAGGGACACGGCCCTCCGCGCCCTGGGGTTGAAACCCCAGGCTGGCGGAAAAACCTTGCCGCACCGCGGCTGCTAAACGGAAAACGGCCCGGTTTCATAAAATTATCAAAAAAAGGTCTTTTTACATAGTATTCTCAACCCTGGGGTTGAAACCCCAGGCTGGCGGAAAAACCTTGCCGCACTG
>JAGVGH010000043.1 GCA_020057225.1 Desulfobacterales bacterium | reverse complement strand
TAACGTAGGTTGGCTGGTTATGCCCGATATGAATCATTTAGAAATGTTGGGTGAACCCGGGCCTCGCGGCACGGAACCACCCAACCTACGCTTTATTTTACAATTGCCTCAAATATCTGAGGATATTGTCGGGTGAACCTGCGCTTCGCGCAGAACCACCCGACCGACATCTGGATTCCCGCCTGCGCGGGAATGACGCACAGGCGCAAGTTCCGCTACAGGCGGAAACGGTATCCCTATTTTGCAATTACCTCATAAGATTTTGTTTTTTAATAATTTTTATGTTTGTCTCCTTATGAGGAGGATGGTAAAGGGTTGTAAGCTGAAGAGGAGGCGGGGTGTATTTTGGGGTTGACAAGGGGGTGGGCGGGTGGTACATCTGACTGAGCGCTCGTTCAATACAGCCGGAGGACACACCCCATGCCAGCCCCTCCCCAACAACACCCGCAACACGGAACACCCTCCGTGTTCACCCAGGTCAAAGACCCAGGTCTCGTCGCACAGCGCCGCCGCCAAATCATTGACGCCGCTGTCCTTCTCTTTGTCCAAAAAGGCTTCCACAAAACCACCACCCGCGAAATCGCACGCGCCGCCAATATCTCCATCGGCTCCCTCTACGAATACGTCGCATCCAAAGAAGACATCCTCTACCTCGTCTGCGACGCCATCCACGCCGAAATGGAACACCACGTCGCCGAGGCCATCGCACGCGCCTCCAGCGCCAAAGAGGTCCTCGCGGAAATGATCCGCGAATACTTCCTCGTCTGCCACCGCATGTCCGACGCCATCCTCCTCATCTACCAGGAGGCCAAGTCCCTCCCGTCCGCGTGGCGCAAAAAAGTCTTCGAAAACGAGCTCCGCGTGACCTCCCTCTTCGTCAACGCCCTCTCCACCCTCATGGACGAGGGCCAGCTTCCCTCCCTCCCCAGGGAGGAAATCGAACTCGCGGCCCACGACATCACCGTCTGGGGACACATGTGGGCCTTCCGCCGCTGGCACCTCTCGCGCCGGTTTACCATCGAGGAATACACCAAACGCCAGACGGCGCTCATCCTGGCCAGTTACGCCGGAGCCGCCGGACGCGCGTCCGTAAAAAGGGGGCAATGACCATGAGCGAGGCCGAAACCTACAAGCCCAAACATCCTGTCCGCGTCGTCACCGCCACCTCCCTTTTTGACGGACACGACGCCTCCATCAACATCATCCGCCGCATCCTCCACACCTCGGGCGCAGAGGTCATCCACCTCGGGCACAACCGCGCCGTAAGCCAGATCGTCACCGCGGCCATCGAAGAGGACGCCCAGGGCATCGCCTTTTCCAGCTACCAGGGCGGCCACATGGAGTTCTTCAAGTACATGGCGGACCTGTTGCGGGAAAACGGCTGCGGCCATGTCAAAATCTTCGGCGGCGGCGGCGGCGTCATCATTCCCCAGGAAATACGGGAACTCGAAGCCTACGGAGTGACCAAAATCTACTCCCCGGAGGACGGCGCCCGCATGGGCCTGCAGGGCATCATCAACCACATGATGGAGGCCATGGACTTTGACCCCATCGCGGGCATGGACCTTAGTCCGGAAGCGCTCAACGCTGAAAACAAACCCCTGGTGTCCCGGCTCATCACCTTTGTGGAAAGCGCCGAATCCCGGGACGCGGAAGAGGTGAAAAAAATCCGGGATGCTCTCCGGGTTAAAGCGGCGGCGAAAAAAATCCCCGCGGTGGGTTTCACCGGCACCGGCGGCGCGGGAAAAAGCTCCCTCATGGACGAGATCATCCAGCGTTTCCTCCGCGACTTCCCGGACCTCCGGATCGCCGCGGTGTGCTCCGACCCTTCCCGGAGAAAATCCGGCGGCGCCCTTCTGGGCGACAGGCTGCGGATGAACGCCATTGACAATCCGCGCTGCCTCATGCGCTCGCTGGCGACCCGCGCCTCCCGCACCGAGCTTTCCAACGCCATCACCGGCGCCATCGAAGTGCTCAAGGCCGCGGGCTACGACCTCATTCTCGCGGAGACCGCGGGCATCGGCCAGGGCGACACCGCCATCGTGGATTGCGTGGACCTCTCCCTCTATGTCATGACCGGCGAGTTCGGCGCCGCTACCCAGCTCGAGAAGATTGACATGCTTGATTACGCGGACCTCGTGGTGGTGAACAAGTATGAGAAGAGCGGAGGCCGGGACGCCGTGCGCCTGGTGCGCAAGCAGGTGCAGAGAAACAAGAACGCCTGGAGCAAGAACGCCGAAGACATGCCCGTCTATGGCACCACTGCGTCCTCGTTCAACGACGACGGGGTGACTGCCCTGTACCACGGGTTGCTGGACATGGTCGCGGAGAAAACCGGGGTCCGCCTTGCCTCCTCCATCCCCCGGCCACAGGAAAAAGTCTCGACCGCGAAAAACGTCATCATCCCCCCCCAGCGCACCCGCTACCTGTCGGAAATCGCCGAGACCGTCCGGGGTTACCATAAAAAAACCCGGGAAGAGGCCGCAGGGGTCCGCAAGGCTTGGCATTTGAAAGAGACGGCCCGTGCTTTTGCCAAGGCCGGTGAAAACAGCGAGGATACCCGCGCGCTGGTAGAGCGCCTGCGCGCCGAGGCACGGCAGGCGGAGCAGCTTCTTTCCATCGAGACCCGTGAGCTTTTGGACCAGTGGGGCAAGTGCCGGGAAGCGTACTCCGGCGACGAGTTTGTTTACCGCGTGCGCGGCAAGGAATTCCGCGCGCCTCTTACGGTGGAATCCCTGTGCGGGAAGAAAATCCCCAAGGTGGCCCTTCCCAGGTTCGAGGACCCTGGTGAGACCTATACCTGGCTTAGGGAGGAAAACCTTCCCGGGTATTTCCCTTACACTGCGGGAGTGTTTCCCTTCAAGCGCGTGGGCGAGGACCCCACCCGCATGTTCGCCGGCGAGGGCGACCCCGCCCGCACCAACCGCAGGTTCCGCCTTCTTTCCGGCGCCTACGAGGCCAAACGGCTTTCCACGGCTTTTGACTCCGTGACCCTCTACGGCAGGGATCCGGAGGAGCGGCCCGATATTTACGGCAAAGTGGGCACCTCCGGAGTGTCGGTATGCACTATCGAGGACGTGAAAACCCTGTATTCGGGCTTTGACCTGTGCGCGCCCAACACCAGCGTTTCCATGACCATCAACGGGCCCGCGCCCGCCATGCTGGCCATGTTTTTCAACACCGCCATTGACCAGCAGGCTGACAGGTTCCGCGCGGAGACCGGACGGGAGCCGAACCCGGACGAGACGGCCAAAATCAAAGCGCACGCCCTGGAAAACGTGCGGGGAACCGTTCAGGCGGACATTTTAAAGGAGGACCAGGGGCAGAACACCTGCATCTTCGGCACCGAGTTCGCCCTCAAAATCATGGGGGACATCCAGGAGTTTTTCGTGCAAAACAACGTGCGGAACTTTTATTCCGTGTCGGTCTCCGGCTACCACATCGCCGAGGCCGGCGCCAATCCCATCAGCCAGCTTGCCTTTACCCTGGCCAACGGGTTCACCTATCTGGAATACTACCTCTCCCGGGGAATGTCCGTGGACGCGTTCGCCCCCAACTTTTCATTCTTTTTCTCGAACGGCATGGACCCGGAATACACGGTGATAGGCCGTGTGGCGCGGCGGATATGGGCTGTGGCGCTCCGGGACAAATACGGGGCCGGCGCCAGGAGCCAGATGCTCAAGTATCACATCCAGACCAGCGGCCGCTCCCTGCATTCCATGGATATCCAGTTCAACGACATCCGGACAACGCTCCAGGCCCTGTGCGCCATTTACGACAACTGCAACAGCCTGCACACCAACGCCTACGACGAGGCCATCACCACGCCCACGCGGGAATCAGTACGGCGGGCCCTGGCCATTCAGCTTATCATCAACCGGGAGTGGGGACTTGCGAAAAACGAGAACCCCCTGCAGGGCGCGCACATTGTGCGGGAACTGACGGATTTGGTGGAGGAGGCGGTGCTTGCGGAATTTGACCGCATCACCACCCGGGGCGGCGTCCTGGGCGCCATGGAGATGGGGTATCAGAGGGGAAAGATTCAAGACGAGAGCATGGTTTATGAGATGCGCAAACACAGCGGGGAATTGCCGATAATCGGGGTGAACACGTTTATGGACGAGGAGGCGCGGGGTTTCAACGCGTTTCCGGAGATCGAGCTGGCCAGGGCTACGGAGGAGGAGAAGGCGGGGCAGGTGCGGCGGCTTGGGGAGTTCCAGGAGAAGAACCGGGAGGCCGCGGCGCTGGCTTTGAAAAAGCTTCAGGATGTGGCGCTTGCAGGCGGAAACATCTTCGCGGAGCTGATGGACACGGCGCGGGTGTGCAGTCTGGGGCAGATAAGCCGGGCCCTGTTCGAGGTGGGCGGGCAGTACAGGAGGAACATGTAGGGGGGAGCAAGGCGCGCGGGAATATCTAAAATCATGAGAGCGGCTTGCGCGGACACTTTTCCGGGTGTACATTATGTCCAGGATTGTTGAAGGAATACAGGAAAAAATCCGCGAACGGCGCTATGAATTTTCGCGGCACGCGGTGGACCAAAGCATTCTGCGCGCCATCACGATTGCCGAATTTGAGGAGGCTCTGCTGGGGAAGTGCGAACTTATTGAGGACTATCCTGATGACAAATACGGCCCGGCCTGCCTTGTGTCGGGTTTTACTGCGGCGGGAAGATCCTTGCATGCCGTGATGAGCTATCCCGGCCAAGGAACGGTCAAGGTAATAACTCTCTACGAACCTAATTCCGCAGTGTGGATTGACCACCGAAGAAGACGCGGGCGCGGGGAGCAAGGCGAATGAAAGAGACCATGCGGGAGACCACCGTCACGTACACACTGGCCCTGGGCGGCAGGTTTTACATTATCGAGGGGGTTCCCGCCCGTGTGCGCGAGGAGACAGGAGAAGAGTTTTTCGCGCCTGAAACCGTGGAGCGCATCCACATGCTGGTGCAGGGCGGCACACCGCCCGTCAGGACTATCGAGGCTCCGGTGTTTCAGTTCGCGTGAGGTGGTTGCCGCTGAACTTGGGTAAAGGGGACCCAGAAGGAAGAGGATGTCCGGAGACTATTATCCCTACAACACAACCTTGTTATTTATGCACAATTTATAGAGGTTAAAATTTTAATCAACCTCAATATATTGCGCCAAGAGGGGGTATCCTGCGTTGTAGGGTTATTGGAAATCCGGTCCGGCCGTTTCTTTCTTCCCTGAATCCGTGAACTTTTTTCGACGCACCCGTCCCGATGACTCAAAAAACCGTTTTTTTCGGGCCTGATCCGGACGCGGAGGGATTTTCAGGCTG
>JAGVGH010000216.1 GCA_020057225.1 Desulfobacterales bacterium | reverse complement strand
GCGCGCGGAACCACCCAACCTACGTGTAACCCACTCGTAAAATTATGATGTAGGTCGGGTGGTTCTGCGCGAAGCGCAGGTTCACCCGACAATATCCTCCTATATCTTTAAGCAAGAATGTTCATATAAGTTAGCGCCTATGGGTTTCAACCCCAGGGCGCCTTCTGCTTTGGTAATTTAGCCTGGCCATACCTTGAGCCAATGGCCTGCCGCGTTTAGTACTACTCCGACAGATATGTCGCAGGTTCCCGCCCCTTCGGGGCGGCGCTTTCGCCGGCCTAATCCCCTGGCCTCGCTCCTTCGGAGCGGAACAGCCTGTGCCTCCTCATTACCCATATAACGGACTGGTACCAACCCCTAAAGCCTAACCCCCAACCTCTAAACCGCCTGGGTCGAAAGACTCGAATCCATGGCCTGGAGCACCCGCAAAAAATTCAATGTAAGCTGGGGATGAAACCGGACTCCCGCCTGCTTCTTGATAAGCTCCATGGTGGCCTCAAGGCTTTTCGCCTTCCGGTACGGCTTGTCGGTCCTGAGGGCATCATAAAAATCCGCAAGCCCCACTAGCTGGCTCACCGCGTGGGGCGTCTTGCAGCGCCGCCTGGGCGGGTATCCCCCCTCGCCGTTGTAGGGTATGTGGTGCTCATACGCGGCGGCAATGGCCACCGTGGGAATGTCCCCCCTTTGCGCCAGCATCTGGGCGCCCTTGGCCGGATGGGTGACAAGTATCTGCTTTTCAGACTTGTCCAGTTCCCCCTCTTTGTTGAGAATCTCAACAGGCACGGCGAGTTTGCCCACATCGTGCAGAAGCCCGGCCACGGTGATGTCATACAAAAACTCCCCGGGTATTCCAAGGGCCTGGGCCTGGGCCGCGCACAGAAGCGCCACGGTGATGGAGTGTTTGTAGCTGATGGGGTCGTGCCGCTTGAGGGGTGTGAGGGCGGAGACAACAGGGGCCTGCCTGTTGAGATAGTGGATGAAATTGAGCACGGATTCCCGCGCCGAGGCCTGGTCGGCGATGCTGGCCGACGTGGCGGCGGAAACGACTTTCTGCGCCCGGGCCAACAGCTCCGTGTCAATTTTGGTCAGCTTGTCGCCGGATGTGTCCCGGCGGCTGGCGCGCAGTTTCTCTATCTCCTTTTCCGAGGCAAGCCCCGAGGCAAGCAGGTTGACGATGGCGTGGTGGGACAGCTTGGGCGCGCGCTCCTTGCCCGCCTTGATGTGGCCAAACCGGATGTGGCCGCTGGCGACGATCCTCCGCTTTCCCTGCTCCTGGCCGTCCCCGGAAAGGCCCACCAGGTTGAGGACAAAGCTTGTAAGCTCCTCCTCTGTAAGGCCCGGCAGGAAAACGAGCTTTTGCAGTCCCAGGGAGTCCATGAACTCCGCCAGCTTCTGAAAATGCACGCCGGCCTTGTTCATGGGTTTTTCCTGGATAATCAGCTCCTTTTCCATGCAGATCAAGGCCAGATCTTTGGTAAAAACATGGGCCTGGCCTATCCGTTTGACAGCGGACGCCACCGAGGAAAGAAACTGGCTGTGCCGGGGATTGTACACCAGGGCGTTTCGGAGAGCGGCCATGAGGCTTGCGGCAAGATAGCTGATGGCCTCTTCAAGGGTCTCCGGAACCAGCCTGCCTTCCTCGTCCGTTACCGGCGCTCCGGGTTTGCCATCCTTGGGGTTCATTTCTCTTTACGCTTTCGCCGTTTGCTTTCAAGGGCCTGGCAGATGTTGCCAATGCGCGGATCCTTGGTCTTTTTTCCCGCTTCGATGAATTTGTCAATGAGCGGGGAATCATAGGAGATGAGGGAGCGGAAAATCTCCACCTTGAGATCCAGAAACCCCTTGGACCCGATAAGCCGCTTTTCGCCCACAAGGTCCAGCATCTCCATGAGGGCGTACTCCGACTGTATTTGGGCCAGGGACTCCACGGCCTTTTTCTGGCGTTTGAATTCGCGCTCCGGGTTTGTCCAGTTTCGTCCCTTGACGATTTTCACAAGAGCCACGATAACGTCCGAAACCGGATAATAGCCTGCCAGCTCAATGGCCCCGGTGGCCGCCACGAGATCCGGGTCGTCCATGTGGCGGACGAGAAGCTCCTGGGATTTGGAATGGCCCAGCACAAGAAGGGTTTTGAGCGCTTCCAGGCGAAGCTCCGGCTCCGGGCGGCCAAGAAGCTCCAGAACGGTTTCCGTGGAGGAGGATTCCTCGATAACCTGGACGGCCATGAGCATGTTGCGCGCCACCTGCCAGGTTTCATCCCGCAGCAATCCAAGGATGTAGGGCCGTGTATGCACGGCCATGTCCTTGACCAGTCCCAAAAGCACGCGGCGCACCGCCGGGTTCTCGGTCAGGGCCAGGGTCTGGACGATTTGTCCGGCGAAACGCGCGCCCGGGATTTTGAGGATTTCCACGAGGTCTCCCACCTTGTCCACGCCGTAATCCAAAATGGCCTGGGAGATGAGGGAGATGTTGTCAGGCTGCCAGAACTGGTTTTTAACCTTGTCGCAGCACTCCGCCACGTGGACGGCACGGGTCGCGGCCATGATGTTTCCCAGCTCGCGCCAGATGTCGAGCGCCAGATCCCACCCGCCGGACATGGCGTGCTTCGTCACAAGCGCGGCCAGGGACTGGGCGTAGGCCTCGGCGGATTTTTTGTCCGCCGCGCGCTCCAGCAAATCCATGAGGCACCAGGCGTAATGGCTCGCGATGATGACCGGCTCCACTTCCTCGACAAGGGCCTGGGCATTTTGGGTCACGAGTTCCCGGCGCCTCTCCGCCAAAATGTCCGCCTGGGCCGCCTGGGCGAGGAACAGACGCTGCCGGGGATCGGCGCTTGCCCGGAAGTTTCCGGAGGAAAGAAACGCGGTGACATCGCGCTCGAATTCCGCGGTGTCCTGGGCCTCCAGGGAAGGCGCGGGCGCGTCCCCTTTGGCCTCCTGGTATTCCGCGAGCCTGTCCACAAGCTCCAGGATAATCGGGTCTATTTCCCTTTCCGCGGCGTTGAGCTTTTCAAGCACACGGAACACGGTTTTCCCCCTGGGCGTGTCGAGAAGGTCCAGGGAGACATCTGGAGAGCGTTTCGAAAATTTAAGGTTCTTATCCAAGAGTTCGCTCCTGATCCCGGCATGCAGGCCGTGGATGAGATTGACAAAACTGGCGCGCACCTCGGTGTCCTTGACCCTCTGGAGGCCCGCCTCTTTGCCCGACATTTCGCTGACGTAACCCGCAACCGCCTTGTCATAGGAAAGATCCAGATTCTGTTTGTGCTGGAGCTTGTGGATGAATTCCGCAAGCGCCTTGGGGTCCACGTTGGTGAGTTCGATTCCATCATCCGGGCCGGTGAACACATCCTCGGCGTCCTTGGACAACAGATTGCGCACAAAAGTTTCCCAGGAGCCTCCCGCCGCTCCGGTCCCGGAGCCAGGCTCCCCAAGCTCCACCACGGATTCGGAGGTGAAATCGTCCTCCCGCCACTCCAGGGTGCCTGCCTCGACGTGGGTCACGCCGCGGGCCGCGAGCCGCTTGGCGATGGGCGCGCCAGGCATGGCAAAGGCGGGATCGTCCATGAGGACGCGGTTCATGGACTGAAGCTCGCCCGAAGTGACACCGCGTCTTATGGTGAAAGAATAAATGGACTTTTCATGAAGCGCGGAGGCGAGCTCCCGGAATACGGGGTTGTTTTTGGGAAGCTCGAACTCTCCCAGCATGAGGCTGTCGCCGGTGATGACAAGGGCAAGGCTGTCGGAATAGTTGAAGTGCTCATTCAAAAGTCCCATGACGCGCTGAAAAGAGGCCTCGAGCCGGGGATGTCCCTTGGGGTACATTTTGGTGTTTTTGCGCGTGATATTGAGCTGCATGAGGATGTCGGAGACCAGCTTGAAATCAAACGTCTGCTCCCTGGGCTTTGTCCCGGCGCGCTCCTGGCTCATGGGTTCTCCGTTCAGGGGGCGGCCCCGTCCGTTTGCCGGCGTATTTCAGGCTGGAATCAACAAAAGGTTCAGGCGGGCCGCACACCGGCGGCATCGCCTTTTGTTTGCGGGAAGGCGCGGTCGCCCTCGCCGGGCCTGCCCCCTCTGTTCCGTCCGCGGCTTTTCCCCAAAAGCCTGCGGACGCTACCCATGGACGTTATTATACCTTTGTTTTTCCGCAAGACGCAAGATGGATGATGCTTCCGGGACGCAGGCGGGCTTGCGCCAGGAGTTTTTCGGGCGGAAGCATGGATATTTCCCTCACACGGAGCGCCCGGAACCGGAACGCCGCCGGTGCAAATCCTTGAGTATCTGGGTCGTGGCGCTCACGCAGGTGGAGATGTATTCAGTGATGCTCCGGACTATGGCGCTGGATTCCTCGTATTCCTTTTCCAACGGGGCCGTGTCCAGCGGGGCGACCTCGAAGCGTCCTCCCACCCGGACCGCGGCGTGATGGGGTTCGTGTCCCACCGGCATGAACGGCACATCCCCTAAAAAATCCCCCTCGCCCAGCACGCCCAAAGGCACGGCCCCGTGCTCCGTCTGCTGGAGAAGGACAGCGGAACCCGCGGAAATGAGAAACGCCCGGCCCGGCTGGCCGTTGAACGAAAATTCCGAGGTCCTCTCCTCCACCGCCTTGCTGAAACGGTTCTCCCCGAGATGGGTTTCCACAAGGCACTGGCTGACCTGTCCCCAGCGTCGGTTGAGGCTTGCGAAAAGGGCGCGGAGTCCGGCGGAGGTTTTTGAAAACTCGGTGTAGGTCCGGGCAAGGTCCAAAAGCCCGATGGTGACCTCCCCCACGGCGCGCACCGTGGCTCCCCGGACGTTTTCCCGGTTGAGCACGATGTTGAGGTCGCCTATGAGCGCGCCCGGGCCGATGCGGCAGATGGTGAAGGGGCCCTGGGTGGTTTCCCGGACGATGTCGGCGTAGCCGTCGAGGATGACGCTCACCCAGCTTCCCCGGCTGCCCTGCTCGACAATGGCCTGGCCGTCCCGGAAATCCTGCTCGTCCACAACGTAGGAGTAATTGGCGGCGGGTCCTTTGATGAGATAGACGCCGGGATGCTCCGGCGCGCTCTCGCCGCCCGGGCCTGTTTTCCCGTGCGCGGCGCGGCCCCGGGACTCCAACAGGCGGAGTCCCCGGCTCACGGCCTCCCCGGTGCTTTCCCGGATAACCTTGCGGCTGGAAGCGGGTTTTTCAAAAAACTCGTACTCCCCGGCTTCCCAGAGAAACATGGCCATCAGGGCGTCCATGCCGCTCTTGCCGTCCAGGGTTGCGTTTAAAAGCTCCCCGCCGGAAAGACCCACAAGGCCCGTCTCCCGGCCCTCCTCCCGGCGCACCCGAAGAATGCCCGTGCATCTGTTGGCGCCCAGAAAACGGAGGATTTCGGGCAGGCAGACGAAATCAAGGCAGCCCTTCATCACCGCGCGGGGCGGGGCGTTCATGGACGGGCCTCCTATGTCTGGCGCGGCCGCGGCGGATGGTCCGCGGCGGCCGCGGGACACCTGCGCAAAAGGGATTCTCAGGTATCCCTACCAGAATTGCAGGAGGTTTTGCAAGGATTTTCAGCCTCACCGAGAGGGGTTGAAACGGATTTCACAGGGTGTTTCCTCCCGGCCCCTGCTACTCTATATCAACCTCCCGGGCGCTCAGGGCGATGAGCGTCTCGTCCGCCAGGTTCATCACCCGCTGCACCTGCTCCCAGTACTGCGGGTCTTTCCGCAGCGCCTTGAACGCGGTCTCCCTGGATTTCAGCCCCCGCACCAGCATGGCGTCATTGGAGTCGCCCAGGCGCGCCAGCCCGCGTATGAGCACCTGAATGATAGGAAGCAGCCACACCAGGGCGTTCTGGCTCTTGGTAAGCTTGTAGATGGGGGATTCGGGGTTGCAATATTCCCTAAGCGCGCTGATGACCACCACAAGACCTGTCATGCCGCCCACCAGCGCAAGGAGAATGTAGGCCTCCCATTCCAGGGTGAACAAATAGCGCACCGGCATGTGGCCTGTGTCGTCCACCGCGTCCAGGGAGTCCATGAGTTTTTTGTGAATAGTGCGCACCTTGCGCAGGAATTTCTCCTTTTCCTGCTCGATGTATTCCTTGGTAAAGCGCACCGCGTGCTCGTCCAGTCCCAGCTTGACCTTGAGCACCTCCGCCGGGGTCATGTGGATGTCCTTGTTGATCTCCTTGTTGAATTTCCGCAGAAGCACGTTGATGAGCATGAGGGAGTTTCTGTCCGAGAACTGGACATCCTCGGGGTCATGCAGGAAATCGTCCAAAAGCACCCGGATGGCCTGGGGGTGCTGGCGCATCTGGTCAATGAGCACCTGCAGGGCGTTCAACAGCGCCACGCGGTCCTGCCGGTCCATGTGCTCCTTGAGGTAGTGCCACAAAAACTCGAAGACCTTGCTTCCGTGCTGGGAGAATTCCGGGATGCTGTCCATGAACGCTTTGCGCAGAAAATGCCCGTCCGCGTCATAGCAGCCCCGGATGAGTTCCACGATGTTTTTGGCCTCCTTCTGGGTGATTTGGAAATCCCGGGCGATGTTGGCAAAGTCTTCGCGGCCGAACTCGATGTCGTGGCGGAGCATGGCCTTCATTTTCTTCTTGGTGATGCTCCTCTGCCGGTAGAAGGAAACCAAATCAAGGACTCTCGCGTCCACCACCCGGCGCACCGAGCTTTGCTTGGTGGCCCGGGCGAAAATCTCGCCCTCGCCCACAATGAGGTCCTGCAGGATTTCCGGATGGACGCTTTCAAGGCGCTGGTACAGATTGTCCAGAATGTTCCGCGTGGCGATTTTGGAGAACTGCACAGGCTTTTCCCGGGCTGGACCGCGCGCGCGCCCGGCCTTGGCCTCCGCGCGGGTGAGGAGCTCGCTGACGAGCTCCAGCCGGTCAGCAAGATGATAGGCGCTCACGTAGCCATGGTCGTTCACGTAAATCGCGTCCATGAGCTTGGAAGGTTCCTGGGACCAGCGGGAGAACTCGCTGGCCACAAAGCGGGCAACGATGGACTGCATGCGGAAGGGAACAGTACCCTCGGCGGCGGTGACCAGCCAGCGGGCGTTGTTGATTTCAACCGGGGTCTTTTTTAAAAGCTCCCGCATTTTCTTAAAGGCGAAAACCCCGTGGTACAGGCTTGGGAACTGGGCCAGGGGGTCTTTCAGTTCCGCCTTGTTCATGAGCGCGGCGATTTTGTCCACAAGGCTTTGCACGGTGGCGGCCTTGAGATTGTTGACCGCGGCCAGCATGGTGAGGTTGGGGCAAGGCTCGTGGGCGTCGTCCCGCACCACCGGGACCGTGCCCCAGCGCGGGTCCCCAAAAGAGACTTTATCGCGCGCCGAGACCACCTGGAGATAGGAGGACATGACCGCAAAGGCTTTTTCAAGGCGGTCCTGCTCTTCGGGCATCTGGATGTTGGTGGCCACCCGGAAGGAGTTGATGCCTGCCGCTCCAATGGTCTTGAGCGCGTTGCGGAAGTCCAGGGCCGTGTGGTAGCCGTGGTACTCCAGGCGCCGGATGGCGGCTTTCACCTCCGGGAGATCCAGGCGGATATTGCCGAGCGTGAGCACGTAGTCATATTGCTCGCTCACCGCGCCTTCGCCCTCAAGCCCCCGTCCCTGGTGGCGCAAAAGAATCTGGCTGTCGTGGTCCGGCAGCTCGTCCACCACGGTGAGAACATCGAGGAGGCGCGTGGTGGCAAGCCGGACCTCGTCCTTGGCCCCCCGGCGCGAGGCCGAGACAAACCGGGCGAACTCGTACACGAAATCCACCAAAAGCACGCGCAGGGCGTCCACGCGCTTCTCTTCCCCGGACAGGGTTTCCGACAGTCCCGGCGTATAGGGTTCGGCGGGTTCCTCAAGGGCGTCGGCCTCTCCCAGATACTGGAAAAGATCTTCCACTTCCCTGTCCAAGTCAAGTTCCAAGTCCACGTGCAGCATCCTTGCTCCGTTGGTCCGGTTAGTGCTTCCCGCCCGCCGGGCCCTGCTTGGGCCCGTCCGGAAAAACCTTTATTTCCACGAACTAAGACGCTACCACAGTCCTTGACAAATGGCAAAAAAATTCAGGAGCATTAAGCAAGGCGCGTTTCACGCAATCCCAAGCGCCCGTTTGTGGCACTCCCCTTCCGCAAAAATCACCGCGTCCAGGGCCGTGGCCACCAGGGAAACATCCATCTCCGGCTGCTCCGACACAGCTTTCAGCGCCATGGCAAGTTCTGTCCAGGCGGTTCCCGCTTCCCTGGCAAGTCCGGGAAGACCCGCCTCTTCCACCTCCGGCAACACCTTTGCCGCCTCCTCCAGAAAATCCGCGTACATCAGCCGGAACCCGCCTCCGCCCGTGCCCCGGCGCTCGATGATCTGATAGGCGAACCGCGCCGCCCAGATCCAGTCCGGAAACCCGGGCCACAGGGGAAGCTCCTCCCTCCAGCAGGCGAGCGCGCCCATGCCCGAATGGGGCGCCGGAGAGTCCAGAAGCTCTCTTGCGGTGTTCACGATGGCCCTGCGGAGCGCCCCGGCAAGGTCCGCGGGCGGGACAAGCCCTTTGGGCGCGAACATGTTGCCGCAAACATCGAAAATTCCCCCGCGCGCAAACCGCGCGCGCCGCATGTTGTCGAAAGGAACCTCGATAAGGTCCGGGTGGTGGGTATCGGTGATGAAAAACACCCGCCGCTCCGGGTCGTATCCCCAGGCAGTGACAAGATGGCCCGGAAAATGCGTTTTCGATGAAAAATGCGGCAGATGAAAGATGTCGGTCTGGAGCACGGCGGGCCGTCCGTCATCCAGGGCGGCCCGGAGGGCTTTTTCGCTCTCCCCGGGGTCCGTGTGTTGCTCCCAGGCGAACGGCGCGCCCATGTTTTTAAAAAACCGGAGCTCGAAATCCGCGTGCCGGACGTGGACTATGCGGGAGACGCCCATACCTTCCGCCGGAAAGTAATAAATGCCAAGGCCCTGTCCCAGACCGAAACACAGGGCCTCGCCCCAGGGAATCCCGTGGTGGCGGACCAGGTCCGAGACCCCGGTGCTGGCGCAGTGGCGCCCGGGCGTGTGGCTGGGGGGAATGAGAACCATGGGCAGGAACCTCCTTGTGGCGGGAAAGGGTGGTGTGTCGAATGTTAGATTCTATGTCCGGATTATCGGCGTTTGTTGCGTAGATAATGTCTGGGCCATGGTTCTGGGGTTGAAACCCCAGGCTGTCTCAAAAACCTTGCCGCACCGCGGCTGCTGTAAGGAATGAGACCCGCTTTTTAAAAAACCGGGCGCTTTCCCTGGT
>JAGVGH010000310.1 GCA_020057225.1 Desulfobacterales bacterium | reverse complement strand
TACCTCGATAGAATAAAAAATCATCTTTTGTTGTGTTTTTTAGTTATAAAATGGGCATTTTTCCTCATAGCAGCCGCGGTGCGGCAAGGTTTTTGATCTAGCCTGGGGTTTCAACCCCAGGACCACGGCACAGACATTATCTACGCAAGAAACGCAGATAATCCAAATATAGAATCCAATACGGTGTGTGATGCGTACCGCCCGAATCCATCTTGTCGTTTGTTCCGCCCTTGCCCTGGCGGTCCTCTCCGTTTACGCCGGCGCCGGTGCCCTGGGCTTCGTCAACTTTGACGACGACATCTACGTGACGGAAAACCCCCGCATCCAGAAGGGACTGACCCTCGAGGGCATTGCCTGGGCCTTCACATCCCTCGACGCCGCCAACTGGCACCCCCTCACCTGGATATCTCACATGGCGGATATAAGCCTGTTCGGGATGTCCCCCGCGGCCTTCCATTGGCACAACGTGGCGTTGCATCTCTTGAACGCTCTTCTGGCCTACGCGCTGTTTTACGGCCTTACAAGGGCGCCTTTGGCAAGCGCCTTTGCCGCCGCGCTTTTTGCCCTGCATCCCCTCCGGGTGGAGTCCGTGGCCTGGATTTCCGAGCGCAAGGATGTGTTGTCCTCCTTCTTCTTTTTCGCCACGCTTTTGGCTTGGCTCTGGCATGCGAAAAAGCCTGGACCCCCGCGGATGGCCGCGGTGTGTGTTTTGTTCGCCCTGGGGCTTCTTGCCAAACCCATGCTGGTGACTCTGCCCTTTGTGCTCCTCCTCCTGGACTACTGGCCGCTCTCCAGGCTTACAGGAGGCGTCCGCTCCGCGCTGCTCCTTGTGGCGGAAAAAATTCCGCTGTTCGTCCTTGCGGCCCTTTCCGCGGTCCTCACCTTTACCGCCCAGTCCGCCGGAGGCGCTGTCCGCTCCTTTGACGCCGTGCCTTTTTGGGACAGGGTGGCAAACGCCCTTTGGTCCTACATGGCCTATCTGGGCATGCTGGTCTGGCCCTCCGGGCTTTGCGCCTTATATTGCCCGTATCCCGGAACTCTTCCCTGGACACGCTGGGCCGGGGCCTTGCTGCTTTTGTCCTGCGTCACGGCCCTGGCGGTATTTCTGCGGAAAACCAAACCCTGGCTCCTTGTGGGATGGCTGTGGTATCTGGGGACCCTGGCGCCGGTTATAGGTCTTGTCCAGGTGGGGGCCCAGGCTCTGGCGGACCGCTACACCTACATTCCCATGTTGGGCATTGCGCTTGCGCTCGCCCTCCTGGCCAGGGACTTCCTCTCCGGCAAAGGGCGCGTATTGCAACACATCGCCTGCGTCCTTGCGCTCCTCCTCTGCGGGATATGGAGCGGTCTTGCCTCGGCCCAGATCCGAACCTGGGAGGACACGATCATTCTCTTTTCCCGGGCCCTTGCGGTTACCCGAAACAACGCGTGGGTCCACCGGAATATGGCCTGCCAGTATTCCAACATGGGTCTGTTGGGCACCGCCGAGAAACACCTAAAGGCGGCCCTTGCCGCAAGCCCGGAATTCACAGCCGCCCTGGGCGACATGGGGAACCTCTGCACGCGCATGGGAAGGCTCGAAGAGGCCATTCGGTATTACGACGCCGCCATCCGGCTGAATAAAAAGCAGTTCGAGTGCCGGGCCAACAGGGCCATGGCGCGCATCCGCTTAGGAGACGTGGACAGGGGGATTCTGGACCTCAGAACCCTGCTCAGGGAGCATCCGGAACTGGCCGAGGCCCACAACAACCTGGGATTCGCCCTTCTCTACAAGGGCCTTGCGGACGAGGCCCTCCAGGAATTCGAAACCGCGGTGCGCCTGAAACCGGAATACGAGGCCGCGCGGTACAACGTCCGAAAGGTCCGGGAGGCCATGGAGCGGGAAAAGGCGCGAAGGGCCATGGAGGCGGGGGATAAGGCGCAATGAGGAGCAAGGGATGATTCCGCCCGTACAAAAAAACCTGGGCCGCCGGGCGGTTTTTGCTGTTTTGGCCTGCGGACTGGGACTTTTCGCCGTTCTGGGCGCGCTGGAGATTGTTTTCAGGTTTTTCCCCGTGAATTCGGGGCTCAAGTCCGCGGAGGTTGACGCGGCGCACCCGGTTTTCCATTTCGCTCCCAACCGTCCGTACACTTTTTCCCGGGGATGGGACCTTGCCATGGCAAACCGGGGGAGGGTGAACAACGCGGGCTTTGTCAACGCAAACGATTACAGGCCCGATCCGGACGCGCCCCTGCTGGCTGTTATTGGCGACTCCTATGTCGAAGCCCTTATGCTTCCCTTTGAGCAGACCCTTGCCGGGCGCCTGGGCCAAGTGTTGCCAGTTTACAGTTTCGCCGCGTCCGGGGCGCCCCTGAGCCAGTATCTGGTCTGGGCGGACCATGCCCGGAAAACCTACCGGCCCCGGGCCATGGTGTTTGTGGTGGTGGGGAACGACTTTGACGAAAGTCTCATGGAGGTGAAAAACGCGCCGGGGTTCCACTACTACGCGCGGGACGCCGCAGGGGTTCTCGCGCTCCGGCGGGTGGATAAAAAAGACGGATTCGGGCGCGCCCTGGCAAGGAAATCGGCCCTGTTGCGGTACATTGCCCTGAACCTTGAGGGCATGGAGACCTTCCGACGGATAGGCAAGGGCGGCGGGGAAGCCGCGGGGTATGTGGGGAACACGTCCGCTTCCGCGGAGGCCGGGCGGATTTCCAAATCCAGGGAGGCGGTGGACGCGTTTTTCCGGGATCTTCCGGAAAAAGCGGGGCTGCCCCCGGGACGGATTCTTTTTCTGGTGGATGGCCTGCGGCCCGCTTTGTACGCGGGGGAAGAGGCGCTGAAACAAGCGGAGACGAGCTATTTTGGGGTGATGCGGGGAGTTTTTATGGAAAAGGCCCGGGCGCTTGGCTACGGGGTGACGGATATGGGCGGGGTTTTTCGGGCGGAGTATTTGAAGAGCGGCCAACATTTTGAATGGGAGAGGGATTACCATTGGAATTCCCTGGGGCATGAGGCGGCGGCCAACGCGGTGCTTGCGAGTCCGGTGGCCGGGGTTATTGCGCGGCTGGCGGGGCAAAACAAGGGGAAAGAGGCGGGGGAGAGTCCTGCGGGCCGGAGAGATTCCTGAGCGGTCCGGCGGACAGCGTGGCGCGGGAGGTTGTGCTGTGGCACGTCCTGGGGCGGCCTCAGGGTGGCGTCCGCCGCGACACGATGGGCCGCCGCTACAAAAAACGGTGTCCGCCCGCAGGGGAATGACTTGCAGGCGCAAGTTCCATAATGGGTAAGAACGGTATCCCTATTTTGCAATTACCTCCAGAAAAAATTCTTTCCGATTCGAGATAGATAGTTTATAAAACAACATAGCTGGCCATCACCATTGACCCCGTCCTTCAATTCCACCCCTCCTACCAAGTTGCGTTCAAATCCTTAACATCTGCTGAAAGCTCTTGTTAAATCTCTCTCTCCCTGTGGGAGAGGGCCGGGATGAGGGCATTACTTTAGGTTCTGAGGCAATTGCAAAACTGATAGAAACGACAAATTTAACGTAGGCCGGATGGTTCCGCCCGTAGGGCATGTTCATCCAACACATAGAAATCATTTAGAAATGTTGGGTGAACCCGGGCCTTGCGGCCCGGAACCACCCAACCTCCGCCAATTTTGCAATTACCTCGCCTGATTGCAGCCTGGTATCAGTCCTCCCCGGAGGCATCCTCTTCAAACACCTTGAGATAATCCGCGAAAAGCCGGGGAGGCACCCGGGCCGCGTCCGCGTCCCACCCCGCCGACAGGCCCGGAACCACCGAGCGGACAACCGGTATCCCCAAATCCTCCCGTGTAAGGTCAACATGCACAGGAGCCATGCCGTTTTGCGCCAAAACGGTTTCCAAAAGCGCCAAATCCCACTCAGGAAAACGGGAATAGTCTGGAATATCCTCGAAGGGGACCACCGGCACGGAGCCAAGGCCCCTGGGAATGGCGGACACCGGCCCGTTCGGAAACGGATACGGGGTTTCCGTAAGGGCGGACATGGCGGCCCTTGGACCGGAGAGTTTCGCCGAGGCCCCCAGGGCCTGCGCGCCGTCCCGATGTATGACAAAGCACGTGACGCAGGGCACTCCCAGCCAGGATGTCCTGTCCCCGAAGCGCGCCGTGATTCCGTGGCGGGCGTAGTCATCGAGCACATCCGCCAGAACGGGGTCGCGGGCGCCCAGGCAGAAGCACCGTCCCGGGTGGTGGACCCGGGTGGCCAGGGCGTCCCGCTCCACGGCCTCGAGCAGGGCCTGGAGACGCGCCTCCGCCATGGTGTTGCCCGCTCCAAGCCCTGTTGATCCGGGGGCGGCGTGGAGCGCGCGCTCATCGAGGTTGGAAAACATGAAGACGCACTGGGCGGGGACATACACGTCGCGCTCCCCGTCCGGCGACCAGGTTGTGCCGCGCGCCCAGTGGAGGGGCCAGCCGGTGTAGGGCGCGTCCGGAGAAAGGGTGTTGGGGTCAAGAGCCTCCCTTCCGCTTGCAAGCATCTCCGCATGGGTGGCGCGGATGAGACCGTGGTCCGCCCGGTAGCCCACAGGACCGTTTTCATCAAACCCCGCATGGGCCGAAACGCGCTCCGCCATTTCCATATAGAGGCCCGCCCTTGCGAATTCCGGACGGAATCCCCGGCCATAGGAGGTCTGGACGCCTTTCAGGGTGTAGCGGGCGCGGCCGATGGAAACCCGGAGGGCAAGCTCCCATTGACGGAGCAGGGCCGCGTGGGCCAGGGAGGCTGTGTGCCGCATTTCACGGTGCCCGTCCAGAAATCCGGCCCGGCCAAGGGCCTCCTCGGCCCGCGCCGCGGTCTCCAGGGGGGAAACCCGGGGGGAGCCGCTCTCCGGTCCATGAAACCCGTTGGCCAGGACGTGTTCTATTGTAATCCCCGGGGGTGCAAGGCTGCCCAGGGTTTCCGGTGTATAGGGAAATGGAAGCCCTGCGTCCTTGGGCCTGGGCAGGGGGGCGTGGCTAAGGGCGTTGGCGGAAAAAAGCTCCATCCATTGCCGGTGAAGGGCCGCGTCCGCCAGGGAGGCCAGGGCCTGGCCCGCAAGGACTCCCGGGGAAAAGGCCGCGCAGTGCTCAAGGCGCTCCCGGCGGAGCGCGGCGCGGAACCGGCTGAACTTGCCGGGAACAAGACAGGCCTCGTGGACCAGGGCGTCCAAAACCAGATCCTCCCCTTCCGCTTCCAGCGCCTGGGCGATATCCTCCGTGCTCCATTCCTCTCCCAGTTGCCGAAGCGCGTGGTTATGGAGAAACAGGTCAAAAGGCCGGTCCCGGAGAAGGCGGAGGGAAGCGGCAAAGTCCAGGGGAGGCTCAGGAGTGACAGTGACATATCCGGTGCTTGCCTTGGTTGTGACGAGGCGCATGAGGTAATGGAGCGTTTCCATGGGAAAATTTCCGGAGGCCAAAACGGCCTTGAATGGACTGGATATTCGCGGGCTGGACGGGTTTCCCCCCGGTGGCCCAGGGCGCTCCCGCTCTTTGCTTAAACCGGCGGAGCAGAACTCTAGAATATCGAACCGCAGAAGGCAAAGGCAAAGACGAATGTAGAATATCGAATATCGAACCGCAGAACCGCGGAAGGGGAAGGCAAAGGCAAAGACAAAGGCAAAGGCAAAGGCAAAGACGAATGTAGAATATCGAATATCGAACCGCAGAACCGCGGAAGGGGAAGGCAAAGGCAAAGACGAATGTAGAATATCGAATATCGAACCGCAGAACCGCAGAAGGGGAAGGCAAAGGCAAAGACAAAGGCAAAGGCAAAGGCGAATGTAGAATATCGAATATCGAACCGCAGAACCGCAGAAGGGGAAGGCAAAGGCAAAGGCAAAGGCAAAGGCGAAGACGAATGTAGAATATCGAAGAGTTTTGCAATTATCTCTGATGACATTGATTATTCCGAAACCCGCCGACGCGGAACTAGACAAAAGCCTCTTTTGTCAAACCCGACACCGCGTTCCCGCCCTTGCGCTTGGAAACATACATCGCCGCGTCCACCCGCCGGACCAGATCCCGCGCCGTCTCCCCGGGCGCATACTCCGTCACGCCCACGCTCACCGTAAGATGGACCTCTGTCCCGGGTTCCGGCTCAAAGACGTGAAGCGCCACCTTTTCCCTAAGACGCTCCGCCACATGCATGGCCTCCTGCCCCGATGTTTCCGGCAAAATCACCGTGAACTCCTCGCCCCCGTAGCGGAACGCGGAATCCATCTTCCGAAGACAGTCACGGGAAATCCGGGCGATGGCGGAAAGAACCTTGTCTCCCTCCAGGTGCCCGTAGGTGTCATTGTAGTTTTTGAATTTGTCGAGATCAAAGAGCAGAAGCGAAAGGGGGCGGCAATACCTTCTTGCGCGCCCCGTCTCAACCTCGATTTGCTGGTAAAAATGCCTGGAATTGAAGAGCTTGGTCAGCCCGTCGGTCACCGCAAGGCGCCTCATTTCCTGGAGCAGCTCCTCCCGTTCACGGGTGAGCCTGCGCTCCCGAAGCACCCGTTTGATGCGCAGCAACAACTCTTCGAGGCGGACAGGTTTGACGATGAAGTCGCTGGCGCCTTTGTCAATGGCGTGCTCGTAACTGTACCTGTCGGAAAACCCGGTTATCACAATCACATTCACGCCAAAGCGTCCGATGATCTCCTCGGTGAGCTCCAGCCCGTCCGCGTCCGGCAGCATGATGTCCACCACCGCCACGTCAAAGGGCCGCTCCTCCAGGAGCCGGACAGCCTCCTCGCCGTCCCCGGCAACGGTCACCCCGTATCCCGCAAGCGCACACATCTCCCTTGCAGGCTCGCGGACCCCGGGCTCGTCATCCACAATAAGGACTTCCCCCCCGTTTCCAGTCCCCTCCACCGTCAACCTCCGTTTGAAACCAAGGCCCGGGCGCCCTCCCCGGAGCGCCCTCGCGGTCACACACCCCCGAACACGTCTTGAAGCTCCATGGTCTGCGTGCGGCCCGGCCCGGTCGAAACGATTTGAAGGGGGATGCCCATAAGCTCCTCCACCCGCCGGAGATACGCCCGCGCGCTGGCCGGCAGGGCGTTGAAATCCTGCGCGTCCACGGTGGGCGTGTCCCACCCCGGATGGGTCTCGTACACAGGAACGCAGCCTGCCAGCACCTCCAGGTCCGCCGGGAATTCCCGGAGGGTTTCCCCTTTGTGCGTATAGGCCGTGCAGATGGAAAGCTCGCTTAACCCGTCCAGCACGTCCAGCTTGGTCACGCAGAACCCGGTAAGCCCGTTCAGGCGGACCGAGGCTTTAAGCTGCACCATGTCCAGCCAGCCGCAGCGGCGGCGGCGGCCTGTTGTCGCGCCAAACTCGGCGCCCACGCGCTGGATGCGGTCGCCCACCTCGTCAAACAGCTCTGTGGGGAAAGGCCCTCTTCCCACCCGGGTTGTGTAGGCCTTGACAATACCCAATACCCCGTTCACGCGGCGGGGCCCCACTCCGGAACCCGCGCACGCGTTTCCGGCCACAGTGTTCGATGAGGTGACAAAGGGCACGGTCCCGTGGTCAATGTCCAAATGGGTGCCCTGGGCGCCCTCGAAGAGGATGTTGGCGCCTTGGGCCGCCGCCTCCTCCACAAGGACCGCTGTGTCTTTCACATAGGGCGCGAGCCGCTTGGCGTACTCAAGATATTCCCCGATGATTTCATCCGGGTTGACAGGCGCCGCCTTAAGATAGCCCGAAAGCAGGTGGTTTTTCTCCCCGGCCGCGGCATGCACCCTTTCGCGGAACGTGTTGGGATTCAGGAGGTCCACAAAGCGGATTCCCCGCCTGCCCGCCTTGTCCTCGTAGCAAGGGCCGATTCCCCTGCCGGTGGTGCCTATTTTGGTGCCTCCCCGAAGGCATTCCCGGGCGATGTCCACGGCCTTGTGATAAGGCATAATAAGGTGGGCGCGGTCGCTCACCAGGAGGTTGTCCGGGGTCACGGCAATACCCATGGATTCGAGCTCGTCCATTTCACGGATAAGCTCGGCGGGGTCCACGACCATTCCGTTGCCAAGGACGCACGTTTTTTTCTGGAGAATCCCCGAGGGAATGAGGTGGCTTATGAATTTTTTACCGTCCACCACGAGCGTGTGTCCGGCGTTGTTGCCGCCCTGAAAGCGCACTGCCATCCGGGCGCGCTCCGCCAGCAAGTCCACGATTTTGCCCTTGCCTTCATCCCCCCACTGGGTTCCGACGATAACGATACCAGGCACTGTCCTTACTCCTTGGCGCGTGGATTTCAAATTGCCTGTTCCTTGCGGAATCAAGGCGCACAAAAATTTATAGTAGCAGGTTTTTCACGCGGGTCAAATTGGTTTTTTAAAAAACGCGGGGTAAACGCAGAGTGAAAGGAGCGGCCAGACCTCTGAAGAGAAACGGCGGACAGGAAACAACAGGACAGCGTAAAACAACAGGGCAAAGAATCTATGCCGCGCGCACGGGCTGGGCCGCGCCGGATTCGGCCGCAGGCGCCTTTTCGGCGCGCATGGGAAGGACAAAACCAAAAACCGAACCCGCGCCCAGCCTGCTCCGCACCTCCATGGCTCCGCCGTGGGCGTCCACGATTTTTTTGCAGATGGCAAGGCCCAGGCCCGTGCTGACCTCGTCTCCGGTGGGCCGCGCGCTCAGGCGCTGGTAATCGGCGAAAAGCCGGGTCTTGTCTTCGGCGCTCAGGCCCTGGCCCTGGTCAATGACAGAGAAGCGGGCCATGCCGCCGCTCTGGGTGAGGGTGACCCGGATGGGCGCCCCCAGCGGGGAATATTTGATGGCGTTGCTTACCAGATTGTCCACAACCTGGGCGATGCGCTTGGGGTCAAAGGGAAACGGCGGCAGGTTCTCCAGGTCAACGTGCAGTTCCATGTCCTTGCGCCGGGCCTGGCCTTCCAGTAGATTCACGCACCGCTCAACCACCCGCTTGAGGCTCTTCTCCTCCCTGCGGATTTCAAGATAGCCGCTTTCGATAATCGAGACATCGAGAAAATCATTGACGATGCTCAGCATCTGGTCCGCGGCCTTGTTGATGGTGACAAGAATTTCCTGTTTTTCCTCCTCTGTGCCTTCAAAGTCGTTCATCACCAGGGTTTCGCTCAGTCCCCGGATGGAGACGAGCGGGTTTCGGAGGTCATGGGCCGCCATGCCGAGGAACTTGTTTTTGAGGCGGTTGAGCTCGACCAGCTTGTCGTGGGCGTCCACAACCCGGCGCCCCACAGCCACGCGGCTCCTTAGCTCCTCCCGGTGTACGGGCTTGATGACGTAGTCGTGGGCGCCGCTGTCCAGGGCATAGACGAGATCGTCCTTTTCCTCGCGGCTTGTGAGCAGGATGGTGTAGATGAGATGGTCCCTTGGGGATTCAACGAGGCGGCGGCAGATTTCCACGCCCTCGATACCGGGCATGACCCAGTCCAAAAGGGCGATGCGGGGCGGGTCCGGGGATTCCAGTTCCGCCATGGCGGACACCCCGTCCATCACCTCGACAACCTCATAGCCCCACTTCCGGGCCGCTCTTCCCAGGAGCGCCCTTGTGGTCAGCTCATCGTCCGCAATCAAGAGTTTCATCTGGCCGTCCCTGGCGGGCATACGGGCGCTCCTGGAGCAAAGGGCCCCCCTCGGAACTCCGGCGTCCAGCCACGCCTTACCGCTCTATTATCAGACAACTAGATAAAATTCAAGCAAATAATTGTCCGGGTGGGATATCCCGTGAAACGGACGGAGGCATGGGCTGGCGCGGGAATTTTGGACTGGATTTTGGGCTTTATACCAAAATGCGGGAAAATCCGTACCACCTGCTGAAAGCTCCCGCTCAATCTCCCTCTCCCTGCGGGAGAGGGCCGGGGTGAGGGCATACCTTGTCTGATTACACCTTGGTATTACAGCCAGGCAAGGGTGTCCGGAATCGCCACACCGGTTTTGGCGCCAAGGGCGGCCAGGGACGCCCCCAAGGCTTCCAGACGGCTGTCCACCTCGGTGATGAGCCTGCGGATTCCCTCAAGCTCCCCGCTCAGGTTCCGGCAGGTCTTCGGTTTTGCCGATGATATCCTAAACCGGCGGAGCCGGAAAAAAGGCTTTAGGCTTTAGGCTTTAGAGTTTAGGCTTTAGGGCTGGCTGCAAACGGCCCGTTTTCGCGGGCTGCGCCCTTATCTGCGCAAAAAACGCGGATAATCCGGACATAGAATCTAAGTGCTTATCCCTAAATACTGCTGGGGAGGATTTTAGGGGCGCTTTTTCATCGCGGGCGCACGGCGTGCGCCCCTACGGTTATGTGACGGCCGTTATCGCTTACCACCGGGCGCTCCGATGGCTCGGGTTCCATTGCCGTAGGGGCGCACGGCGCGCGCCCGAACAGGGGAATCCCTTGCAATAAGATTATTTATGGATAAGCTCTCGATCCCGGCCTTGAGCCCGACCAGCTTCTTGTACAGTTGATCGCAATATTCATTGGCGTTCACGGGATGCCTCCTTTGGTGTCCGTCCAGGGAGAGGGGCTGTTTGCTGCCGACAGGCGGTTTCGCGGCAGGCTTGCCGGTTTCTGCCATCAATCAGTAACAGTTCTTATTCCTGTATTCTGAACCGGAAAATACGCGCTCTCCCTCTCCTGTCAACCCCGCGCCTTTACCCCAGCTTCCGCACCAGACAAAACGCCTCCGCCGCGGCCACCCCTGTCTGCGACCCGCGCCACACCGCCAAGGCCCGCGCCGCCTCAAGGCTCCGCCCCCCGGGATGCGGCTGCACCTGGGTCTTGAAAGCGGCCATTGCCTTGAGCTTGGTCTCCAAAAACAGGCTTATGTCCACCCACGTGTTGGGTAAAAATCCCTGCTCCGCATAGGGAAAATTGAGATGCGTCTCGGTCAGCGTCTCGTACGCGTACACCTCCCGGACACTCCGGCCCAAAGGAAGATGAGGCCGCCACGTCACGGAAAACGCGTGAAAGAGCTCCCGGTGGTCCTTGTGCAGGTCGAACAGAAACGGCACATACATCACCTCGGGCCGCGTTTCCGCGACAATCTCCGCGGCAAGCCCGGTAAGGCGCCACAAAGGCTCATGGACCACGCCCACCGCGGGTATCTCCTTGAAAACAACCTCTCTCACCCCTAATATGGCACAGCTTTCCCGCAGTTCCGCGCGCACCACATTCCAGGCGTCCCTGGGCCATATCGGATGCGGCGCCTCCTCCCCGTGCCCTGTCATCACCGCAACCGTCACCTCGTCCCCCGCCGCGGCGTGGCGCGCAATGGTCCCGCCAACTCCAATAGTCTCATCGTCCGCGTGGGGAGCAACCACAAGCACCCTCATCCGTCTTCTCCCGTGTTAAAAATTGTCGGAACACGCCATGCTTATGTGCCAGTTTCCGTACCGGCACATCACATCCTCTTCCAGCCCTTTGCCGAGCGTTCTCCCGGAAAAATAGGTCACGGGCGCCCCGTTCATGAACCCTTCCTTTTCCAGTTCCAGATGCAGCGGATCCGCCACGTTGAGCCATAGGGAGACCCATTGAAGCCCGGACTGGACAGCCCGCCACACAACATGCCGCACCAGGGCCGCGGCGCAGGCGGGCCGTCCTCCATACAGCATGTCCACAATTTGCAGCCCTGCCCCGTAGGGTATGTAAACGCACCAAGCCGATATTTCCCTCTCGTCCCCGTAAACCGCTGTCCGGTAGCCGGGGTTGCCGCCAAACCGCCAGGTCAGATACGCGGCGTCCTTGCGGCATAGAACTGTTGAGCGCTGGGCCGCCTCGGCAAACAGCGCGTCAAAACGGAAGTCAAAACCTTGCGCCGCGCGGATTTCCGGAATAGGCTCTGCTTTTGGAGGGGACTCCGGCTCCCACTGTTTCCGCAGCATGGGGATTTCATGAATATCCCGCCAGCCAAGGTCGCGGACAAACACACGGTGGCTTTGAATATTGGGAAAGCCGAACACCAGGGCACCGCCCTGCCGCTCAAGACATGCGAAAGCCTCTTCCGCGAGCGCCGTAAAAAGCCCGCGCCCCCGGTAGGCAGGATGCGTCATGGTTGTGCCTGAAAGAGCGGCAAGCCGCTGTTCGCCCCTTACAACCAAGTCCACAGGGGTGAGCGCGTAGTGGGAGGCAAGGGTATCCCCGTCCCAGGCGAGAAAAACAATTCCCTTGCCCGAGGGGCAGTCCTGGAAACGCCAGCGCAAGTATTCCAAGGGAAGGGTTCTGCCCGGATACACCAATGAGAAAAGGCCGGATATGGCGCGTTGGTCTCCGTCGGCGCAGGGGCGTATGGAAAGATCTGAACTCATGGTCTGCCTCACGATAGGGGGAATGCGACAGGTGGTTTCCGGAACGGCCTTGGGTGTTCCTCCGGAACGCGAATGGTTAAAACGCGTCAAGCTGACAGGGCTTGACGCGCAGGCCCAGTTTTTCGCAGGCCGCGGCCGCCTCCCTACGTCCTGTCTTACAGGCCGCGGCGGCTTCCCAGACCGACAGGCAGGAAATCCTGCCTTCACCGGCCGCGGCGCAAAGGGCGGATTCCAGGCCCGCGTCCACGGATTCGGCGGGCTTGACCCGTTTTTCAGGGTCTCCGTACCCGAAAAGCCCGAGCTGGCATTTGACAAGGCGCGCTTCGGCGAAATCCGCGGCCATGCCGATTTCAGCGGGGGATTTGCCCAGCTCCCGGGCAAGGGCATGGGCGGCGGCGCATGTGAGCGTTTTGTTTTCGGCCTTGGCCAGCACCGCGTCCAAAAGCTCCTGGTCAACCCTGGCGTCCGGGCCGTGTTTTGTTTTGGCGTCTTTCCGGCAGTGTTTGTCCATGGCGCTGTATCCTTTTTCCAACATTATTCACAGGATCATTCACCGGACCGGGAGCGGCCCCCTCCGGGCTTGGTTTGGGCAAGGGGAATCACATCCCGGAGAATGGCCTCGCCCTGGCTGTCCCGCGCAAGCGAAAGATCGTGACGGTTCTGAAGGTTCATCCAGAATTCCGGGGTGGTGCCGAAAAAACGCGCGGGCCGAAGGGCGGTGTCCGCGGTAAGGCGGCGTTTTCCGGCGATGATTTCGTTGACACGTCCGGGCGGAACATGGAGCGCGCGTCCAAGGGCGTTTTGGGAAATGGCGAGGGGAAGAAGAAACTCCCCGCTCAGGATTTCCCCGGGGTGGACAGGGGGTGTTGACTTGATAGATTGGGTGGATTCCGGACGCATGCCAAACCTCCTTCGCGGGAGCCGCGCCAATCTTTGCCTGGTTCTTCAAACCGCCCAGGAAATCCCCAACAGAGGAAGAGCAAACCGGAGACCGTACAAAACCAGCGCCGCGTAAGCGCCGCTCACATAATCATCCAAAAGAATGCCCCAGGCGTCCTTGCGCCTCCGGTCAAAATACCGCGCCGGAGGTATCTTGATGACATCGAGCACGCGGAAAAGAAGAAAGCCGATCAGCATGGCGGGCCAGAGGGTTTTAGGCCAAAAAAGAATAAACACAACGAGATAGCCCGCGATCTCGTCCAATATGAATTTCCCGGGATCCTTGCTTTTCCAGTAAGACTGCGCCCAGGGGGTTAGGGCGTTGTTTGCGTAAGACACCAAGGCAAGAAACACGGCAAGAGCCACAGGGACAAGGGCAGGAGGCAACAAGGCGGCGGCGGCGGCGTGAAACGCCGGGCCCCACAGCGCGCCATAGCTGCCCCGGAGGCCCGGAAGAAGCCCCAGGTATCCCCCGCTCCCTATAAAAACGTACAGATTTTCCCGTGTTCCGGAAATCCCGGCGCCCTCTCCCATGCTCCTCCCTGTTGCCGAACCCGGATGTGTCATTTCCAGGTCGAAAGCCCGTTCCACAAAATCCACGCCGCCTTTTTGGCATGGCCTTCAGCTTATCCCGGGAATACAGGGTCTGGTTCCCCGCCATGTTGTTGCAGAGGTCATACGCCCGGTTTGGAACCCCACAAATCAAACCAGCCAGGGGTGCTTTCCACACCCTGCCAACTCCTGACTCCTGGCTTCTAACCCTGACTCCTGCCTTAGCGCGCCGGGCCAAACACCTCGGGCGGCTTTTCCTTGCTCCCGGTGGCGGAGGGGAAATCCGGGGCCTTGTGGGCCTTGCGCCCTGTCTGAAGCATGTCCCGCCCCTCGCCCATAAAGAGGTTGTAACGCTTTTTGCACTCGTAGAACCCGTGCCACCACGCGTAGTCCGGCGCCATCATGGCCGAACCCATCCGCGCCCTGCGCCCCTCGTGATGCCACAGCTCGTAATACTCGACCTCCAGCTCCTCGTCGAAGAAGGGCCTGGGTTCCATCAGCTCCTTGGCGTACAGGTCATCCAGCATCTTTTTGGCAGGCTTGAAATAAACATCGTTGTACTCCGCGACAACCGAGTCCAGCTTCGTGAAATGGTCATCCACCCACTTGTTTCCGTGGCAGGCGAGGCACACGGCCTTCATCCTGCCGCGCTCCTCCTCGTGGTTCGTCTTGGCGGGAAACGCCTCGAAATCCTGGGGACGCACGGTGAGCGGGGCCTGAAGCTCCCAGGCCAGCCGGAGGGTGACATCGTGGCTGGTGGCGACGCTTCCGGAGCCGGACAGATGGCAGCCCGCGCAGGTGGGCGCCCGGTAATCCACGCCCGGGGTCCAGGTTCCAGGGGCCGCGTTCCAGTTGTAGTCATCGCCGTGGGCGGTGTAGATGTCGCCGTGCTTGGATTCCATGAAGATTTCGATTTGCGGATGGTCCGGGCCCAGATGGCACTGGCCGCAGGCTTCGGGCTTGCGCGCCTCCATGACCGGGAACCGGTGCCGGGTGTGGCAACTGGAACAGGAGCCTTTGCTGCCGTCCAGGTTGACCCGGCCCACGCCCGCGTTGGGCCATGTGGAGGGGTCAAGCTCCCCGTTCTTTGTCTTGAGCACGGTCCCGTGGCACACCAGACAGCCGGACTGGCGCTCCAGTTCGGAATTCATTCCGTCTATTAGCCACTTGTCAATCTTCCAGATGATTTCCGCAGTGTTGGCGTGCTTGCTTCCCGCGTACTCCCGGGACTCGTCCGGATGGCAGCGGGAACAGTCCTTGGGGGTGACCACGCCGGAGACAGGCACCCGGTACGCGCTTTTTCCGTAGGGCTGGTCGCCGCGCTCATACTGTTTGTAATGGGCGCGGCTCACGTCCGCGTCATGCTCCTGTGCCTGGTGGCAGTCCAGACAGGTAATGTTGGCGGAGGCGTGACGGCTTCCGGCCCAGTCCGCGAAAAGGCCGGGATGCTCTTTTTTGTGGCACTCGATACAGGCCACAGCCTCCTTGGACATGGAGCGCCCGATGCGGAACTCCTTGGCCTTGGGCAGGTTGGGCGCCGCCTCCTCCTCCTGTCCCATGAGGGGCCCGGCCGCAAACGCGGCGCAGACAAGCGTTGCTGCGAGGAGCATCCAATACAGGCGTGTGCGCATGGCAAATCCTCCCCTTCAAAAATGGAAATCAAAGACCAAGCCCCCGGTAGGGCGGTTCATGGTTCCGGTTGGCGAACACCGGGCGCTCCACATGGACGAGGTTCCGGTGGCAGTCCACGCATTTTTTTTCATAGCCTGGCCGGGCATGGACCACGTCCCGGTGGGCGAGCATGGCGCCCCGCTTGTCAGGCATGTAGAGGATGTTTCGATGACATTTCTGGCACTGGGCGTTGTCAAAGGAGGCATAGGCTTTGTCGCGCTGCTCCGCGTTGTTGTATTCGCCCCCCATGAGATGGACAGCCACGTCTTTGATTCCGTGGGCGGTTTTGGCGTAGAAAAAGTTGAAGGTGTCGTGGGGGGCCGGGAGGTGGCAGTCCATGCAGTCGGCCACGACACCCTTGGGGTTGTTGTGGTGGGAGGAGGTTTGCCATGTGTCGTGGGCGAATTGGATTTCGTGGCAGGAGGCGCAGAACCCCGGGGTGGAGGTGCGCACCATCGTGTAGTAGGAGAGGCTGAAGAGCGGGAATCCGGCGAGGACGCCCAGGCTGACAAGAAGGACGGTTATAACAGTGCGCTTCATTCCGGCCCTCCTGGAAAGGGCAAGGGTGAGTGGGAGCGGCGTCCCGCGCGTCAGCGGACGGGACCGCGCAGAGCACGAAGACGGAATGTGGAGGCCGGGGTTGAACTGCTTGACGGGATCATCTACGTGTTTTGCACTGTAACTTGATGCGCAGAGGTTTTCAAGCGTAAAAAAATACCGCGGCGATAGGGAATCCTGGGCGGACAGAGGCGGCGGCCTGGAGAAGGAACCCAAAGGCGCGCGCAGGGCGCCATGCCACAGCCGGGAAAAATTCAGCCCTCCGCCTGGTTAGACTCTATGTCCGGATTATCCGCGTTTTTTGCGCGGATAATGTCTAAGCCATGGTCCTGGGGTTGAAACCCCTAGGCGCTAACTTATATGAGCATTCTTGCTTAAAGATATAGGAGGATATTGTCGGGTGAACCTGCGCTCCGCGCAGAACCACCCGACCTACATCATAATTTTACGAGAGGGTTACACGTAGGTTGGGTGGTTCCGCGCGC
>JAGVGH010000040.1 GCA_020057225.1 Desulfobacterales bacterium | reverse complement strand
CATGGCCTGGACCGGGCAGCCGGATCCTGTTTTGTGGATGGTCCGGGAGGACGGGGCGCTGGTTTCCATGTGCCATGATCCGGACCAGCAGATTACGGCGTTTTCGCGGCATGTGACCCAGGGGGCATTCGAGTCGGTGGCGGTGATACCGGGGCCGGACCGGGACGAGGTGTGGGCGGTTGTCCGCAGGACGGCGGGCGGGGCGGAGCGGCGGTATGTGGAGCAGTTTCAGTCCTTGGATTTCGAGGAACAGGAGGACGCTTTTTTTGTGGACTCGGGGCTAACCTTTTACAACGCGGCGGCGTTCACGGGCGCGTCAAAGGGCGATCCGGTGGTGGTGACGGCGCCGGGGCACGGGTTCGCGGACGGGGACCAGGTTTATGTGTCCGGCGTGTTGGGGATGGAGGAGTTGAACGGGAGGGTGTTCACGGTGGCGGACGCGGAGGGGGACACATTCGCGCTGGCGGGGGAGGACGGGACGGAATACGGGGAATACGCCGGGGGCGGGCTGGCGGAAGAGACGCGGCGGACGTTTTCGGGGCTTGGGCATCTGGAGGGGGCGGGCGTGTGCGTTTTGGCTGACGGCGCGGTACGTCCGGAGGCGGTGGTGAGCGGGGGGGGAATCACCCTTGCGTCTCCGGCGCGCAAGGTTCACGCGGGGCTTGGGTACACCGCGCTTCTTTCGACGATGCGCCTGGAGGCGGGAGGGCAGGGGGGAACGGCGCAGGGGCGGCCCATCCGGGCGTTCAAGGCGGCGGCGCGGCTTTACCGGACTCTGGGTCTTGAGATGGGTCCGGATTTTTCGAGGATGGACACACTGCCGTTCCGGAGTCCGGCCCACGCCATGGACCGGCCGCCGGAGCTGTTTTCCGGGGACAAGGAGATGGAGTTCCGGGGGGGGTATGGGAAGGAGCTTCGGGTGTGTCTGCGGCAGTCGGCGCCGCTGCCGTTTACGGTGACCGCCCTCATGCCGGGGGTGCAGGGGGCGGACGGATGAGGGGGAACAAGGGTGGAGAAGGAGGGTGCGATGGGTGACGGGGCGACGGAGCTGGTGCTGGGGATGCTGGTGGTTTTGGGGGGGAAGATTGTGTGGGACTGGCTTACGGCGCGAAGGCGGAGCCAGACGGCGGACGGGGGAGCGGTTTTGGCGGGGACGGCGCGGGAGCTGTGCGAGCTGCGGCACCTGGGTCTGGAGCGGGATATTGCGGCAATACGGGAGACGCTGGCGGCGACGGGCGCGACCTTGGCGCGGATAGACAAGCGTCTGGCGGTGCTGGGGGCGGTGATTGATTTTGGGGGGGAGGAGGGGGGGAGTTAGATTCCATGTCCGGATTATCCGCGTTTTTTGCGCAGATGATGTCTGATGCCAAAATGCGGGAAAATCCGTAACACCTGCTGAAAGCTCCCGCTCAATCTTTCTCTCCCTGTGGGAGAGGCCGGGGTGGGGGCATACCTTGTCTGATTGCGCCGTGGTATGAGCCAATATCCTGGGGTTTCAACCCAAGGGCGCTAACTTATATGAGCATTCTTGCTTAAAGATATATGAGGATATTGTCGGGTGAACCTGCGCTTCGCGCAGAACCACCCGACCTACATCCTAATTTTACGAGTGGGTTACACGCAGGCTGGGTGGTTCCGCGCGCGCCAAGGAGTTATGTTGTGTCAAAGGCGTTTTTCGCGCGCGGGTTCACCCAACACCTATTATTCTAGCGGAACTACCCAAGCATAACAATAATCATGCAATTAATGTAAGTTAGCGCTTATGGGTTTCAACCCCAGGGCACCGCATTATCAACGCAAAAAACACAGGTAATCCGACATAAAATCGGACGCCGAAGCGCTTTGTCCAATCCGACAGACGCGCGGCCGCAAGGGGCGGGTGCTGTCCTTGAACATCGCATAAGTAAAAAATTTCTTTGGATTTTCGCAAAAGGAGAACGAGCATGCGGGTGCCGGAAACACTTCACTGGCTGGATTCTGCGAGCGCCGGACCAAACGGGGCCTTGCGCGCGCCGGGGGCGGAGGGGTTGGCCGGGTCCGGCGGGCAGGGAGCGGACGCGCTCTTTGAGGAAAAGGCCCTGGGCGCGCGGAAGGCGGGGGACGCGGCCCTGGCGGGAACAACGGCCCTGGAGAGGCTTTACCGGTTGCGGGAACGCGCCGTGGAAGACGGATTTCAGCACGATTACCGGGCCCGGGATTTTGCGGAGATTTATGACGGGGCAAGCCGCCAGATACTCGATGAGGCCCTGGAAGGCGTGGAAGACCCGGAGGCCAGGGAGCAGGCCGCACGGCTTTTCGCCCGATGGGAGGCCAGGACGCGCAAAGAGGTTGTGGACCGGGCGCGTTTTGGCGAGGCCGATGAGGCGGAGCAGTCCACCCTGGCGGTTCTTGGGCGGCTTTTGCGCCTTGCGGAGCGGGCCGACACCCTGGGGGACAGCGAGGGCATGGCGGATATCGTGGGCATGGCCCGGGCGGTGGTCGCGGGGAAGACGGCCGCGGGAGTGTTTTCTCCCGGGGAGGGACAGGCGCTTCTTGAGCGCTGGAGCGCCCAGGTTTCGGAGGCTGTGTGGCGCGGGAGAATCGGGAGGGCCGAGTCTGCGGCGGGGCTTTTGGCGGTGGTGGAAACGCTTTCCCGGGAAGGCGGAAATTTTGCGGAAGCGGTGCGGGAGGAACTCCTGGCCGGGGCAAGGGAGCGGCTCTTCCTTGTGGAGCGGGGGGAGACGGTGTTGCGGGCGTTTGGAGCGCTGGCGGCGCGGTTTTCGGAGAGTCCCGAGGACGCGGCGGAGTATCTGGAAAAGGAGGAGAACGCGCGGGCCTTGGGGCTTGGCCGGGGAGAGGCCACGCGGCTTGCCGTGGTGTTCGCGGCCCGGGCGCGGGAGGAGGCGGAAAAGGAGGAACGGCGCAGGGAAAAGCGGACTTCGGAAGAGGAGTCCCGGGTGTGGGAGGCCATGGGCGCGGGGGACAGAACCCGGGCCGCGCTTCTTTTGGCCGCCTCGACGGCCATTCCGCCTGCGCGCGCCGCGCGGACAGCCCGGACGCTGGCGAAGAAAGACTGGACCGGGCGGCCCGTTGTCCGCGCCGGGACGCTGGCCGCCATCCGCAAGGGGGAAACCAGGCTTTCCGGAGAGGTGTGGGATTTGCTGGGGCACGGGCTTTCGTTGGAAGACGTTTCCGCCGCGCTTCGGGTGCTCGAGGCGGAGCGGGAGTCTTGGGGCATGCTCAATTACTTCGCTCTGGCCGAGGAGCGGTTTTTTTCCATGCTTGCCGAACAGCGCGGCGTGGGGGCGGAAGGGGCTGAGGAGCTTTTTGCGCGGTTCCGGGAATCCCTTTCCGGGAGCATGGAGCGGGCCGGGCTTTTGGCGCGGGATCCGGAAACCCTGGACTTGGCCGCGCGGTTTGCGCGGGGTCTGTTTGACGCTTCCCCTGGGTCTTTTGGCGCGGCGCCGGGTCCGGCGCCGTTGGGGGAGGAAGGAGGGCGGCGATGAGTCTTTCCTTGTTGTTTCAGGGCATCAGCGCGGGGATTTCGCTATTGGGGAGCCTCAACCGGGCGGACGAGGCCGAAGAGCGGGCGGAGACGCAACAGGCGCGGATAGCGGCGGACGCGGCGGCGAACCAGGCGGTTTCGGCCAAAGACGCGGAGTCGGCGCTCCGGGAGGCCCGGTGGGAGGAGGAGGACACACGGCTTGCGCTCATGGAGCACGCGCGCAAGGTGGAGGCGCTTCTTTCCTTGGCGCGGGCGCGGCAGGGGAAATCCGGGGTGGCTCTGGGGGAGGGGTCGCCCCTGCGCGCCATGGAGCTTGCCGCGGCGGAGGCGGCGCGGGAGGCGGCCGCGGTCAGTGAAGAGGGGGAGCGCGCGGCGCAACGGAAACGGGATCTTGCGTGGAGGTATCAGACCCTGGGGGCGGCGGGCCTTCGGGACGCGGCGTACCAGGCGGCGCTGGCAGGGATGGAGGGGAACGCGCGCGCCAGTGCAAGCACGCTCTCGGGGGTGCAAACGGTTCTCGAGTATCTCGCACGGGCGGCGGAATAGGCCGGAGGAAAGGAGGGAAAAATGACAGTAGGCAATACGAACACACCGCAAAACAGGTATCCGGGGGACGGGACCACAGTTCTTTTCACATACGATTTTCCGGTTACCGCTGCCCAGGACCTGGAGGTTCTTGTCCGGGCGGAGGACGGCGGGGAGAGCGTGCTTGCGCTGGACAGCGATTACACGGTCACGGGAGCGGGGACCCCCACAGGCGGCTCGGTGGTTCTGTTATCAGCCCCCGCCATTGGGAGCACGCTGGTTCTCCGGAGAAACGTGGCGCTCACCCAGGAGACGGATTACGTGGAGAACGACCCGTTTCCGGCGGCGGTCCACGAGGCGGCCCTGGACAAGCTCACGCTGATTTGCCAGGAGCTGCGCGAGGAAATCCGGCGCGGGGTCAAGTTCGCCAAATCCAGCGCGAACCGGGACATTGCCATGCCGGAGCCTGTGGCGGGGAAGTTTCTCCGGTGGAACGCGGAGGGCGCCGGACTTGAGAACATGCGTGTCGAGGATTTGTCGGCGTGCGCGGTGAGCGATTTGGCCAAATCGCTTTTGGATGACGCGGAGTACGGTGATGTTCTGCGCACGCTTCAGTTTTCGGATTTGGCTGTGAGCCTTGTCCAGATCACCGGCGGAACGGCGTATCTCCAGGAGCTTGGCGTCACGGCGTTCGGGCTTTCGCTTTTGGACGACAACGGCCAAAGCGAGGCAAGGACCACGCTGGGGCTTGGGACGGCGGCGACGAAGAATGTGGGGACAGCGGCGGGGAACGTGGTGGAGGTCCAGCTGTACGGAGCGCTTCCGGCGCTGGACGCCGGAGCGCTCGTGAACGCCGCGCCACGGGGCTGGATTTCCGGCCTGCAAATGGCAAACGCGGCGGACGCGGACCATGACATCACCATCGCCACAGGGGTTGCCGCGGACAGCGCCGGAGGGGGAGTCCTTACCCTGGCGTCCGCCATCACCAAACAGATTGATGCGGCCTGGGCGGCCGGCACAAACGCGGGCGGACTTGACACCGGGACGGTCGCCGGAAACACCTGGTATAGTATGTGGCTCATCAAAAAGACGGACGGCACCGTGGACGCCCTGTTTTCGACATCCGCCACGGCGCCCGCGATGCCCTCGGGATACACGCTCAAGCGCCGTGTCGGCTCTGTCAAAACCGACGGTTCCGCCAACATCGTGGGCTTTGTCCAGAACGGCGACGGATTTTTATGGAAAGACCCTCCCGTTGATGTTTACAGCAACGGCACCACCACGGTTACTGTCACGTCTTCCGCCGCCCTTAAAACCCTGAGTGTTCCGACAGGTGTCACCGTGAACGCTCTTTTGAACGCGTTTTTTATAGGGGCCGACAGCAACATCATCGAATATGTGTATTTGTCCTGCCCTTCTGTCAACGACGAGGCGCCAAACGCCACACAAGCGCCTCTGTACACCGTCGCGGAGCCGTTTTCGGGAGGATACGGCAACAACCTGAATTTTTACATCACAACCGATTTCTTTTCCCGGATCCGCGCGCGGGCGACGGGGAACGGGTATTTGAGTATTGTGACGCTGGGGTGGAGGGATGACAGGGGGAAGGAGTAAGGAGTAAGGATGAAGGATGAAGGATGAAGGATGAAGAGGAAAAGCGGGAAGGAGGAGGATGTTGCGGAGGCTGTGAATAATAAACTGTTAACGTTGTAATGGATTCCGGAATCGGTTTTCGAAAAGCGTTAACAGATTATGTGGAAGGCACGCATCGGATTGTTACAAATCGTCCTTAACGCAAGGAGGAGTTTTCCATTGTCTCTCTAGTTTGGTAAGTTTCGGAATAAATTACAGTTAAGACGAGGTAATTGCAAAATTGGGCGTAGGTTGGGTGGTTCCGGGCCGCAAGGCCCGGGTGTACCCAACAATTATACCATTATTCCAAGATGTTGGGTGAAGCTGCCCTTCGGGCGGAACCACCCGGCCTGCCTCAAATTTGTCGTTTCTAAGAGTTTTGCAATTACCTCAAGACATTTAAGCATGTCATTTCGAGCGAAGCAAGAAATTTTGTTGTTTTGTCAGATGCCACAAAAGACAAAATTTGTCGCGTAGGTTCCAGAGAGGCGGGCTGTTTCCTGGTTCTGGCGTCCAGGAGGGCAAACCGGAACGCGCCGCCGAACGGCGCGGCCCAGGGCTTCGAGGGGTTCCCGGATTTCCCGGGAGATCGCGGGTTTTCATACGTTCGCCAGGACGCGCGCCCGCGGATGGTCCCGATGAGTTTCCATGGGCCGTTTCCAGATTGATACCGCTGGTGGCGTAGCCTGTTCCGGCAGCGACCGTGGTGGTGTTTTCGGGCACGGTTTTGACGGCGGTTGGGCCTGCGGCAAGGGAGGCGCGGGGCGGAAAAAAGAAGAAGGCGTTTCATGGTGTACCTTTCAAGGTTAAAAGGAACGAAAGAACGAAAAGAACGAAAGAACGAAAGAAAGAAAAGACGAACCGCAGAACCGCGGAACCGCGGAAACGCAGAACAGCAGAACAGCAGAACAGCAGAACCGCGGAACCGCAGAACCGCAGAACCGCGGAACCGCAGAACAGCGGAACTGCGGAACCGCGGAACCGCGGAACCGCGGAACCGCAGAACCACGGAACCACGGAACCGCGGAACCGCGGAACAGCAGAACAGCAGAACCGCAGAACAGCAGAACAGCAGAACCGCAGAACCGCGGAACCACGGAAGTTGTATGTTGAAAGGCGTTTTTTTTAGGGCATGTGCAAGGTGTTGGCGGACAGCGTTGCCGGTTACGGGCGGCCTATGGCCTCCCATGCGAATACGCCGCCCGACGCGAGAAGGCGCGCGGCCCGCGCCGCGCGCGCTGTTTCCTCATTGAAAGCATCATACAGGACCGTGTCAAGGCCGGCCTGGACCAGCATGGCAAGCCAGATACGCTCGATGAACAGGCGTTTGTCCTTTGGCCCGCCTCCGGAAGCAAGGTTGGAAAGGCCCACCATGCGGCGGGGTGCAAATCCCAGGACATCGGGCAGGAGCGCCACGCAGGAGGCCACTTCCCGGGCCTGGGCGAGTCCGTCCCCCCAGATGAGCGGGACAGCCAACGGGTCCAGTATCAGGCGGTTCTGAGGCACGCCGGCTTTTTCCACGGCGTTTACAAGCTCCACAGCAACGGAAAGGCGCTCGCCCTCGCCGGAGGCCACGTGCCCGTCGGACCGGAGCAAAAAACATATCAGGTCCGCCCCGTATTCCCGGGCAAGGGCAGGCATGGATTCCAGTTTTTTAGGCTCCAGGCTCGCGCCGTTTACGATGGCTCCTTTGCCCGCGGCTTTTAAGGCGGCCTCCATGACAAGGGGGTCTGGAGTGTCCAGGCACAGGGGCAGGGCGGTGACTTCCCGGATGGCGGCCAGGGCGAACGCGGCTTTTTCACGGCCGTCTTTTCCCAGGGGGCCGAAGTTCACGTCCAAGGCGCTTACTCCCTTCCGCTCCAGGCGGAGCGCCAGTTCCTGCAAGGGAGCAGGGTTCCTGGCGGCGAGGGCGCCCGCAAGGGAGGGGCGGGCAAGCTGGATATTATCGGCGATAAGAAGCACGGCGCAAGCCTCCTTGGGTTAGAGACAGTCTGGGACTCACCAGGGGGCGCGGTCCTTTTCGCGCCGCTGGCGCTGTATCCGCACAAGGGTTGCGGTGAACCCGGCAAGGGAGAGCGCAAACAAAAGAGCCGGAAACCACAAGGAGTGGCGGTACTGGGGAGACGCGAGGGCGCAGCGCATGCCGAGAACGGAGAAGGCTCCGCTTAAAGATGTGATAAGAAGCAGGAGGAAGGAAACAGGTTCCGCGTCATACCAGGGGAACATTTTATCTTTGCGCTCAAACATGGCTTTACCTTTAAACGCGGGGCAAAGGGGCGCTCCGCTTTTTTACCGGTTTTGGCGCGCGGCCAGGGGCAACAGGGTCGTGGCGGCCAGGGCCAGACACGCGCCCGTGCCAAAAGCGGCCGCTTTTCCGAAAGACTGCCATAAAAAACCCGCTAAAACGCTCGCAGGAAGCGCGCTGAATCCCACCACTCCATAGTAAAGTCCATAGGCGGTGCCGCGAAAATCTTTGGGGGCAAGGTCCGCGACCCAGGCCCGCTCCACAGGCTCGGAAAGGCCGAAGTACAGTCCGTAGGCCAGAAACAGGCACACAAGAGCCGCAAGGCTGTCAAGAAAGGCGAAACCCGCATACACCGAGGCGTACACGAGCCATCCGCCGGCCAGCATTTTTGATCTTCCCAGGCGGTCTGAAAGTCCCCCGCCCAGCCAGTTGGCGTTCATTTTGACCAGGTGATGGAGCGCCCATAAGAGGGCTGTTTGGCCCGGGTCCAGCCCCGCCCTGGAAAGCATGAGGAGAAGAAACGCGTCCGAGGAGTTGCCAAGGGTAAAGAGAAGCACAGCGGCCAGAAAGATTTTGAAGTTTTTGGGAAAATCCTTAAGCCGCGCCCTGGGCGCCGGGCTGGACAGGGCCGGAGCTTTCGCCGAGGTTGTTTCGGAACGCCGCTCCTGGACAAGAAAGGCGCATGCGAGGGCGAACACCGCGGGAACCGCGGACCAGAGAAAGACCTGCCGGAGCCCCATGCCCGCGCCCTCCAGCAACAAAAAGGCCAGGGCCGGACCCGCGACAGCGCCGCCGTGGTCCATGGCGCGGTGAAACCCAAAGGCCCTGCCCCGTCCGGCGGCCTCT
>JAGVGH010000296.1 GCA_020057225.1 Desulfobacterales bacterium | reverse complement strand
TTCCGCGTCCGCCGGGGCCGGAGAGCGCTCCCGCCCCGGGGCGCGGGCGATCTGCGCAAGGGGTCTGCACTGCAAAAGGAATATCTCTCCGTTTTCAACAAGCGCCCATTCCACATCCTGGGGCGAGCCGTAATAGTCCTCGAGGCGGAGAGCCATTTCCGCCAGGGCGGTTGCCTGGCTGTCCGTGAGGGAAGGGGTTTCGCTCTTCTCTCCGGTAAGGGTGAGCCTGCACACGCCCTCGTCGGGATAGCATACAAAGGCGCGGTCCTTGGCGGCGATATCCTTTTGGATGACGGAAAGGGCGGGTTTACGGGTGAGAAGAAACCTGTCGGTGGCGATGGTTCCGTCCACCACCGACTTGGGAAGCCCCCAGACGGAATTGATAAGAACCGTGTCATCCCGGATGTCCAGAGGGTTCCGGCTGTAGGTGACGCCTCCGGCCATGGCCGGCACCATGGCGAGAATACCCACGCACATGGCCACGTCCTCGTCGTGGATACCCCGGTTCTTCCGGTAGGCGATGGCCTCGATTCCGTACTTGGAGGCGATGATTTCCCTGTAAACGCCCGGCAGGGAGTCGGGACTCACGTTCAGCATGGAGCGGTACTGCCCGGCAAAGGAGGTGCCGTGGCCGTCCTCGCCCAGGGCGCTGCTCCGCACCGAGACCCGGACGCCCTTTTCGGTTTTTTCCTCAAGCCGCGCGTAGGCGGCCCGGATTTCCTCCGCAAGGTCATCCGGCAGGGGGGCGCGGATGATGAGCTGCTGGATGCCGGCCGAGAGCGCGTACAGCTCATCCATGGCTGTGGCGTCGCTTGCCTGGATCCGGCGGTCTATTTCGGCCTGGAGATCCTGGGATTCCAAAAAGCGGCGGTAGGCCCGGGCGGTGACAACAAATCCCGGAGGGGTGCGCATGTGAAGGGCGCGCGCCGCTTCCCCAAGGCTCGCCATTTTGCTTCCCGTCTGGTCGGACATCTCCTTGTCCACCTCTTCCATGGGAATAACAAGGCGGCCTTCCGCAGGGGGCTTTCTCCGGGCAAGAATTTCGTTGATCTCGGACTGGATGGATTTGAAACGGTCAAACAGGGCGGAATATTTCCCAGGGGCCAGGCTTTCCAGGTTCTGGACCATCCGGAACACGTTGACAGAGGCGGCGGTGGCGGATCCCCGGACAAAGGTCATGCCAAAGGGGCGGACACCGCGCTGGGCCTCCTCCATTTCCGACATGATTTCAAGGGCTTTATTGTTTGCGGCGAGTAAGAGCCTGAAGCTGTGGTAGCGGCTTGCAAATGCCTCGCGCAAGGCCGCCGCCTCCTCCTCCGACAGGGAAGGAGCCGGAGCGCCGCGCACCCAGTTCCGGAAACGGTTTAAAACCGTCATGGCCCCCCTACATCAGACCTGGCGCCGCGTGTCCCGCGGCGCGGTGCCGGAAAGATCTCTTACGAGGTTTTCGGGCGCGTCCGCCTTTCCCGCAGGGATTTCCGTTTGTAAGCGTCCTGCAGCTTGTGGAGAAGGTCGTCAATGTCGGCGGGTTTCATCAGATAATCAAACGCGCCGAGTTCCAGCCCCTGCATCGCCGCCTCCACACTGGCGTGCCCTGTCAGCATGACCACCTCCACAAGGGGCGCGGCCTTTTTGATGGCCTCCAGGGTGGCGATGCCGTCCATGCCCGGCATGCGCACGTCAAGGACCACCACATCCACGGCGTGTTCCGCAAGAAAGGCCAAGGCCGCCTCGCCGGATTCCGCACCGTGGGCCTCGATGTCGCGTTTACCCAGCCGTTTGACCAGAGTCTCCCGGATGTCTTTCTCGTCATCCACCAAAAGAACCTTGAACTCTCCCATGGCAAACCTCGCGGGGATATTTATTTGGAACGCCGGAAGGGGAAAAAACCCGGGGAGCGTTGCGCCGCCCCGGGTTTCAAACCACTGCCCGCTCATACCTCATTTCCGGCTTTCCCGCAACCGGCGCCGGAGGAGACGGGTCTCTCCGTGCCGCCGGTGCCGCTGGCGTGGCACCGGCGGGGGCCCGCTCGTCCGCCGCCCCGGGTTGTCCCGTTTTGTTCCGGATTGTCCGGGAGTGTGCCGGGGCGGCTTTTCAGGATTACACTTCTTTTTTCTCTTTCGACTTGGTCATGCTGAGGCCGATGCCGTCGAACATGAAAAACACGGCGTAGCCCCACCACATGGTGTAGGCGACGTAGAAGACCAACAGGGCGGTCATGATAACAGCCTTGTCCTTGACCTTCTGCGCCTCGATTCCGTAAAAATTATAGCCCGGCTCGACAGCCTTTTTGGTGACAAGGTTCACCACATCGAGCTCCTTGGACTTCTTTTCCTTCTGGTAGGTTTTGCCCATCCCGGCAAGCACCTCCCACCACGCGGCCATGGCCTCCTTCTCGTCCATCCCGTAGAGGTCCGCCACGGTCTTGCCATCGTTTTTATACATGGCGTCCGAGGCTTCCGCCGCTTTCAGCAAAAGCGCGCCCAGGTCTCCGGAAATGTTGAGACGGCCTTCTCCCGCCGCGCTGGCCTGGGCACCGGCCTTGGAAAGCACAGCAAGCGCCTTGTCGGTCATGTTGGCCTTGGCGAGTTTCACATCCAGGTTAAACGCCGTGCCGTTGAATTCCCGAGCCTTTTTTGTCACGTCCGGAATGAAATAGGACGAGCCTTTGGCCAGCTTGTTGAACATGTCGTCGGAAAACTGGAGCCCGTTTTTCCCGCCAAAGACGGGGGAGAAGATGAGAACCAGAACAATGACAAAGGAAACGGCGAACGCCACACCCAGGGAAAAGGTCTTTTTCTGTACGATGAGCATGGTTATTCCTCCCCCCTCAGTTTGCCGATGTTGGCGAAAAATTTCCCGAAGACCCACAGGCCGAACGCCGCGACAACGACCCAGAAGAGGATGTTGCCGACGAATTCGATGTTGTTGACAAGGCTCTTGGGAAGGGAAATGACCTCCAGCTCCGTGAACTTTTTGGGCAGCACCGACGCGCGGTTGACAAACCCGGCGATGATGGAAATGGCGTAGAAGCCCCGGATGTGGATGCCCTTGACCACCTTGGTGGTAAGGGCGCCGACCTGGATGCCCACCAGGGAGCCGATGAGCATGCCCATGGCCAGGGTGTAGAAGACATAGCCGTAAATGGCGTACTGGCCGACAGCGGCGAGTCCCGCCGTGAAGATGATTTGCAGAATGTCCGTGCCGACCGTGGTCATGGAGGACACGCCGAAGATGTACACGAACATGGGGAAGGTGATGAATCCGCCGCCCACGCCCATGATGGCCGCCATGATGCCCACAATGACACCGCCCGCGGCAACGACAAAGCCGGAGATTTTCTTGCCGCCCGGAACAAAGTCCTCGTCAAAGGAGATCATGGGCGGAAGGTTCAGGTTCTGGACTTTCTGAGCCAGCAGGGGGGTGCCGCCGGCCGGGCCTCCATGGGCGTCGCCGCCGGAGTCCCCGCCTTTGGTGGCGCTGATGAAATCATAGAGGGCGTAGAACCCAAGGAAGCCCAGAAGAATAGCGTACACCGCGCTGATAAAGGCTTCGGAAAGGAGCGGGTCCTTGTTGTAGAGGCCCTTGTTGATGGCGCCGCCAATAAAAGTGCCGCCGCCGGACCCCACGAGAAACGCTATGGCGAGTTTGACGGACACGTTGCCGAGCTTTTTATGGACAGTGGTGCCCATGATGGCTTTGGCGAAAATGTGGAAGAGGTCCGTTCCCACGGCGAGGATGCCCTTCACGCCCGCGGCCATGAGGGCGGGAGTGATGATGAAACCGCCGCCCGCTCCGATACAGCCGGTGATGAGGCCCGCGGCGAGACCCACGGCGATGGAGACGAGGAATATTTTCGTCGAGTAAAACGCCGGGGCATAGGCGGTTTTACTGCCGAGGAAAGATCCCGCCTCCACAAAGGAGACCGCGAGGATCGGCAGGACCAGAACCAGCAGAACCAGAAGTTTTTTCCGGTTGTGCAGGATGGAAAGCGACACCTCTTTGTCCCACTGGGCGTGGGCAATGGATGCCTGTTTGAGAAACTCGAAAACCTGTCGCGTCTTTCCCATGTTACCTCCCTGAATTGCTCATTTGCGTATGCGCGCACCAATGCCTGTCGGGCGCCGACAGGCTGTATGACCGTTGTCGGCTCACTTCAGGTGGGCGTTGAGCGTCGGGATTTTCGCCCACCCCAGACCTCCCCTCCCCTCAGGGCCGGGGCCGGTCCGGGCGCGGACGCTCTTGCTTGAGCAAAACAAGTGCCAAGAATCCGGGACGCGCGGGTGCCCGCCTTGTCCCCTGAATTTTCACGCTTTTCCAACATGCTCCCGGCGTCCTGCAGGATGCGCCCTCTTCTCTTTTTATCTTCCGCCAAGCGTGAACGGTCCCTGCCCTGTCCGTTTTTTTTCCAGTATGTAAGCAATTTCAACAGGAGCCTGTGAGCCCGCCAACCAAACACAGCTTCCCGGCGCTGAATCCCGCCGCCTGATAAAAAAATCCCGAACAAAAAAACGCGCGTCCGTTTCCAGGCGCGCGCCGTTTCTCCGCCTTTCCCCCTAGCAAGCCCATAGACTATCCCGCTCCAGGCTTCTCCGTCACTTCATGTAAATCCCGTCCTGGTAACGGGAATTCCGCCGCGCGCGCGCCCCCTCGATTTTTTCCAGTATCTCGGCGAGCTTCACCGGCTTGAGAAGAAAATCATACGCCCCAAGCCGCAAACCCTTCTTGCCCGCCTCCAGGGAGGCGTGCCCTGTCAAAATAATCACCTCCGTGAGGGGCGAACGCTTCTTAATCGCCTCCAGTGTCTGGATGCCGCTCATGCCCGGAAGCTTCATGTCCAAGAGAACAACCTCCGTGTCCGGATTCTCCTCCAAATAGGCGAGCGCGTCCTCGCCCGTCCGCACCCCGCGGGCGTCATAGTTCCGGATTTTAAGCCGTTGCACCAGAGGCTCCAGAAACATGGTCTCGTCGTCCACCGCGAGAATCCTGGCCTGTTCCATGCGCCCTCCCTACAGACTGTGGCTCACCGGAAGCCGCACAGTGAAAACCGCCCCCTGCCCCGGCTCGCTCGAGGCCGACAGCCCGCCCCCCAGCTTCTCCATGATGGAATGGCTGATGGAAAGCCCCAGCCCTGTTCCCTGCCCAGGCTGCTTGGTCGTGAAAAAGGGGTCGAACACGCGCGAAAGCGTGGCCGCGTCCATGCCCGGACCGTCGTCCTTGAAAACCACGGCCACGGTCTGCCCCTCCGCCCTGGAGGAAACCAGGACATGGCCGTTTTCCTGAACCGCGTCTATGGCGTTGTTGAGGATGTTGAGAAACACCTGCTGCAGCTGGGAGCGGTCTGTCCGGATCCGGGGAATGGCCGGGTCCAGGTCCAGGGTGATTTCGATTTGCCGGTAATACGCCTCCTTTTCGAGAAAAGAGACTGTCTCCTTCACCACCAGATTGGGGTCCACCACCTCCATCTTGGGTTCCATGCGGCGCGCAAATCCCAGCATCCTCCGGGTGATCTCCCCGGCCCTCTCCACAAGAGAAATGATTTTCCCGATTTCCTCTTTGTACATCGGGCCTGACGGCGCCTTTTCAACAAAGTCCTCATCCATGAGATCATCCATAAGCCCCGCAATCTCCCCAATGGCGGCCAGGGGATTGTTGATCTCATGGGCCACCCCCGCGGCCATTCTTCCAAGGGCGGCAAGCCGCGAGGAATGGGCAAGCTCGCTGTCAAGGGCCGCCCTGTCCCGTTCCGCGTCTCCAAGCTGGCGGATGACCATGCGGTTCAAAACAAACAGGGTGAGGACGATGACAAGGGAGCCTAACGTGAGAATGGACAGCTCGATGGTCCGGGCCGTGGCAAGAAGGGGAAGCCCCTCCCGGGCGTCCTGGTCAACCACAAGCAGCCATTTTTCCTTGGGAAGCCAGGCGTAGGCGGTGAGGCGCTTTTCCCCGGCCGCGTTCCAGCGGTAGGTGACACTCACCCCTGGCGGGACACGCTTGGGCAGAATGCCGCTTTCCTTTAACACGGCGCCCTCGAAACGCGGAGGCGTCTGGAACACGCCCTCTGTGTTCACAAGGTAGGCGTCGCCGGTTTCTCCCATCTGGGCAAAGCGGACAAGGCCCGAAAGAACCTCGGAGTCCAGGGTGGCGCGCAGCACCCAGGGCGACGGGTCTTTGCCTTGCCGGATGGCGATGACAATATGGGGCACACCCCGGTATCCCAGGAAAACGTCGCTCACATGGACGCCCTGGCAGAGGGTGTCCTGAAACCAGGGCGCGTCCCTGTAATTGCGCCCGGCAAGCGGGTAGGGACCGGAATAGGCCGCCTGACTGCCTTCCCTGTCAATCGCGCCCAGGTCAATAAAGCTTCGGGTCCCCTCGTTCAGGAGTTCCAGTTTTTCATCCAGCGCTCCCGGACGCGCGCATTCCAAGAGCGTGGTCTGTCCTGCCAGGACTTTAAGAAGCGTGGTCCGTTCCGTAAGATAAATGTGGATGGCGTTGGCCCGGCTCTCGGCCAGCTTGCGGGTGTCTTCGAGGGTTTTTTTCTGGTAGGAGGAGAGGAAATAGAAATAGATGCTGGCGCCAAGGGCGTAGAGGGGAATCAGGGCGGCGGCGACGCTGATGAGCATGGTTTTTTTGAAAAACCGCGCGCGGGGCGCGGCCGCTCTCTTGCCCTCCTCCTTGCCGCTTTCGATGGTGTTCACGGGCTGTTTCCTTGTGTCATCGCATAGCGGTCACTCCCGCCATTTCAGGGCGCCCGCGCGCCTTTGGAGCGCGCCCAGGGTGCGGACCCTGGGCAGAGGCTCGAAAAGACCCGAGGCAAGGGCCATGCCGTAAATGGTTCTGGGGGCCTGGCCTCCTTCTTCGGGTTTATCAAAGATGTCGTGAATGGCGAGTACCCCGCCCGGAAGAATATGGGAGGCCCAGCAGGAGTAATCGGTGAGGGCCGCGTCAAAGGTGTGGCCGCCGTCTATGAACACCATGGAAAGGGGGGTCGCCCAGGCCCTTGCCGCCACGTGGCTCTTGGCCACGAGGGCCGCCACCGTGTCCTCGAGGCCCGCAAGGCGGAGCGTTCTCCGGAAATGGGGCAGGGTGTCGAGGGTTCCTGTTTCCTGGCAGTGCAGGTCCGGGTCATGGTATTCCTGCCCGGCCTGCTGCTCCTCGTTGCCCTGGTGGTGGTCCAGGGAAAAGAGAACGGCTCCCCGCGCCCTGCACGCCGCGCCCAAATAGAGCGTGGACTTGCCGCAGTAGGAGCCGATTTCCAATACCGGGCCAAGGAGCGCCGCTTCCAGGGCAAGGCGGTAAAGCCTCCGGGCCTCGTCCGGCGCGAGAAACCCCTTTACCGGAAGGGCGTCCAGCGCGGCCAGTTCCTTCTCCACGTCCGCCGGCACCCTACATGCCCTCATAGACAGGGAATTCCGCGCACAGCCTGCCAACCTCGGCGCGCACGTCCCGGAGCACGGTTTCATTGGAAATGTTGTTGAGGACCCGGCCTATCAGCTCCGCCATCCGCTCCATTTCCGGCTCCCGCATGCCCCGGCTCGTCACCGCGGGGGTTCCTATGCGGATGCCGCTTGTGACGGTTTTAGGCCGGGTGTCGTAGGGCACCGCGTTTTTATTGACCGTGATTCCGGCGCGCTCCAGGGCCAGGTCCGCCTCTTTGCCTGTGATGCCCTGCCGGGTGAGGTCCACCAGCATGAGATGGTTGTCCGTGCCGCCGGAAACCAGGTCAAAGCCCAGGGCGAGGAGGTTTTGGGCAAGGGCCTTGGCGTTTTTGACAATTTGCCGCTGGTAGTCCGCGAAGTCCGGCTTGAGCGCTTCCTGGAAGGCCACAGCCTTTGCCGCGATGACATGCATGAGCGGGCCGCCCTGGATGCCCGGGAAAATCTGTCCGTTCAGTTTTTTCCCAAACTCCTCCCGGCTCAGAATGAGTCCGCCCCGGGGCCCGCGCAGGGTTTTGTGGGTGGTGCTGGTGACCACGTGGGACCAGGGAACCGGGGAAGGGTGTTCGCCCGCCGCCACAAGTCCGGCGATGTGGGCCATGTCCACCATGAAGTACGCGCCCGCCTCCTCCGCGGCCCGGGCAAAGGCCGGGAAATCCAATGTCCGGGGATAGGCGCTGGCGCCCGCCAGGATGAGTTTGGGCCGGTGTTCCCGGGCAAGGGCCGCCACCGCGTCGTAATCTAGGGTGCCGGTGTCCCGGGAGACCCCGTAATGGATGAACGTGTAGAGCTTGCCTGAAAAGCTTACCGGGCTTCCATGGGTCAGATGCCCCCCGTGGGCCAGGTCCATCCCGAGCACCGTGTCTCCCGGCTTCAGCAGGGCGAAATACACGGCCATGTTGGCCTGGGATCCGGAGTGGGGCTGCACGTTGACGTAGTCCGCGCCAAAAAGCTCCCTGGCCCGCGCCATGGCAAGGCGCTCCACGGTGTCCATGTTTTCACAGCCGCCGTAGTAGCGCGCGCCCGGATACCCCTCGGCGTACTTGTTGGTGAAAACCGAACCCTGGGCGGCCATGACCGCCCGGCCCGCGATGTTTTCCGACGCGATGAGCTCGAGGGTTTCCCTTTGGCGCGCCAGCTCTTGGGCCAGCGCGTCCGCAACACAGGGGTCAACGTTCCGTATGAGGTCGAGGTCCATGTCCCGGAGCCTTCCATGAATGGGGTTGGCATGCCCGGCGTTTTCCGGGCGCTCCCTCTGGCGCGGCGTTAGCTTCGCGCCAGAACATAATTCACGGCGTCCCCGACCGTGCGGATTTTCTCCGCGTCCTCGTCAGAGATTTCGATGTCAAAGGCTTCCTCCATGGCCATGACCAGCTCGACGAGGTCCAGGGAGTCCGCGCCCAGGTCATCCACCAGCAGGGACTCGTTTTTAACCTCCGAGAGGTCCACGCCAAGCTTTTCGGCGACCACTTTCTTGATGCGTTCCTCGGCAGACATTCCATCGCTCCTTTGAATTGCTAGCGGGTGCCGGGGCCGCGCGGCCCCGGCATGGCAATTGGCCCCGTTGGTCTTCATGCCACAAACCGGGGCGCCTGTACAGCCCGGCATGGTGGTTTTTACGGAACGGCGGACGGCGTCCTGACGCGTTATCCTGGAAAAAGAAGACCCGCCATGGTGTCCATGTCCCGCAGGACGCCCCTCTGGGCTGCGAGAAGCTCCGAATGCCGGATTTCCTCCAGAAAGGAGTCCGCCTCGGCCAGCCCGGTCTCCGCCGCGTTAAAAGCCGTGAAACGCGCCAGCCCCGCGACCGTATCCGCGGCCATGGCGGCGAAAATCCGGGCGGACACCGCGAGGCGCTCCGCGTCCGGCCGGTCTACCCGGAGGCGCAGAGCAACCTCGGGTCGGCGCTGGTCGCCCTGGGAGACGTCCAGGGGGCCATC
>JAGVGH010000212.1 GCA_020057225.1 Desulfobacterales bacterium | reverse complement strand
CCATGGAGCGGGAAGCGTTTCATGGAGAATGGAACTACCGGTTTCGGCCGCAGGGTATCCTATAGCGGCTTTTGTTCAACTTATTTTTTCTTAAGCGCTAAAGCCCCGAGCTGCATCCCTTCGCTCCTTTGGAGCGGAACATCCTTTGATTCGTTAATGCCCATCTATCGGAGTAGTATTAAATTCCGCTTTGGCAACTTCATCTGCCCATGCCGTTAGCCCGCCATGGCTTCCCGCGGAAGCAACAAGACAAGTTGACTTGCAGACAAACCGCCAATTATCAGGTTGTAATGCCTTGACCGTCAAAAAACGAGGAAGGCGGAAACAACCAGTGTCCCCGCTCCGGAACCGGCGGCATGCGGCGTCCTCTGAAAAGCCAAGGGGCCAACCGCCCGCCAGCAGTTGGCCCCCACACACAAAGAGGAAAAAGGAGGAAAACGGAGGAAGAGGAATTTCCATCCATTTGCGTTTTATTGAATGCAAGGGGCTTGCCAAAAGCGAAAAAGCATGGACAAAAATTTTTTCAATCGCCCCAAAACAAGGCCGGCCGCCCTTCTTGAAACTCCGCCTCGTCCCAGCACCCCCCGGCGCACACACCGCTTTCCCGCATTCCTCCCAACCCCGCGTTCACAATCCTGAACCCCATCCCCCGATAGCAAGATCAACATCCCGTTTTTATAGTATTTTCCATTCGTAAAACCCTGCGTTCACAATCCTGAACCCCCCGCCCCCTCTCATCCTCAATGCAAATAACAGCCCGTTTTTATATGGATCCTTGAGGTTCACGACAATGAACCCACATCCAGGCCATACTTCTTGATTTTCTGGCTCAGCCCGCTCTTGGCTATCCCCAAAATCTCCGCCGCGTGCGCCTGAATACCCCCCGTCATCTTCAGCGCCCGCTCAATCATCATCCGCTCCACCTCGCCCAGCGTGTCCGCCAGCTTCGCGTCCGGAGCTATCCCCTCCAGCGGCAGGCTCGCCCGCACTGTCTTCTGAAAATCCCGGGGCAAATCCTCCACCGTTATCAGCCCGCCCGCCGCCAAAATCACCGCCCGCTCGATAATGTTTTCCAGCTCCCGAACATTCCCCGGCCAGGCGTACTCGTAAAAAAGCCGCTCCACGTCCTGGCGCAGGCCCGTCACCGGCGTTCCCGCCTTCCGGACCGGCGCGTATTTTTTAATAAAGTGGTCCACCAAAAGCCGGATGTCCCCGCTGCGCTCCCTCAAGGGAGGCAGGGTCAGGGACAGCACGCACAAACGGTAAAACAGGTCTTCCCGAAACCGCCCCGCCTCCATCTCCCGCTTGAGGTTCCGGTTGGTGGCCGCGATAATCCGGATATCCACCTGCACGGGCCTGGTCCCGCCCACCCGCTCGAAAACCCTCTCCTGGAGCACCCGCAACAGTTTCACCTGCAGGGACGGGGAAATCTCTCCTATCTCGTCTAAAAACAGCGTGCCGCCGTCCGCAAGCTCGAACCGTCCTTTCTTGAGGCTGGTGGCGCCTGTGAAGGCGCCTTTCTCGTGGCCGAAAAGCTCGCTCTCCAAAAGGGTCTCGGCAAGGGCCGCGCAGTTGACAGCGATGAAGGGCTTCTCCCGCCTGGGCCCGTTGAAATGAATGGACTTGGCCACCAGTTCCTTGCCTGTGCCGCTTTCCCCTTCAATAAGCACTGTGGCGGTTGTGGGCGCGACCTTGCGGATGGTTTCGAAGACATCGCGCATGGCCTTGCTTTTGCCGATGATGTTGTCAAAGCCGTACTGGGAGAGAAGCTCGCTCTTGAGCAGCCTGTTTTCCCGGACCATGCGGCGCACGGCCAGGGCGCGCTTGACAAAAAGGATGAGCTGGTCGTTGTTGAACGGTTTCCAGATGTAGCTGTGCGCGCCCTTGTCCATGGCGTCGAGACCCATCTCGACGGTGCCGTAGGCGGTCATCATAATGACAGGCAGGTCCGGGTCCAGTTCCTTGACCCGGACCATGAGTTCCATGCCGTCCATGCGGGGCATTTTGAGGTCTGTGAGCAACAGGTCCACCTCGGCGCTTTTAAGAACTCCCAGGGCCGCCTCCCCGCTGTTGGCGGTAAACGTCTCGTATCCCTCGTCCCCTAATATGGCCGCGAGAACAGGAGGATAGTTTTTTTCATCGTCCACGATGAGAATGGTTTCCATTGGATGGTCCTTGCTCCGCTCCGGCAGGGCCCTCGGCGGGCAGCCTGATTTTCACCACCGCGCCGCCCGCCGCGGCGTTTTTGATGGAAATGGCGCCCCCGTGGGCCTCAATGAAGTTGCGGACCATGCAAAGTCCAAGCCCGGTTCCGCTTTCCTTGGTGGTGAAAAAGGGATTCCAGATTTTTTTTAAAACCGCTTCCTCAAGCCCTGGTCCCTCGTCCGTGAAATGAACATGAACCATTCCGCCTGAAGGAAAGACCTCGCACGTGATAAGCCCGCCCTCCGGCATGGCCTGCATGGCGTTGATGAGGATATTCAGAAAGGACTGGTATAAGAGATTGGGATCCGCCTGGATTTCGGGCGTGGCAGGGTGAAAATGCCGCTCCACCGACACGTTTTCCTTGACCAGCCGGGTGTCCAAAAACGCGATGTTCTTCTCAATGACATCGGCCAAACGCACTTTCTGGAATTTGGGTGTCTGCGGACGCGCGAAGTTTAAAAAATCCGTGACAATTCCGTTCATGCGGGAGGACTCTTCAATAATCACATCCACAAGCCCGCCAGAGGATTCATTTCCCCCGGTCCTTTTCTTTAAAAGCTCGGCTGTGCTGGAGATGATACCCAACGGGTTTCGGATTTCATGGGAAACCCCCGCGGCGAGTTCCCCCAGGGAGGCCAGACGCTCCGCGTGGCTCAACTGCTCCTCGAGTTTGATGCGCTCTTCGGCCCGGGCGAGGATGACAGCCTCTCCGCGCTCCACGACCCTTCGGAGAATGATGAAAAGAACGCCCATGACACCGGTGGAAGTGATGATGATGAGAAGCTGGAACCGGAAAATGGTCTCGTAGTCGTCGGAGAGGTCCTGGACGATTTCAAAGACCCCCAGCACAGGTCCGGTATTGGAGGAAAGCGGCTCTTCGGCCAACAGGGGCGTCCATGTCCGGAGCTTGCTGGCCCTGGCCGCGCCAAGCATGATGGCGAGCCACCCGCCCCCCTCTTCGACTCTCGAAGTGGTTTCGCCTTCCAGGGCGCGGCGGTACTCCTCCCCTCCCACCCCCTCTTTTCCCACCAGAGACTGGTCGAAACTGTACGAAATCGTGTTGTCCGGGTCGTAGATGTGGACCGTGTCCACCTGAAACCCGTGGAGCGTGGCCCGGACCACCTTGTCCATAAGATCGAACTGGATTTTGTTCCTGAGCTGGACGCGGCCGAACTTGATGGCCACAGGAACGATGAACTGGAGGAAGACTTGGTGGTTGAGGTTGTTGCCTAGGAGAATGGCGTATTCCTCGCTTTTTTGGAGGAGCACGGTTCGGGCGCGGTGGGTGATGATGACGGAAAGGATGAGGGTGGCGGCAAAGATGACGGTGAGACTTGTGGCGGTGAAGCGTTTCACCAGCTCAAAGGGCTTGACCGCCTCCCGGGTCGCGCCCAGGGAGGGGCCTGTCCGTCCTGGTTTGGCGGGCTTGGATTTTGTTGTCATGGGGAAGCGCCCTTTGTGGCCGGCAAAGCCGGGGGACAGGAGGAATCAATTATACATAGCGGAGGTAATTGCAAAACCCTAAGAAACGACAAATTTGAGGCAGGTTCATCCAACACCTTGGAATAATGCTATACTTGTTGGGTGAACCCGGGCCTTGCGGCCCGGAACCACCCAGCCTGCGCCTCATTTTGCAATTACCTCAGCGGCATAAATAATTGCGCATCCTGGATGAGAGGGCGGCCACAGGGGCCGCCCCTGCGGAGGCAATTCCTGGCAGGGGCAGGCCCCTGTGCCTGCCCTTCTATGCGCGAACAGAAATGCCGCTATGTATAATTTCCAGCGTCTGCTTTCGCCCGCCATTGGATATCCGGCACACCGGCCAAATGGTTCACGTGCCGGGCGGCCGTAAAAAGCCAGTCCGAAAGACGGTTCACGTAGGCAAGGACCTCGCGGAGCCGCTCCCCGTCCCCGGCGTCTCCGCCGCGCAGGCTGACGATGGCGCGCTCCGCCCTGCGGCACACGCACCGGGCCACATGGGCCTGGGCAGCGGCCCTATGGCCGCCGGGCAGAATGAATCCTGAAAGCGGGGGAAGGGTTAAGGACATTTTGTCCATGGACGCCTCAAGCGCTTTGGTCCGTTCCGGGTCCAAAGGCGCAAGCCGCGCCGCCGCGGCGGCGCCGGGCGCGGTGGCGAGAACCGCCCCGGCGGTCAAAAGGTCCGCCTGGAACTCCTGGATTTCACGCGCCAGGTCTCCCTGGTCCGGAGGAAGCAGCGCGGCCAGGAGTCCCAAATGCGAGGAAAGCTCGTCCAGCGTCCCGTAAGCCTCCACCCGTGCGTCGGATTTTTCCACGCGCTCCCCGGAAAAAAGACTGGTCGCGCCTGCGTCTCCTGTGCGTGTGTAGATTTTCACGCGCCCTCCTTCTGCCTGGCCGGTCTCCGGAATGCGCGCCGCGCGGTCCGGATGCGCAGTGACAGCAAAGGGGGAACCCTTCCGGCAAAGCCGCCGAAGCCCCCTGTCCCGCGGGAATTACACATTGAATCACTTCTTGAGTTTTCTTTCAACCTGATTTACATTATAGTTTTCCATGGGTTTTTCTACTTGCCGCACACAGACCCCTTGCCCCGCATCACGACAGAACCCGGGAGGGCCCCTCATGGCCGGTAACGGACAGGATCTCATCGCCACAGCGCGCGGAGAGGCGGAAAAAGCCATGCGTTGCTTTGAGCGCGCCGAAATGCGCGAAGCCATGGAGCATGCAGGGCGAAGCTTGGATCTCTTATTCAAGCTCCCCGAAATCACGCGCGAGTCCCGGGGCGTCGAATACATGGGCCTCCATGCCAAAACCCTGGTTTTTCACCATCTGGCCCGGTTTGAGGAGGCGCTCAAAGACATCAAGCGCATGCGCGCCATCGCCCAGGCCCTGGAGGATATTGAGCGCGAATCCATGGCCCTTGCCCTGGCCGCCCAAAGCCACGCGGGCATGGGCAGGTATCAGAAGGCCATTGAGGCGGACAAGGAAAACATAGACCTCAATCAAAAAGCCGGGGAACCTCTGGGCGCCGCCGCCGCCAACCGCATGCTCGGAACGCACCTTGTCGCCCAGGGGGAATACGACAAGGCAATGGAATATTTTGGAAAAGCCCTTGCGGTCCAAATGGAGGAGGACAACCTCAAGGAGGCCGCTCTTACAAAAACCCGCATGGCTATCGCATTTCGCAAAAAAGGACGGTTCGAAGCCGCGGTTGACCAATACAAGGAAGCCCTGGAGACCGAAAAAAACCTCAAAAACTGGGCGCGGGTGGCGGAAAACAATCTGAACCTGGGCGAAACCTACCATGAGCAGGGCTACCACGACACAGCCCTCGAATATTATGACAAGGCCCTCAAGCTCAACAAACGCCTCGAAAACTGGCCCGGTCTCGCTAAAAACCTCATCGCCATCGGCACCGCCTTCCTGGACAAAAAAGATTACAACCAGGCCATCGAGCAGTACAAAAAGGCCGCTAAAATCGCGCAGATTTTAAAGGACAGAGGGGAACTGGCCCGGTGCCTCAACAAGGTGGGCGCGGCTATGGAGGCCAAAAGAGACTTTGCCTCCGCCGTGGCGGTGTATCAAAAAGCCTTGCAGCTCTATGAAAAAACCAGCCAGGGGGCGGAAAAAGCCGCGTGTCTCAACAACGTGGCGCGCGCCCACGGGCGCGCGGGCAACCTGGAAGCGGCCATGGAGCATTACAACAAGGCCCTTGCCATGGACGAGGCCGAAAAAAACTACGACCGCATGGCAACCCGGTACAACGACATCGGCGGCATCCACCTTGCCAAGGGAGACGCGGACTCCGCGATCAAGTATTTTAAGAAAGCCCTTGAGATTCACGAAAGCCTGGACATAACCCAGGGGATAAGCGGTATCTACGCGAATCTGGGCGAGGCCTGGATGCGCAAGGGAGACCCCGAGACCGCGCTCAAGTATTACCAAAAAGCCTATGATGTGGACAAAAAAGGCACGGACCGGTCCCGGCTGCTCAAGGACCACCTGGCCATCGCGGGCGTTCTCGCGGCCAAAGGCGACATGGAGTACGCCGCGGACCAGTATGGAAAGGCCATGGAACTCGCGATCCTCATCAACAACCGGGAGGCCGTGGTGGCGGCGGGGCTGGGTCTGGGCCAGGCCCACGCGGCAAGGTACAACCACGGGGCCGCGGTGGACGCCCACAAAAAAGCCCTGGCCGTGGCGGAGCAGTTGAACGACCCCGGGCTTCTGGCGCGCTGCCAAGGACGCCTGGGCGCGTCGCTGTTTGGCAGGGGCGACCTTGACCTTGCCATGGAGCATTTCGAGCGCTCCCTTGCCGGGGCGAACGCCGGAAAAGACCATGCCCTTGCGGCGGAGGTGTACCGGAACATGGCCCAGGTGTGGAGGGAGAGGGGAAAGAACGAGAACGCCATTGCCCATTACAGAAAGGCGGTGACGTTTGGGGAGGCTGTGGGGCAGACGCGGAACCTGGCAAGGATATACTGGGATATTGCGATACTGCTTTTGGACTTGAACCGGCACGGCGAGGGCATGGGCATGGTGCAGAAGGCGGTGGCGGTGTGGGACCAGACAGGGGGAGTGCCCGGGGACGTGGAGGAACGCCTGGGGCTTTTGTCCATCGGGATGCAGATTTAGAGCTTATCCATAAATAATCTTATTGCAAGGGATTCCCCTGTTCGGGCGCGCGCCGTGCGCCCCTGCGGCAATGGAACCCGAGCCATCGGAGCGCCCAGTGGTAAGCGATAACGGCCGTCACATAACTGTAGGGGCGCACGGCGTGCGCCCGCGATGAAAAAGTGCCCCTAAAATCCTCCTCAGCAGTATTTAGGGATAAGCACTTAAGGCGGAACCTGGAAGCCGGGATTCCGCAGGTATGAGGCGGGAGGCAGAGCGCTGTCATGCCCCTGAAATGGGAAAAAGGGAAAAACCCTTACGCCTGCACCTGTTTCGCCAGGCTCCAGGTCGGCCCGGCAACCCGTCCCGCGCAAATCGTCCAGCGGGCCAAAAACCTCGCGCAAAAGATCGCGGCGGGGGAAAACGCGCAGAACCCTTCCGGCGCGCCCATGGACGAGCACGCGGTGCAGGAGGCCTCCAGCAAACTGCGGGAGCCGGCAAGTCTGGCGGAGGAGCTTTTGCTGGCCCATCCGCCCGCCCCGGAGCCGGACGCGAAAAAGGCCAAAGAGATCTTTGCCCGGCTTAAAAAGGCCGCGGTTCTTCCTGGCAGGGCCGCGCCTCTTTCCCTGGCCCACCCTCTGGCAATCCTGTGGTTCACTCCCGCCCCCGGCCCGGAAACCGCCGAACTTCCCGGCTGGAAGAGCCTGGACATCCCCGAGGCGGAGATTCCCTCTGTGGAAAGCCTCGGGGTGGAGTATGACGGGTGAGACGCGCGCGGGAGCAAGCGTCCTTTTCGTAAGGGGAATCCCAGACCCGGGGCGCAACGTTCCTCTCGCCCCGCCTGGCGCTCTCCGCAACCCGCGCCGCCGCCGGGAAAGCGGCGGGCGGCCCCCCTGTTACCAATACCGGACCTTGCCTGTGTCCACATGCACGAAATCCGGCCTGGGGTAATATCCCACTCCTCCGCGCTTGAGACGCACGGCGATTTTCTGAAGCCTTTTGGTCCCGCACCCTGGAATGTAGATGTCCGCGGCCTTGCCTTCCATGTGCAGGCTCTTCCGCGCAACTCCGCGCCTGCGGCCCTGGAGCATCTTGTTGGTCAGGGGCGACCGGTAGCCGCACACGACATGGATCGGCTCATGGGAGCCTGAAAGCTGCCAGAGGGTATGCACCAGGTCCAAGAGCTTTTTGTCAATGGCGCGGACCCCGCCTGTCCGGTGGTCCCGCAGAAAGCGGTTAAGCTCCTGCATTGCCCTGGGCTGGTATCTTCCGTTTTTATAATAGGTGGCCTTGAGATGTTCTTTGGAGTGGAGCGAATAGAGTTCGATGGTTCTGGAGATTTTGCCAGGGGATTTTACGGCGGCCCACAGGGGAGCAGGAACCAGCGAGATGATGCCCGCCGCCGCTATCGCCCCTAAAAAGCCCCGCCGTGAAAAGAACCCATCCTCGTGATGGGCGCCGGCCTCTTCGATCTGCCCGATTCCGTTTTCCGGTTTCCGCAAAACGCAAGCCCTCCTTACGTGGTATTTTTCACAATTTATATACCCGGGCGGGTCACAATGCAAGATTTATTTGAGCATGCGACTCAACATGGCGTTTTGCTTATCTTTTCATGCCGTCAACGCGGCCTTTTCCGCCTTGGAATCCCTATTGGGTCCATGGATTGTCTGCCGGAGAGACAAACAAGCCATCGGCGGTAAAAGAGTTTTGACTTCTGTTTGACTACAGAGGCAATTGCAAAACTCATGGAAACGACAAATTTGACACAGGCCGGGTGGTTCCGCCCGAAGGGCAGGTTCATCCAACACGTAGAAATCATTTTAGAAATGTTGGGTACGCCCGGGCCTTGCGGCCCGGAACCGCCCAACCTGCGCCTAATTTTGCAATCTGGGGTATGCACTTGACTCAAGTGACCACAATATGTAGTGGCGTGGGCCAAAGTCCGCATTGAAGGCTCTGGTGGCATGCCCTGAAAGCGAGGCCATCGCCTACCTGGGAATACAAGGACCACACGATGTGGCGGGGGCTTGAGCCAACTGCATACCCCAGTTTTGCAATTACCTCTACAACAAGAAAATCATCGGGCACGGGCCGACATCCGGGAAGGCGCCGGAATTCCATGCTTCCCCAGAATTTTTTCAACCTGGGGAGATGAAAAGCATTTGGAGCGTTGTCAAAACTCCTTGCCGATTAGGGCCGCGTGGCTCCGGCATCCTGCCGGAGTTTTCGGGAAATGATCAGCAAGTTCTTGATTTTTTTCTAACTCATGGATCCCCGGCAGGATGCCGGGGCCCGCCCGCATAGCCTCGCGCGTATCAGAACGGATTTATGAAAAACGCCCTGTCCGGCGGCCCGAGTGTTAAAATTTCATGAGCGCCGCCAATAAACTCTTTGGAAGGACCGGACAACATCCTCCGCGTTTGGGAGCGGGGTTTTTCCCCCGTAATCCGGTCTTTTTCACCGCACGAACCCAGGCGGCTCCCCGCCGCGGAACAGGGTTCTAATACCAAAATGCGGAGGTAATTGCAAAACTCATGGAAACGACAAATTTGATGTAGGCCGGATGGTTCCGCCCGAAGGGCAGGTTCATCCAACACATAGAAATCATTTTAGAAATGTTGGGTG
>JAGVGH010000183.1 GCA_020057225.1 Desulfobacterales bacterium | reverse complement strand
GCTGCTGTAAGGAATGAGACCCGCTTTTTAAAAAACCGGGCGCTTTCCCTGGTATTCTAACTCCGAACTTCTGTCTCCTGAATTCTCCGGCTTTGCCGGTTTAGGACACGGTCCCCCCCTCCCATTCCCCCCCAAAATCCTCCCTGGCATTTGACGCGCGCCGCGGCATCATGTAAAGGTTCCCCCGCGTCCCCCTCCAGGGGACCCATCCACACGGCCGGTGCAGCACCCCGGCGAGGTGCGCCATGAACACGGACTTTTCGCCCTTCGAGGGCCCTGAAAAAAAACTGGAAATCATCCTCCGCCGCCCCTGGCCCGGACTCCGCGCGGGAACCCGCGACCACTGGGACCGCGTGGCCGCTGCCAGCCGCGCGCGCATCCTGAACGGCATCCGCTCCCCCGAAATGGACGCCTACCTGCTCTCCGAGTCCAGCCTCTTTGTCTGGGACGGGCGCGTTCTCATGATCACCTGCGGCCAGACCACCCTGGTCGAGGCCCTGCCGGAAATCCTCACCCTCGTCCCTAAAGACGAGGTGGACTTCGTTTTCTACGAACGCAAAAACCTCATGTACCCCCTGGACCAGCCCGCCGACTTCGAGGCCGACGTAAAACGCCTCGAAACCTGGTTTCCCGGCAAAAGCTACCGCTTAGGGCCCGCCAACCGCGACCATGTGCATGTGTTCTACTCCTCCCACGAAAAGGCCCGGCCCGGAGAGGACGCCACCCTTGAAATCCTCATGCACCGGCTTCCGGAAAGCGTGACAGACTGCTTCACGTCCGAGGCCCAAACCGCGTCCGCGGCCATGGAGCGCTCCGGACTCGCCACGCTCTTTCACGGGACGGACGTGGACGCCCATCTTTTCTCCCCCTGCGGACTCTCGGTCAACGCTGTCAGGAGCGGACGGTACTCCACCGTCCACGTGACCCCCCAGCCGCGCGGCTCCTATGTGAGTTATGAGACCAACATCCTCGCGAAAGACTACCGGGAGCTTGTGGCAAAGGTTCTTGATGTGTTCCGCCCCGGCGCCTTCACCCTTGTGCTCACCGCCAGCCTGCCCGGCCAGACCCCCCGCCCCGCCCTTGCCGGTGATTTCCCCGGATACCGCACCATCGAGCGCGGCTTTTATGAATTCGACTGCGGCTACCACATCACCCACGCCGCCTACTCCCGGTGACCTGTCCCGGCAAAAAGGAACTCACACCCATGGAACACGAAAACACCTCCGGCATGGACCTCTGGGTCCAGGAAATCTACCACGGGGACTTCGGCATGAAGTTCCGCGCGGTCCGCACCCTTTTTTCCGGCCAAAGCCCCTTTCAGCGGGTGGATATTATCGAAACCGCCGGACATGGACGCATGCTGTTGAACGACGGCAAAATCATGCTCACGGAACGGGACGAGTTCGTCTATCACGAGATGATGGCCCACGTGCCGCTCTACACCCATCCCTGCCCGGAGCGCGTGCTCATCATCGGCGGCGGGGACGGCGGAACCGCCCGGGAGGTTCTCCGCCACAAAGGGGTCAAACGCTGCGTTCTGGTGGAAATTGACAAACTTGTGGTGGAAGCCTGCAAAGAACACCTGCCCCGGATCGGGGCCTGGGACGATCCCCGGCTGGACGTGAAAATAGAGGACGGAATCGCCTTTGCCCGGAACACGGATGAGATGTTTGACGTGGTGCTGGTGGATTCCACAGACCCTGTGGGTCCGGCCACTGTGCTTTTCTCCCGGGAGTTTTACAGGGACGTGGCCCGGGTGCTGGCCCCGGACGGAATCCTTGTGGCCCAGGCGGAATCCCCGTTCTTTGACCAGGATATCCAGCGGGAGATGTTTCAAAACCAGCGGCCTTTTTTCAGCCGCCTGCATCTGTATCTCATTTCCAACCTCTCCTACCCCGGGGGACTCTGGAGCCTCTCCTTTGCCTCCAAGGGCCTTTGCCCATTGACGGACGCGCGTTTGCCGGACGCGCGCAACGACGGGCTGGCGACGCGCTATTACAACACCCAGATCCACCGGGGCGCGTTTCTTCTGCCCGCGTTTGCCAAGGACGGCCTTCTTGGCGCGGCGGACAGCGTGGACTGGCCGGCGGGGGCGTGATGGAGCAGGAAGACCTGGAGAATCCCTTTGAAAACGGCGGACCGGTCCGGATTCCCGTGGACGGGGAACTGGATTTGCACACGTTTTCACCCCGGGAGGTTTCCGGCCTTCTGGAGGACTACCTGGAGGAATGCCAAAAGGCCGGGATATTGGAGGTCCGGGTGGTGTGCGGCAAGGGCACGGGCGCGCTCCGGCGCTCGGTGGAGGCGTGCCTTCAAAGAAATCCCCGGGTGGCGGGCTTTTCCCAGGCGCCGCCCAAGGCCGGGGGATGGGGGGCCTTGCTTGTGCGGGTGCGGAAGTGATGGAAAAACGGAAGCAGCCAAAACCCGGCGGAGAGCCGGACCCCTGGCCGGAATTCGCGCGGATTGCGTCCGAGGGCGCCCGCGCCCTGGGGGTTTTCCTGGGAGAGGAGCCAATCCGGCTTTTGGCCCTGCACGCCCGGGAGCTTCTCATCTGGAACGCGCGCCTCAATCTTACCGCGGTGGCCGATCCCCAGGAAATGGCCGCGCTGCACTATGCCGACTCCCTGGCCCCGGCCCCTTGGCTCCGGCACGGCGCCGCTGTTTTGGATTTAGGCGCCGGCGGCGGGTTCCCGGGAGTGCCCCTGGCTGTGGCGCGCCCGGACATTTCCATGACTCTTCTGGACTCCGCCCGGAAAAAGACGAGTTTTTTGGCCCACACCGCCGCGCTGATGGGGCTGAAGAACGTCCGGGCTGTCCAGGCGCGGGCGGAGGAGGCTGTCTTAAAGGGCCTGGGAGGACAGGACGCCGTGGTTTCCCGGGCGGTTGCGGACCTTGCCCTTTTATGGCGTCTTGCGGAGCCGCTTCTTGTTCCCGGGGGCGCGCTCTGGGCCATGAAGGGACCGCGCGCGCGGGAAGAAGCGGAGGAACTGGCGCGCGCGTCCGGACCAGGCATCGCCAGGGTGGAGTTTTTGCCCTACGCGCTTCCGGAGAGGGAAGAGACGAGGTTTTTGGTGGTGGTGGAAAAGGCGGGATAGAAGGCGGCGGAGACCGCATGCGGGCAGGGCGCGGGGGGCCTTGCGCTTCCCCGCGCCTGTTATCGCGTTTGTGAGAATTCTGTTCCGATTACGGGGGATAGCATTGTCGGGTACACCCGCGCGCGAACAGCCCTTTTGCCACAACACATCGCCCAGGCGCGCGCGGAACCACCCGACAGATTATCCGCGTTTTTTGCGCGGATAATGTCTGAGCCATGGTCCTGGGGTTGAAACCCCAGGCTAGATCAAAAACCTTGCCGCACCGCGGCTGCTGTAAGGAATGAGACCCGCTTTTTAAAAAACCGGGCGCTTTCCCTGGTATTCCAACTCCGAACTCCTGTCCCCTGAATTCTCCGGCTTTGCCGGTTTAGGGCAATGGTATTAGCAGGCTGTTGTAGGGGCGGGGCTTGCCCCCCGCCCCTACATCCTTTTCCCTTCCAGTTCCGCGTCCATCACCCCGTAAGCCTCCACCACCGTCCGCGTTCCGGCCCCTTCCACACGCACCCGGACCGCGCGGTCCCTTGCCCGTCCGTGGGCCGCGCACAGGCGCGCCCCCAGGGCCACAGCCTCCGCGGTCCCGCCTCCCGGAATCAGAACCTTGGGACCCGGAATCCCCTCCAGGGTAAGCAGGATGTCCCGGGAAGGGTCGTGCAGCGCCAGGATGGCCTCGTTGTCTTTTTTGTCCCTCCCCGCCACCGCCTTGGTCCGCGCGTCCAAACGGTAGTGTCTCCCGTGGCTTAAGAGCATAAGGTCCCGTTCCGGCGTTTCCTCCGCGTGGGCGAAAAGATCCTTGAGCCTGCGCGAAAACCCCTCGTCCGTGAGAAGGCATCCTCCCGCGGGATTGGGATAGGAGGTGATTCCGTAATGCTCCGCAAGGGCCATCTGGGGTTTGCGTCCACGCCCTGAAAAATCCAGCAGCAGGTCGCGGTTGATCCAGCCTTCTTTCTCGGGAACCGTGGGCGGCAGAATTTTTCCCGAAAGAGGCCGGACAATGAGGCCGTCATATCCTGAATTCTTTTCCACATACCGCAGCGCGTTTTTATTCTGGCTCATGGGCCGCTGCCCCGCCACCTCCCCGGAAAACAAAAAAGAAGCTCCTTCCTCGGCGAGCATTTCTCCGGCAAGACGGAACATGAGGGCGTGGCAGTCCGGGCAGGGGTTCATATACCGCCCGTACCCCAGCTTCGGATTCCGCAGCATTTTAAGGTAAACCCCGGTGATGCCCTCCACCCGCAGGGGCACTCCGGTCATGGCCGCAGCCTCCCGGGCCTTTGCGGAGCTGAAAAACGGGGTCTCGAACGTGACCCATTGAACTTCGATTCCCTGGTCCCGGAGCACCAGCGCGGACAAAATGCTGTCAAGTCCTCCGGAACATAACCCCAACGCCTTCACACAAACCTCTCTTTCCAGCGCCTGTCCCCTTGACAAACTTTGGGGCATGGCGCCATGGTGCTATTAAAAAACGCCGGGGTGCTCCGGCAGGGCGGGAGGGACCATGGCGGTGACACAACAGACAGCCCGGAAAATCCTCGGGACGCTTGACACGCTCTATCCCGATGTCGAGACCCAGCTTAAACATGGAAATCCCTTCGAGCTCCTCATCGCCACCCTCCTGTCCGCCCAGTGTACGGACCGGCAGGTGAATGAGACGACTCCCGCGCTGTTCGCCCGCTATCCCTCTCCCCGTGCCCTTGCGGACGCGCCCCTTGAGGAGATCGAGCGGCTCATCCGAAAGACGGGCTTTTTTCACATCAAGGCCCGCCGCGTCAAGGACTGCGCGCGGGCGCTTTTAGAGTCGCACGGCGGAGAAGTGCCCCGGAACCTGGAAGCCCTGGCCGCCCTGCCGGGCGTGGGGCGCAAGACCGCCAATGTGGTGCTGGGGGCTGTGTGGGATATTCCCGGCATCGTGGTGGACACCCACGTCAAACGCATCGCCAAGCGTCTGGGTTTTACCGTGTACGCTGACCCTGTAAAGGTGGAGAAGGACCTTATGGCGGCTCTGCCCAAAGAGGCGTGGAACAGGTTTTCCCTCCAGCTTATCTATCTGGGACGCTCCGTGTGCGCGGCCCGCAAACCCAAATGCCCGGAATGCGCCATGAACATGCTGTGCGCTTTTAGCACAGAGGAGAAAGCGGCGGCGGCGGCGGGGCGGAAGGCAGGGTGAACCCAAAACGGCTGCCTTCTCCAGGCGCGCCCGACACGCCTATCCTGCCCGTGTTTTTCCCGATAACCTCCTGAGGCAATTGCAAAACTCATGGAAACGACAAATTTGAGGCGGGCCGGGTGGTTCAGCGCGGAGCGCCTGTTCACCCAACACATAGAAATCATTTAGATTGGTTTCCGGCATGTTTTTAAGGCTGCGGCAGACCTCGTAGCCGTCCATTCCCGGCATGTTGACATCAAGGAGGATGAGGTCCGGCGGGTTTTCCTTTGCCGCGTCGAGGGCTTCCTGGCCGCCGGCGGCGGAGCGGAAGGCGATTCCTTCGAGGGACAACAGCCCGCCCAGGATTTTAAGGTTGAGCGGCACATCGTCCACCGCAAGGACGGGGTAGGCGTGGGGGTTATGGTGCGCCGGGGTTGGTTTCACTGTATGCTCCCTTTTTTGCAAGACGCTTTCACCCCAGACAGCATGGTCCGTGCCGGCGTATGGACTGCGTATTTATAGCGTTTGCAGAATTCGGTTCCCAATTGTCGGGGAGGAAATTGTCGGATGAACCCGGGCTTCGCGCAGAACCATCCGGCCTACATGATACCTGGGGAGCAGCCTGTTATCCTTACTCTTCTAACTCCTGTCCTCTGTCCTCTCCGGCTTACGCTTTTTCCATTTCCGCCGCAAGCGCCCTGGTCATTTCAAGAAGCCGGTTCCGGACTTTTTCCATCTCCACCGCCAATACCCCCCGCCGGGTCTTCGCGTCCAGCCGTGAAAACGTCCCGCTTTTCACGGGACACGTGTAACGTTCACAGGACACCAAATACCGGGGAATCCGGCGCACAGGCGGCAACGGCACGTTCACGCCCCGGAGTCCCCGGGTAAAGGGCACGGTGAGACCAAAAGGAAGGTTGGCCCGGATGTTCCACAGCTCGCCGCCCAGATGGGCCAACAGGCAGATGTCCGCGTCCGCGAGAATGGCCGCCGCGAGCATGCCGCCGGTGTGGAACGGCGCCACGTATTCGGTCCAGGAAAAATTGCAGTTGACGCTTTCGGGCGCGGTTCCCGCCGCGTGGACCTTGCCGGTTTTCAGGCAAAGGGCCAGGCGCTCCACGTCGTAAAGCTGTGTGGCCGTGCCCAGGCGCTCGTAAAACCAGCCAAACAGGGGAATTTTGAGAACAAGGGGGTGGGGGTAGAAGGCCACAACGAGATCATCCATGCCCTTGTCAAGGAGGGTTTTGCCGATTACGCCCATCAGGGCGGTGGGCGCCGTGAGGGGGCCGTGGGCGATGAGCCAGACAAGGGGCCTCCCGGGGTCGGGCATGGCGGCTTGCGGATTTTGGACGCTCCATTCGCCCACAAGGCGGGAGAGGATGATATCCATGAACAGCCGGTTTTGGCCCAGCCGGGTGCCGAAGCCCTTGGCGCCCGGGGTGTCCGGCGGAGTCCAGGGTGTTCGCGCGTTTTTGGGGGCGCGTTGGATGAGCGGAAAAATCATGGCGCTTGTGCCTCCTGGTACACAGGTGTTGTGCTGTCGCGGTTCCGCCGCGCGGGGCGTTATCCGGCGCCGCCCAACGGAATGCTTGCCGGGCGGCCCGTGTTTCCGTCACGAGGCGGATGGAGACGCCGCAAGCTCTCTCGCCAGCGCCAGCGCCGCCTCCCGGTCCGTAACCTCCCCGGCGTCCTGGGCTTCCCGCACCTTCTCAAGGGCTTTTCTCATTCGGGGACCCGGCGCCATCCCCAAGTCCAAGAGGTCCTGGCCGGTCACAAAGGGTTTTTCACGAAGGCGCTCCAGGACACCCCCGTACAGGGCGTGAATCATGGCGTGGCAATAGTCCTCCCGCTCCCGGGTGTCCTTCTCCGTCACGAAGGGACCGCGCCTGCCCCGGATGTCCGCAAGGGCAAGGACAAGGGAGGCCGCCGCCGCCCCGCCCATGCTTCGGAACCAGGCCATGCGCGTCTTTTCCCGGACATGGGGCTTTGCAAGGTCCAGCACATGGATGTGCTCCCGCACCAAAAGGGCCAGATATTCCCTGTCCTTGGCGGAAAGCCGCATCCCCCGGGCGGTCTCCTCCACCAGGGCCGCGCCTTTCCTGTCATGGCCGTAAAAGGTGGCCCGCCCTTTTTCCGCGTTGGTCCTTTTCGCCATGGGCTTGCCTATGTCATGGAGAAGCGCGGCCAAGAGCAGCAGGGGTCTTCTGCGGCTTTCACCCAGATAGGCGCGGACGCCGGCCCCGTCTTCCCCAAACTCCGTTTCCAGGGCGCCGAGTATCTTCCCGCATTCCTCAAACACCAAAAGGCTGTGTTCCCAGACATCCAGGTGATGAAAACCCTCCTGGACGCAGCCCCGCATGGGCAGGGTCTCGGGAAAGAGAACCGCGAGGACGCCCTGGGCGTCCATCATCCGGACCAAGGGAGCGGCGCGGCCCGAGTCCAGAAGAAGGAGAAGCTCCCGTGTCACCCTTTCCATGGCGACCTGGGTGAGAAGGGCCGCGTGGCGGGTAAAGAGTTCCAGGGTTCCCGGGCTTAGGGTGAATCCCAGGGTTCCCGCCAAGCGGTATCCCCGCATGATGCGGAGGGGATCGTCCAGAATGTTTTGCTCTCCCAGAATCTCCAAACGGCGGGCGGACAAGGCCTCCTGTCCGCCGCAAGGGTCGAGGGTCTCTCCGGTCAGTCCCGGAGCCTCGGGACGGATTTCCAAGGCCATGGCGTTGACGGAAAAGTCCCGGGCGCGTAAATCCGAATCCATATCCGGGCCGCGAAGTTCGGTCACGTCCAGGTAATCGTCCGGATCCTGCCGGCTCACCACCCGGTAGGAGGGCGCCCTGGAGTCTTTTTCCATGGGAACCAGGGCCGCGTTTTTCGCGCGGGCGAGCGCCGCCGCCAGGGATTTGGCGCCGTGGCACACGATGTCAAGGTCGCCTGGCTCCTTGCCCAAAAGAAGGTCCCGCACTGTGCCGCCCACAAGCCAGACCGGGGGCATGGCTTCCGCGTTCCCTAAAAGCCAGCGGCCCAGCCGCGCGCGCCATCCGTCGGACATGCTGTTTCTCCTAAACCGGCGGAGCCGGAGGAGTTAGGAGTTAGGAGTTAGGAGTTAGGAGTTAGAATAAAAAATCATGTTTTGTTGTATTTTTTGTTATAAAATGGGTCTTTATCCTCATGGCAGCCGCGGTGCGGCAAGGTTTTTGAGATAGCCTGGGGTTTCAACCCCAGGACCATGGCGCAAACATTATCCACGCAAAAAACCGCAGATAATACGGACAGATAGCGTTTGTCAGAATTCCGTGCCGATTGATAAAACTGTCGGGTGAACCTGCGCTGCGCGCAGAACCACCCGACCTACATGTAATTTTTGTCAGTGTATTACATGTAGGTCGGCTGGTTCCGCGCGCGCCGGTGTGATGTTGTGGCAAAAGGGCTGTTCGCGCGCGGGTGTACCCGACAATGCTATCCCCCGTAATCGGAAGAGAATTCCGACACACATTATAAAATCTATTGCCCCCCGCCCTGCCCGTTCATAAGAGGTAATTGCATAATTGGCGTAAGTTGGGTGGTTCCGGGCCGCAAAGCCCGGGTGTATCCAACATTTCTAAATGATTCCTAAGTGTTGGGTGAGCCTGCCCTTCGGGCGGAACCACCCGGCCTGCCTCAAATTTGCCGTTTCCATGAGTTT
>JAGVGH010000060.1 GCA_020057225.1 Desulfobacterales bacterium | reverse complement strand
TTCCTCTCAGGTGTAGGTCGGGTGGTTCCGCGCGCGCCAGGGGAATGTTTACGGTAATTACGTTGTTCGCGCGCGGGTTCACCCGACAATCCACCCCTGCTCCCCTCCTTCATTCCCGTGACGCCGCCTCCCCCTCCTGCTCCGCGCCGGATGCAGCCCCCGCCACCGGTGAAGACTCTCCATAAGCGGCCTGCCCGTAAGGTAAATAGGCGCCTTCCCCCGCGCCACCCTGTCCGCCGCGCACCGCTCCTCCAGTTCCGCCGCAACGCTGAACAGCTCCGGATGCCGCTCATGCAGCAACAGCCATTGGCTCTTTCTCTGAAACGGACAAAAAAAACACCCGCTCTTCTCCGGAACCGGTAGCCCGTGCTCCCGGATGACCCGCGCGCACCCCTCCCGGCCCAGCCCGTTCTCAATAAGCAAAAACCGGTTGACAATCCCTTTGCGCGCCCCCGGCTTGGCCCGGCGCGCCTCCCCCGCGTCCACCCCGATATGGCACACGCACGGATCCTCAAAATGCCGCTTGAGCGGCGTAACCTTGAACCGGTTCGTACACCATCTCCGGACCATCCCCGGAATAAGCCGCCGCTCCCTGCAGTACCCGGCCAGGGTCGCGTGTCCCGCCACATCGGGAGTAAGAACCGTGACCGGCCTGTGCCCCCGCCTCGCCAGCCAGCGCTGGAACATGGAAAGATACTGATACGTCTCCGGCCAGTCCGCCCCGTGGTTTACATACACCGGCTCGAAATCCGCCCCCTGGTCCAAAAGCAGCAAATGCAACGCAACGGAATTGACACCCAGCCCATGGGATAAATACTGCCGCATGAAATCCTCCTTAAAGAAGTCAGGAGTTAGAAGTCAGGAGTCAGGAGTTAGATTCTATGTCCGGATTATCCGCGCTTTTTGCGTAGATAATGTCTGAGCCATGGTCCTGGGGTTGAAACCCCAGGCTATCTCAAAAACCTTGCCGCACCGCGGCTGCTATAAGGATAAAGGCCCATTTTATAACAAAAAAACGCAACAAAACATGATTTTTTATTCTAACTTCTAACTTCTAACTCCTAAATTCTCTGACTCCGCCGGTTTAGGAGTTGGAATACTGAAAAAACCACTCGTTTTTATTACCTTTTCTTTCCTCAAAACGGGCCTCTTTCCCCATAGCGGCCACGTTAGCGGCAAGGTCTTGCCCCTGGCCTGGGGTTTCAACCCCAGAACCCATTCCGGCAAGTCCTATCTCCTGCCTCCTCACCCCCTCCGCGCCCGCGCCCAGCTCCCCTCCCCCTGCTCCGCCGCAGTCCCCTCCACCGCGTCTATCCGCTGCGCCTCCCGAAGCCGCCTCTCGTACTCCACAGACATCCGCTCCGCCAATGACGACGACCCCGTAAGCGGATACGCCAGCTCCTTGGCCAGATACGCCGCCACCGCCTCCCGGCACAAACCGTCCAACTGGTTCATGTCCGTCACCCGCCGGATGTACGTGATATCCACAGGACTCGCATCGCACAAAAGACGCCTCCCCTCCACCCGGAACCGGCATCCCCCCTCCACCGTCAGCACCCGCAAACAGTACGGATCCGCCGGAAGCACATGCTGAAACGAAAAACCCGACACAGGCGCCTCCGAAAGCGCCGTAAGCCGCGCCCGTGAAAACGCCGAGTTCCACGGATACGCCCGAAGCACCGCGTCCAGCACGTCGTCAAACCGCGCCCCCCCCAGCCGGGCCGCCTCCGAGTCCTCTCCCAGGGACGTGACCGGCGACGCCCCTATCTTGATAAGCGCCGCGTTGACCATGGATACCTTGCTCGCCATTCTCCCCTCCCCGCTCACTGCCCGCCGGTTACGGGGGCCGCAAAACCCCGGCCCCCCTCCCGAATCACACAATCCTTAGTTGTTCGCGCTCAAATGCGCCTCAAACCGCACCGTCCCTGTGGCCGCCCCGCCTCCCACCGTGCAGGTCAGCCAGCAGTCCGCTCCCACCTCATGGGGAACCTTGTTGATGCAGGCCACCGAGCCCCCCAGATGAACCGCCCCCGCTGTGGCCGCCGACGCCGCTTCCAGATACCGGTCATCATCCGCCCCGGTCCCGTCATCATCCCCCAGCTTGAGCGTGACCCCGCTCCCCAGCGCGTCGTGCAGCACCAAGGCCCCCCCCAAAAGCACCCGCTCCCCCTTGTAAAGCCGGCACACGTTGATAACTGTCCCCGAAGCCGCCCCGTTCGCCTCGTACACCGCCTGCACGCACCGCGTTTTTCCCCGCGAAAGCGACACGTCCAGATACGTCTCAGGCGTGGGATTCTCCTCCACCGCCGCCACATCCGTGAAAACCGTCGCCATCTTCCAGCTCCTTTCCCCTCTTCACGCGCCCCGCAGGCCCGTGTTGCCGTCCTCACCCTTAACCCGGACAACTACCCCGCCCTTAAAACAGGCCGCTCTCCGCTTTCTTCTAACTCCTGACTTCTAACTCCTGACTCCTGTCTCCTGTCTCTCGGCTAGCTCTCCACGCACAAAATGTCCACCACGCCCTCCTCGCTCATCCGGACCGCGCCAATGGACATGCTGTAATACACCTGAAGCGCGTAGTTCTTGTCCGGACGCTCGCTCACCTTGGCCGAGGACTCCTTGCCCACCGCCAGCACAATCCCGTCCCGCGCCCAGGCCAAACACCGCCGCTCGCCTCCTGCCGTGCCCAGACGCTCCGTCCGCAGCACCGTAAACCCGCAAAAACTGTTGAGCGTCCCCTCGGCCAGCGCCCGCACCGTGTTGTAGTCAATGGACTTGACCTCCGCGGCGTTCAAAAGATCGCTCACCTGCGCGCTCGTCAGCGCCAGATACCTCGGAATGTCCGGGTCAATGTCATACCCGTCCAGTATCTCCTTGGCCGCCAACACCTTGGCCACCGTCATCCCCGCCGCCGACGCCTCCACACGGTTGTTCACCGTGTCAAATTCATTGGCCGTCCCCCCCGACACCCCCGAATACGCCGTCCCCACAGCCGCCGCCAAAATCACATCGTCCACCGCCCGGCCCATGGCGTAGGCCGCGTTCCGCACATACGCGCTCGTGGGATCCTCCAAAAGCCGCGCCCGGTCCGTGTCGTCAATCAAATCCGCCCAGTCATAGTCCAGAAGCGTCACCTTCCGCCGGTCATGGGGCGTCTCGATGAGCGGCGTGTCCCCGTGCCGCGTGGTCCGCCGCCGCGCCGCCGTGGCCCGTATCTGGTCAAAAAACGCCTCCTTGCCCGTGACGCGCTCCTCCCGCACCGCCCCCCGCAGCCGCGAGCCCTTCTGCTGCGCCAAAAGGTCCACATTGTTGTGGTAATGCTGCACAAAGGAAGTGGTAATCTCCGTTGACATGTTCTCCTCCCGTTTCGTGAGTGGTTCCCTGTCTGGCCGGAGCTGCCCGCCTCCACGCGGACCCCGTTTTTTTCCATCTCTTTCCCGGGGGCGGCAACACCGTTCTCCCCGGACGCGGACAAAGTATAGCACCGGCTTTTGGGCAAACCCCGCCTTTGCGCTCCCATGAACACAGAAAGACGCCCCGCGCGCATTCTTTGAATATTGACAGGGGTAAAAACAGGAAAAGAAACCGCCAGGCAAAGACAAAGACATGTCCTCGCTCCAAGGTGCGTTCAAACCCTTAACACTCGCTGAAATCTCCCGCTATAACGGTTGTCAGAATTTTTTTCCAATTGCCGAAGAGAGAATTGTCGGGTGAACCCGCGCGCGAACAACCCTTTTGCCATAACACATCACCCTGGCGCGCTCGGAATCACCCTGCCTACATGTAATACACCGGTAAAAATCAAGTGTATGCCGGGTGGTTCCGCGCGAAGCGCAGGTGGTCCCGACAGGCTCATCCATCGGAACCGATTTATGAAAATAGGTACTGTGCGCTTCGGGCGCGAATAGGAAACGGCAAGCACACCCCTCCGGCGAAAATTCTCTTGACTGCGAGGCCACATAGGAACACTATAAGCGCTTATCCCTAAATACTGCTGAGGAGGATTTTAGGGGCACTTTTTCATCGCGGGCGCACGCCGTGCGCCCCTACGGTTATGTAACGGCCGTTATCGCTTACCGCTGGACGCTCCGATGGCTCGGGTTCCATTGCCGTAGGGGCGCACGGCGTGCGCCCGAACAGGTGAATCCCTTGCAATAAGATTATTTATGGATAAGCTCTAAATCTCCCGCTCCCTGCGGGAGAGGGCCGGGGCGTGGGCATACCTTGTTGGCTATCCCTGATTGCGGCTCGGTATCAAACCCCGGAACACACGCCTCCCGCACCAAGGGTCCTCCCGCATCGCCGACGCCTCTTGAAAGCGCGGCTCCTCCCCCGCCCTAAAACGCAACATATCTTTTTTAACAGTTTAATTTAAGATAAAACTGTAATCTTTCGGAACCTTGCCTCCCTCTTCCAAACAGAACCGTGATCGCGGGAAACTTTTCTGCTATAATGCCCCTCGTCTGGAACCCGGATAACTACCCCCCTTGCGGAGAACCCCAATGGCTGTGGTAAGCATCTTCGCGGGCGCCTACTGCGACGCGGAGACAGTGGCGCGCGCTGTGGCCGGAAAACTCGGCCACCCCCTGCGGGACGACGAGGCCGCCGTCCAGGAGGCCGCCCGCCGCTTCCCCATTGGAGAGTCCGCCCTTCGCCGCACCCTCATGGGCCGTGTCTCAGCCTTTGAACGCCACACCAGGGAACGCGAGCGCGCCATCACCTACCTCAAAGCCGCTGTCGCCGGACTCGTCAAAGACGGCGACGCCGTCCTCCATGGACTCACCGCGCACCTCATCCCACAGGACATGCCGGGCGCCCTCCGCGTCTGCCTCCAGGCCGGCGCCGCCGCAAGACTCGACAAGGCCCGGTCCGGCGGGGAACTCAACGAGGCCCTCGCCAAAAAACTGCTCAAAATGTGCGACGAGCGCGCCTTTGCCTGGACCGAAACCCTCTCCCTGGCCCACCCCTTCGAGGAAACCCTCTACCACCTCGTGCTTCACACCGATTCCCTCTCCCCAGAAGACGCCTCGGCCAAAATCCACGCCAGCGCCCAAAATCTCGCGCCCATGCCGCCCGAGGCAAAAACCGCCCTCGACCGTTTTCTCCTCGCGGCCGAAACAGAGGCCGCGCTGGCCAATAAAGGCCATGTCTTTCAAGTTGAATTCAGAGGACCGGCAATGGTTCTGACAACCTGCCGCCCCGCGCGGGACCGGGAATCCCTGCAAAAGGAACTCGGGCCGGCAATGGCCGCGCTCACCGGCGGACTCGGCTTCCTCATAGAAACAGCCCCCGGCGCCCAGGGCCCGCCCTACTCCAGACTCGATACCAGCATGCCCGGCAAAGTCCTCCTCGTGGACTGCGAACAGGAATCCGTCAAAACCTTAAACGACAAACTCACCGCCCGGGGCGTGGGATGCGCCGTTGTCTATGACGGCATGCAGGCCGTGAATTTCTGCCGCGAAGACCCCCCGGAAATCCTCGTCCTGAACGCCGGACTCCCGGATATGCCCGGCGCCGAAGTGCTCCGCCTGCTTCGCAAGGAAAACCCGGGCCTTGAGGTGGTGGTGCTGGCGGGCCCGGGCCAGTGCTCAGGCCCCTGCGCGGAACAAGGCGCCTTTGTCTGCCTCGATAAACCCGTGGACGTGGAGTCCCTCCTCCAGGTACTCGTATCCGCCCATAAAAAAATCCGGACTGTCCGGCAAACCTCCTTGGAATCCTGAACCATAAAGAGGTAATTGCAAAATTATGCGTAGGTTGGGTGGTTCCGGGCCGCAAGGCCCGTGTGTACCCAAGATTTCTAAAATGATTTCTATGGGTTGGATGAACCTGCCCTTCGGGCGGAACCATCCGGCCTACATCAAATTTGTCGTTTCTAAGAGTTTGCAATTACCTCCATAAAGAGGTAATTGTCTAAACCGGCAAAGCCGGAGAATTCAGGAGACAGAAGTGCGGAGTTAGAATACCAGGGAAAGCGCCCGGTTTTTTAAAAAACGGGTCATTCCTTACAACAGCCTACGCCTTATTTTGCAATCGCCTCTTAAAAAACCTCTCAACCCCAACAAACACAGGCCCCATGCCCCTTAAACTGCCCAAATTCCAAAAACGCCATCTCCGCCTGTTCGGGCTTATCCGCCAAAACGCGGGCAAGCTCCTGGGCGCCATGGCCTGCATGCTCGTCATGGCCGCCTCCACCGCAACAACAGCCTTTCTCGTCAAGCCTGTGCTCGACGACATTTTTGTCAACAAAGACTCCCGGATGCTCAAAGTCCTCCCCGCCGCCGTGATTGTCCTCTACCTGCTCCGGGGCGCCGCCTACTACGGCCAAAACGTCCTCATGTCCCGCGCGGGCGAGGCCATCATCAAATCCCTCCGGGACACCCTCTACAACCGCATGATGGACCTCTCCCTTTCGTATTTCCAGGGCGAGCGCACAGGCGCGCTCATGAGCCGCGTGACCAACGACGTGAACGTCATCAAGGGCCTTGTCTCCAGAGCCGTCACCAGCGCCCTTCGCGACTTTTTCACCGTTACCGGCCTTTCCTTCGTCATCCTCTACCGCGACTGGAAAATGGCGGTCTTCGCCTTCCTCATCCTGCCCGCCGCCTTCTACCCCGTGTACTGGTTCGGACGCCGGGTCCGAAAAGCCGCCACCGGATGCCAGGAGGCCATGGCCGACCTTTCCTCCATGCTCCAGGAAACCCTTTCCGGCAACATCATCGTCAAAGCCTTTGGCATGGAAGAACACGAAAAACGCCGCTTTTTCGCGAAAACCAAAGAGATACTCGACCGCGAAGTGGCCGCCATAACCGCCAAGTCCCTGTCTTCGCCCGTCATGGAAATCCTGGCGGGCCTTGGTATCGCCTTTGTCATGTGGTACGGGGGTTACCGGGTCATCGAGGGCGCCTCGACCCCCGGCACCTTTTTCTCCTTCATGGCCGCCGTTCTCATGCTCTATGATCCCGTCAAAAAAATCTCATATCTCAACAACGACCTCCAGGAGGGGCTGGCCGCGGCGGACAGGGTCTTTGACGTGATTGAACAGCGTCCGGAAATCCTGGACCCGGAAAACCCTGTGGTCCTCGCCCGGGGCGCCCACACCATCGTCTTTGACCATGTGGGTTTTGGCTACGGGGAAACCCAGGTCCTGAAAGACATCCATCTCACTGTCCGCCCCGGGGAAGTGGTGGCGCTGGTGGGAACCTCGGGCGGCGGCAAATCCACCCTGGTCAACCTTGTGCCCCGGTTTTTCGATGTGACGGGCGGCTCGGTGCGTCTGGACGGGCATGATGTCCGGAACCTTTCCATCGCCTCGCTCCGGCGGGAAATCGCCATTGTCACCCAGTCTCCCGTGCTCTTCAACGCGAGCATCCGCGAAAACATCGCTTACGGCAACCAGGAGGCCGGGGAAGAGGAGATCATCCAGGCCGCCAAAGACGCTTTTGCCTGGGACTTCATCCAGCGCCTTGAAAAGGGACTTGACTCCAATGTGGGGGAACTGGGCGCGCGGCTTTCCGGCGGAGAAAGGCAACGGCTGTGCATTGCCCGGGCGCTTCTGAAAAACGCGCCTGTCTTAATACTGGACGAGGCCACCAGCTCGCTGGACACGGAAAGCGAGCGCCTGGTGCAGCAGGCCCTGGACAACCTCATGCGCGGACGCACCGCGTTTGTCATCGCACACAGGCTTTCCACAGTGCGGAATGTCCACCGGATACTGGTGATGGCCGGGGGGCGGATCGCCGAGGAAGGCAGCCATGAGGAATTACTCGCTCTGGGCGGTGAATACGCGAAACTGCACACCCTGCAGTTCCGCGAAACCTCCGCGCCGGACCAGACGGAGAACTGAGCATGGATGTTTCCATTGTGATACCCGCCTACAACGAGGAGGACAGGATTGTACCCTGCCTCGCGCAAACCCTTGCCTATTTGGATGCGCAGTCCTGGAAAAGCGAGGTCGTGGTGGTCTCGGACGGGTCCAGGGACCGAACCGTGGAGGTGGCGGAAAGTTTTTCAGGAAAACACAAGACTGCTGTAAGGACGCTGGAATACCAGCCCAACCGGGGCAAAGGCTACGCGGTCAAATACGGCATGCTGCGGGCCGAAGGAGCGAAAATCCTTTTCATGGACGCGGACTACGCGGTCCCCATTTCCGAAATCGAAAAAACGTTTCCTTTGTTCGATGCCGGAAACTCTGTGGTGTTTGGCTCCCGGACCGTTCCCGGCGCCCAGGTGGAGGAGGTCCAGAACCTTCCCCGGAGAATTTCCGCGCGAATCTACACACTCATCCAGAACCTGTATCTCGGGATTTCCTTCCCGGACACCCAGTGCGGATTCAAAATGTTTACCCGGGAGGCGGCCCAGGATCTCTTTTCCCGGCAAAAACTCACCAGCGTCATCTTCGACCCCGAAATCCTGTGGCTTGCGAAACAGCGCGGATACAAGGCCGCCCAGTTTCCCATACGCTGGAGGCACGTGGGGGATTCCCGGATTCAGTACACGGGTTTTCGGAAATCCCTTTTCGTGTTCCAGGAGCTTTTCCGCATCAAGGGCCTGCACCCGGATCTCCGTTACTACCAGAGGTAATTGCAAAATGAGGCGCAGGTTGGGTGGTTCCGGGCCGCAAGGCCCGGGTTCACCCAACATTTCAAAATGATTTCTATGTGTTGGATGAACCTGCCCTTCGGGCGGAACCCTCCAGCCTACATCTGCACCCGGATCTCCGTTAATACCAAAATGCGGACCAATCCGTAACACCTGCTGAAAGCTCCCGCTCAATCTCCCTCTCCCTGTGGGAGAGGGCCGGGGTGAGGGCATACCTTGTCTGATTGCGCCTTGGTAT